>JASCXY010000006.1 GCA_030012235.1 Balneolaceae bacterium ANBcel3 | reverse complement strand
AGATTAATACGAAATGGATAAGGAAAAAATAAAGTCCATGACAGATACCTGTCGCGGGTTATCGGATCGGCTCAGTATCATACAGAGCAAGATTGTAAGCTGTGTCAGGAATCCGTCAAGCAAAGTTGTTTACCTCATCGACGATGCATATCAAATAGAAATGGCAGACGAAAAAGTACAGGCCTTTAAGTGCGAAAATGATATCTATTCATCTTTCCCTTCGGAACACGAATCCGGAAAGGAGCTTTTTATCGCAAGTAAACTGGAAATAGACCCCTCTCGAGTTACGGCAGTGCCTGTCCCGGATTATTACATAGAACGGCTTAATAAGTCTGTAGTATTTTTTTCAAGAATAGTAAAAGACTCATTGGCACTATAGCCTAAACATTTTGTTGTTGTACATACATTGAGACACCATACGAAGCCGGGGAGGATCACTAAGGATAAACAGGTAGATAGTTAGTGATATTCAGTCCTGGAGAGCGTGTCGGGAATCGGGTTTTTATTTTGAAAAATCAAGTTGCAACACCTATATTAAGTTAGCTGAGGGTTACTGTGGTGGTTTCTCTCATGGTTGAGTTAGCCCCGGAGCGCATAGTTTCGGGGCTTTCCATTTTCTACTCGCCAAGCTCTTCTTCATCCGCCGCCAGAAAACTCTTTTCTCTCATTCACCCGCCCATTCAAGATACTGTTCCCGGACCTCTTCAATGTGTTTCCGGAGTCGAGTTTTGTCCCATTCGGAGGTATCTGTTGCATGATGAAAGTGAACATTAATGGTTCCCGGTTTAAAAATGAGAGAACTTCCGGGGCACAGATCGTAAGCACCTTCTATAAAAACCGGGCGAACGGGATACCCAAGGTCAATAGCCGTCCGGAATGCACCAGACTTAAACAGCTTGATTTTTCCGTCTCTTGAGCGGGTGCCTTCGGGAGCCAGCATCAGTGAAATCTTGTTTTCACGGACATAATCATACGCTTCCCGGATCTGCTCTACCGCTTTTCTGGAATCTTTCCGGTTAATCATGATTTGCCCGGTTACCTTGGCCATGATCCAGAAAAAAGGGTTGTAGGCAATTTCCTTTTTAGCAATAAACCGGACTTTTGGCAGATTCAGTGAAATAGTTATAAATAAATCCAGGGTCGAACTGTGATTAAAAAGAAATACGGCCGGTTGTTTTTTGTATTCCGGATCATGATGGATCTCTTTTATTTTTATCCCGGCAAGGAAAAGCACCGATTTTCCCAACGCAAGTCCAATCCACTTGGTTAAAAAGGCGCTTGCTCTGCCCAAAGTGATCAGAGCAACCAGCAGTCCAAACAGACTGATAACAGGAAGCAGAACGACAAGAGACAGCAGGATGACAGCCATCCTTACAGAGATGATAAAAGACTTCATAGATACTTCGGATAACGTTTTAACAGAAAATGATCCCTTCCTGTGTGGCTGGAACGGTTTGGTTCCATAAAATAATAATAATGCCTATTATATGGGCGCAGCAAGTATGGAATATAGCATGGACTGATCCCGGCTGAAATCCGTTCCGGGGTATTTTTTCTTTCCCTTGTTGGAGATTGAAAGCAGAACGGGTAGCTTGCTCTTATATTTGTGGAGTCTGCCATATCGAAATCGGTTTCTGCAAGACAAATATGTCAGAACATGGAAATAGAAAAGAGGATGTATACACGCATCTTCATCCGTTTGTCATCTCAAGAGGATAGATGGAATTAGCGTTAATGAAGAAATGAATGAAGAAGGTATCCTATGAAAGAAATTCAGGAATTAGATCTAAAGTATCATTTTCCGGTATATAAAAGACTTCCCATTACTCTTAGCCACGGAAAAGGGGCACGGGTGTGGGATACAAATGGTAAAGAATATATAGATGTACTGGGAGGAATAGCCGTAAATAGTTTGGGGCATGGCCATCCTGCACTGGTTCACGCCATTAAAAACCAGGCTGAAAAACTGGTTCATGTATCCAATTTTTATTCAACGGTGCCACAGGCAAAACTGACTGCGAAGCTGGCAGAGTTATCCGGGTTGGATCGTGTCTTTTTGTGCAGCACTGGACTGGAGGCTATGGAAGGTGCGTATAAAACGGCACGTAAGTATGCTAACAAACAGGGGCGAAAAGGTCCGATTCTCTCGATGGAGGGCTGTTTTCATGGACGCTCCATTGCCGGCATTGCTTCCGGAAAAAAGAAGTTCCAGGAGGGATTTGAACCCATGCCGGCGGGCTTCAGGCAAATTCCTTTCAACAGCAAAGAAGCACTGAGTGAAGCGGTAGACGCTCAGACGGCCGCTGTTGTCATTGAGCCGGTTCAGGGAGAAGGAGGTGTTCGTCCGGCGGATCCTGAGTTTCTGCGTCATGCCCGAAAGGTATGTGATGAGTATGGGGTACCGCTGATTTTTGATGAAATTCAAACGGGGATTGCACGAACAGGCCGCATGTTTGCGTATGAGCACAGTGGCGTAAAACCCGACATTCTTACTCTGGCAAAAGGCCTGGGTGGGGGAGTTCCGATTGGTGCGGTTCTCGCCAAAGAAGAAATCGCTTCAGCGCTCTCGCCCGGTGATCACGGAACTACGTTTGGAGGAAATGCCCTGGCATGTGCCGCTGCAAATGCGGTACTTCAAACGGTGGAACGAGAAGACCTGGTTCGACAGTCTGAAGAGAAAGGAGCGTGGCTGATGGAAGTCCTAAATGAGAAACTTGCCGATCATCCTCTTGTCAAAGATATTCGGGGGATAGGACTCATGACCGGAGCAGAGCTCGATATTGAAGGTGGCCCGGTAGTTCAGCGAATGGCAGAACTCGGCGTTTTAGCCAATGCCGCATCGGTGAATGTGATGCGTTTTGTGCCTCCACTGGTCATTTCAAAAGACGACCTTTTCTCAGCAGTATGCATACTGAAAAAAGTTCTGGATGAAATGAAGTAGGCCACTTCGCGCGAAGTTCAACTAAAAAACAAGAAAAGCCTTGCAAGTCATCTATTTGCAAGGCTTTTTTTGTGTGAAATTTCATTTAATTCGTTTACGCACAAGAGGTGCGTTCTCCTAATACCGTTGCAGATCGACTCCGAATCATTGGATCCCGATATATGTGACTGCCGCCTAAAGGGTCTGGCTCTCCTGGCGACTGAAGTAAGCGTCTTTGTATTTAAGCGGCGTGGATATACTCTATACGTGCGGCTTGTTGCCGGGCCTCTGATGAGCAACGTATAGCTGTTTTCACAATTCCAGGTTCTCAACGGTTGGAGTCTCTCTGAAACTCCGGTACGATTTTTTTGTGGAATAGTATTCAATATTTATTATTTATATTTATTAAAATTATGCCCCATATAAAATTAGTCCATCGAGGAGGCTCCATGTTTCGTATTCACGCAGCTATTTCAATTCATATCATTTTACTCATCGTGCTCGCTTTATTGTGCATCGGTTCATCCGCACAGTATGAGGTTACTGGCACTTTGGTTGATCCGGACCAGGATCCGGTGTCCGGACTTTCCGTTATGCTTTTCAATGAAAAGGACGAGCAAATCGCCACGGATATAACCGACGATAATGGCGAGTTTACACTGGTATATCAGGTTGAGCCTACCTCCGCAGACCCTCAGGACGGATCGGATATCCCTTCGGAATTTAAACTTGGATCTTCCTATCCCAATCCGTTCAATCCTACGACTACCGTTCCTTTTCATGTCCCTGAACGAACACAGGCTGTAATTTCTATTTATAATATTTTGGGTCAAAGATTATTGAGCAACCATGTTGACATAAGCGCTGGCAGCAATGAGATACAGGTCAATTTGGGTGGAAATTTTTCACAGGGGCAGTATATCATCCGGGTACAGGGAGAGGGGTATTCCCTTGCACAGAGTATGACTTTTTTGAGTGCAGGTATAGGCGGCGGCGCTTCTGAAATCACAGTGAGGCAAGGTGGACAACGATCAAACCGGATTTACAGCAGTATGCAGCAGATGGATCGTGATATGGGATACCGGGTCGTAGTAAAAGAAACCCAACGATATCAGAGTAAAGAAGTTACCATTGCATCCTTAGAAAATCTGGATACGGGCACCCTTGTTCTTACCACCAGGCAGGAGGATTCTGGCGACTGGCCCCGGGATACCGAAACGGAAGTGGTTGATGTAACCAACCCGGTAACAGGCCGTATATGGATGGACCGTAATTTGGGTGCATCTCGCGCTGCGATTTCAAGTACTGACTCACTGGCCTACGGCGACTTGTACCAATGGGGGCGTGCGGCCGATGGTCACCAGAAACGTGATTCCGACACAACCAGTACTGCCAGCACTACCGACCAGCCAGGTCATGGGAATTTTATCTTGTCATCCGATGATAACCGGGACTGGCGTAATCCTCAGAACGATGATTTGTGGCAGGGTGTAAACGGGGTTAATAACCCGTGTCCTGCTGGTTACCGACTGCCAACCGATGCGGAGTGGAATGCCGAGCTAAACAGCTGGTCCAGTAGCAATGCTTCGGGTGCATTTCAATCCCCACTGAAACTGCCTCTGTCAGGCTCCCGTGCACGCATCAGTAGTTCAATTTTTGGTGTCGGCACCGAAGCCCGATATTGGTCGAGTACCGTGTATGAAATGCTCACACAGTTCCTGTATGTTTTTACCACAAGAGCCGGTACTAGCAACACCCAGCGGACGTCCGGTTACTCTGTGCGCTGCATAAAGAGCTTCTACACTTTGGAACTCGGTAGCTCTCCATGGTGGGGCGGATCGGTCAGTGGTGCCGCTGAATATTATGAGGGCGACGAGTTCACCATCACAGCCATGGCTAACAGTGGCTATGTGTTTGTCAATTGGAGTGGCGACATCGACTACATTGCAGATGAAAACGCAGCCAACACCACTTTAACCATGCCAGCCAGGAATATCCGTCTTATGGCTAATTTTGAGTATCAAGATGACAATGGAGATGACGGTGGCAGGCCCTGGGATACCGAAACGAAAGTGGTTGATGTAACCAACCCGCTAACAGGCCGTGTATGGATGGATCGTAACCTTGGTGCATCTCGCGCTGCTACTTCCTCCACCGACTCACTGGCCTACGGCGACCTGTACCAATGGGGCCGCGGGGTTGACGGACATCAGAGGAGCAACTCTTCTATTACATCCACCTTGAGCAGTTCCGACCAACCGGGCCACGGGAGTTTTATCTTGAGTACTTCTGAAGCCAATAGGGATTGGCGCAGGCCGCAGAACGATAATCTGTGGCAAGGAGTAAAAGGGATTAATAATCCTTGTCCTGCCGGCTACCGTTTGCCAACTGTAGCGGAGTGGAATGCCGAAAGAGAAAGCTGGAGTAGTAACAACACATCCGGTGCATTCAACTCTCCGCTGAAACTGCCCATGGCGGGCTACCGTAGCAGCGAAAATGGTTCGCTCTTGAATGTCGGCTCCCACGGCCGCTATTGGTCGAGTTCCGTGTTTGTGTTTGCTTCTAGCGCATGGAATCTGTACTTCGTTAGCGGCAATGCCAGCATGCGCTACTCTTACCGGGCATCCGGATGTTCTGTGCGTTGCGTCAAGGATTAACCCGGTGGAATACGATTTGAACAACGTTTGCCATTGCTTGCTTTTGGATAAGGGATGTTCAAATCGTACGGGTATAAGATGGTATATTACGTATGATTATATAGTTTCTATATACCCGTATTCCACACGGGTGAACTCCGGTGAAATACGATTTGCCAAACATGAAAAAGGTCAGGTTGCATCAACGAAAGATAGAAGGCCAGTAGATTTGTTTTTTTTTGAAGCCTGTAAAAGTAAAGAATCGAAATTAATTCGGGAGAAATATTATAAGACACACTATGGCAGAATGTATTTAAAGAAGCGGCTTCAAAATAGTGGGGACATTTATCGGATATAAACACATATCGGAAGTAATTAACTCAATACCGATAGACGAAGACGTTGCAGCCAAAAGAAATCCATACTAGCTTGATGCTTGATACCTGTCAGTGCCGATGCCGGAAAAGCCGGCGAAAACCTTGGATTTTAGTAACGAATTCGTTACATTCGGAGTATGAGAGAGATTGCTATTACAGAGTTCTGTTTGGACTTTATAGACAAGCAAGGAAAAAGGGTCTCGGACAAATTTTTCCAACTGATATTAATCATGGAAGAATTTGAGATCGTTCATTCTAAATTTGTGAAGAAATTACAGAATACAAAATTTTACGAATTACGTATAAAAGCAGGAAACGAATACCGGGTAATCGTTTTTGCCATTGACCATGTAAACTTTTCTGAATCAAAAAAAGCCGTATGCTTGAATGGATTTGTTAAAAAATCAAATAAAGATTATCTGGTAGGGATAAAAAAAGCGGAAAGAATTTTGGAGGAATATCTTAAAAACGCGGAATTATGAAAAAGTATAAAGCAAAAGACTTATTAGACGAGCGATACGGACAAAAAGACTCTGACCGTCGTGAAAAATTTCGTGATAACGCTTATTCTTACTACTTCGGTGAAATTATCCGAAGCAGAAGAAAGGAACTCAACATGAGCCAGGAAAAACTCGCAGAAATTGTCGGAAAAAAAAGGCCATATATCTCACGGGTTGAAAATGGTGAAGACGTCAGAATATCGAATCTTTTGTTGGTTGCGAGTGCTTTGGGGTTGACTATACAATTGACGACGAAATAAAAGGCTCGAAAGTGCAAGTATGGAATAGCTAACAATAGCAGGAACTTCTTTTTTAATTAAATTTTTGACATTTTTGCAGTGTTGCAGAAAGGATGATTCCTGATGCTTGTATTTGTAGCTTCTCCGCTCAAGCTGCTCTTGGCAGGCACACGCGCCAGCAGCAATGGTTCACTCTTCAATGTAGGCTCTTTAGCCAGCTATTGGTCAAGTACTGTATCCGATACCAATGCACGAACCCCGGGAATCGTTAGCAACGATGCCAGCATGCATAGCAACCTCCAGGCGTTCGGTTACTCTGTCCGTTGCATAAAGGATTAACCCGGGTGAAAGGGGAAATTTTTAAAATAATCTTAGAAAACAATGATAGTAAAGTATATAGTATCATTAGCCTTACTTCTGGTCGAGAGTGGTTTCGGCATATTTGGTTCGGTCAAGGATGATGACGACAATTGGCCCCGGGATATCGATACCGAGGTGGTCGAGGTGACCAATCCCGAGACGGGGCAGGTATGGATGGATCGAAACTTGGGGGCTTCGCGAGCGGCCACCTCTTCCACCGAAGAGCAGGCCTACGGCGATTTGTATCAGTGGGGCCGTGCGGCCGACGGGCACCAGAGGCGTGATTCTGATAAAACCAGCACTATTAGCAGTTCCGACCAGCCGGACCACGGGATTTTTATAACCAGCAACTCAGGAGCCAATTACGACTGGCGGAGCCCTCAGAACGATGATTTATGGCAGGGAGTAAACGGAATCAACAACCCGTGTCCGCCTGGGTATCGATTGCCCGCCGAGGCAGAATGGAAAGCTGAGAGAAGTAGTTGGTCCAGCAATAACTTATCCGGGGCGTTCAACTCTCCTCTGAAACTGCCCCTGGCGGGCTACCGTCACAGCAGCAATGGTTCGCTCGGCATTGTCGGTTCTAGCGGGCACTATTGGTCAAGTACCGTGTCTGGTTCTGGCGTTCGGCGCCTGTACTTCGATAGTAACGATGCCTACATGACCGGCAACGATCGGGCGCTCGGGGTCTCTGTCCGTTGCATAAAGGATTAACCCGGTGGAATACGATTTGAACAACGTTTGCCATTGCTTGCTTTTGGATAAGGGGTGTTCAAATCGTACGGGTATAAGATGGCATAGTTTTTATATACCCGTATTCCACACGGGTGAACCCTTTGATTTATAGCCTGAGCGTCCCGCAGGGCGCGAAGGCTGCGTCCTGGCGGTAGTGGCGGGGGTATTCAGCTTCACGCTTACCGGTGCTCAATAATCGAGCACCATACGTACGGCTTGTTGCCAGATTTCGGATGAGCAACGTATAGCTGTTTTCATAATGCCAGGTTCTCAACGGTTGAAGGTTCCTGAAATTCAAGGCACGATTAATTCTGTTGGAGCAATAAAATAAATAGAGAGGCGTGTTTGTTTGTACTATAGTTGGTACCTATAAAACAAAAGCCTTGCAAGCTAATAGCTTACAAGGCTTTATGTGCCCTGGACTGGACTCGAACCAGCACGCCAATTAAGGCACTACCCCCTCAAGATAGCGTGTCTACCAATTCCACCACCAGGGCATTTGGAGTAGATTTTAAAGATACGTTTTTTTAACGCATATATGCAAACAGATGAGGGGTAAAAGCCGTTTTTTTTAAGACTTTTTAGAGTCTTTGGGGATTTCCTCGAACTCGGCATCTTCAACGTCTTCAAACTTTGGCCGAGCGTTTTTTCTCCGTTCATTATCCTGTTGACTGTATACCCGTGCTCGCTTTTGTGCCGGAGACTCCGTAAGAAGCAGCCGAAGGGCTATTCGCAGTACCATGTAAATAATGATAATGAACAGAAGGATACGCAACATGGCTTATCGTGGGGTAATGTGTGTAGTGTGACTTCGTATGGGCTGTAAAAAAATATGATCTTCAATATACTTTAAATGCCCTTCATTTTGAACAAAATCAATTTCACTTGCATTAACGATAATCAGCGGGGATCGCGTATAATGATGAAAGAAATGATTATATGCATCGTTCAATTCTTCAATATATGTACGTGAGATTTCTTTTTCATACGGCCTGCCGCGTTGCCGGATATTTTGCATGAGGCGGTCAACGTTGGCCTGTATATATACAACGAGGTCTGCTTTTGCTGCGATGGTATTCATGATGCTGTATATGCTGTCATATAAAGCCATTTCGTCACCACTCAGATTCAAACGGGCAAATATGCGGTCTTTGTCAAATAAATAATCAGAGATGACCAACTCCTGAAAAAGATCCCTGCTTCTCAAAACATCTTGCTGTTTGAACCGGCTGGCCAAAAAAGCGAGTTGTGTCTGAAAGGCATACCTCTCTCTGTCTTCGTAAAATTTCGGCAAAAAAGGATTTTCTTCAAACTGTTCCAGTACGAGGCGGGCATTGTGCCGCTCCGCAAGGAGCCTGGCCAGAGAAGTCTTTCCCGCTCCAATTACTCCTTCAACCGCTATGAAATTGTATGGATTCATGAAAAGAAACTACCACTTTAATGCAGTTTTATAAACCTCAATTTTTGGTGCTTTGGAAATCATTTCAGAAACAGATTGCCCGGTAACCGGATCGATCCAGTTTGGATATAGTTCTTTGAGAGGCTCAAGGACAAATAAACGGGACGGATATTCGGGATGAGGCAGTATCAGAGAGGTGGCTTCTAAAGGAGTATGATCAAAATCAATGATATCAAGGTCGATGGTACGATTGGCCCAGCGCAGTGCATCCGGATCTCTTCCATGCTCTCTTTCATAGGACTTGAGCTCTTTTAAGAAGGTTTGTGCCTCTGTTTCAATATGGATCTCACAAACCGCATTATAGTAGTAGTGGGTTGAAGCTTCTCCGACAGGTTCCGTTTCGTAAATGGACGAGGCGAAAACAGGACGTTGGCTGAGAGATGCGAGAAACGCTTTTGCCCTCGACATGTGTGTTAAGCGGTCGCCAACGTTAGATCCTAATGCAATGATTACCTGGGCCATTGCGAACGGACTTCAGTGTAATCGCAGGGGAGATCCATCGGAGGAGTACATTTACGCAGGGCAACTTCGATTTTTCTTGCTTCCGGAAACGATGCCATAAGGCGGTTCCCAATGCGATAGACTAATGTTTCGAGTAATTGTACCGGTTCAGAGTTCAGGACTTCAGATACAATGGACGCCGCTATGCTATAATCACAGGTATGCTCAAGCTTATCCGTTTGTGCAGCAAACTCCAGTTCGCGCCATATTAAAATATCCGTTTCAAACGTATTTCCTGACTCCCGCTCTTCAGGATAAACACCATGATTGGCATGTATCCGCAAGTTCTTTATGGTAATGCAGTCCATGGCTTGATGATTACATACTTGCAAGTTCTATTCTTTGCTGTATATCCTTCAAAACTTGTTGGAACTTGGGGCTGGTTGTCAGCCGGTCTTCTACAGAGCTGATCGCATGAATTACTGTTGAATGATCCCTTCCTCCAAAGTGCAGGCCGATTGTCTTGAGGCTCGATTTGGTCATCGTTTTCGATAGGTACATTGCAATTTGGCGGGCTTCAACAATTTCCTGCTTCCGTGTTTTTTCACGAACTTTATTTGGATCGATCCCGAAATAGTCACAGACGAGACGCTGAATATTTTCGATGGAAATATGCTTCTTGGTTTCTTTAATAAGATCTTTCAAGATGCGTTTGGCCATCGGAAGATCGATGTTGTCAATTTTCTGCAACGATGCTGTAGCAAGAAGCTTTATGATGGCCCCCTGTAAGTCCCGTATACTCGATTTGAAATTATGTGCGATAAATTCAAAGATTTTTGCGTCAAATTCGATTCCGTTTTCGAGGGACTTCTTTTCCAGGATGGCATATCGGGTTTCGTAATCCGGCATTTGAAGATCTGCACTAAGTCCCCAGTTAAACCTTGAAATTAACCGCTCTTCAATATCGGGAACGTCTTTCGGTGCCCGGTCACTGGTTAGAATGATTTGTTTTCCTTCTTGATGCAGGGCATTGAAAATGTGGAAAAACTCTTCCTGGGTTTTTTCTTTGCCGCTAAAAAACTGGATATCGTCTACAATGAGGACATCAATACTTCGGTACAGCATGGAGAATTCACGGGCACGGTTGTTTCGGATCGCATGTACAAACTCATTGGTAAACTGATCCGAAGAAATGTAAAGAACAGAATATTGATCTCCGAAATCCTGCCGGATTTTATTACCGATACTCTGGACCAGGTGTGTTTTCCCAAGTCCTACGCCACCGTACACAAAAAATGGATTAAAAGAGTTTTTCCCGGGGTTTTCGGCAATGGCAATAGCGGCTGAACGTGCCAGGCGGTTGCAGTCTCCTTCTATAAACTGACTGAATACATAGTTTTCGTTTAGATTGGATTCAATTTTACTCTTTTGAATCCCGGGAATAATAAAAGGGTTCTCTATGGCCTCTGTCGGGTATAAGGATCCGTACCCATTTCCCTGTGAAGAAACAGAGGTGTTTCCCGGAGGAGTGGAGCGCTGTGGCAATCTAACCGACAGATCATTTTGCTCCTGTTCCGCTTTTTCCAGTACAATAGAATATTCAAAGCGGGCTCCTTCTCCAAGTACCTTGCAGATGGTGGAGCGCATAATGTTGTAGTAGTGCTCCTCCAGCCATTCATACCAAAATTGAGAAGGAACCTGAATGGTCAGGATTTTATCTTCAAGATGTACGGGTTTTATGGGCTGAAACCAGGAATTATACTTCTGATAGTTTATGTTATCCCGAATAATTTCCAGGCATTCTGCCCAGACACTCTGTGCGTTTCTTGTCTCTGAAGACAGTTTTTCTGTATGACTTTTTTTTGTTTCAACCATCCCCGGTAAAATACTGCTTGATTTTTACTTTGAAATTTGTAGTTATCCACAGCTTGAGCTATGGGGGTGCGTGTGACCCGAATGGAAGATGGCAATATTTGCCGCACTTGTCAATATGTGACGTTTTTGTTGTCCATAAATTATCCACACTGGGCAAAAACACGCAAGCGCAAGCTATACATTGATTTATGTGTTAATACGGTGTGTTGGCATAGTGTTAAGTCTTTGGTGAAATATGTTAAGAAGGGCGAAAGGGCATAGGTTTCAGAAAGCATCCTTAAAAAACAAAAAAGTTTTCTACAAGTTATCCACACTGGTTTTGGGAAAAATTTTCTCTGATCTGTAAAAACGTATTAACCCCCTAATTTTCAACCCATTAAATGATTATGCCGTTGTTTTTCCAACGATAAACCGTTGTTTTCCTGAGAGATCTTTCTTTAGGACGGCAGATAAAGAATGCGAATTAAACTCAGGAAGTAAGTCTTCTGCATAGAGGTCGTTAATTTCAAGATAAAACAGACCGCCAGGCTTGAGTAAGCGTCTGCATAAAGATGAAAGGTTTGTATACATCCGGATAACATCAGACGTTATAAGAGCCATCTCCGGCTCATATCGGATCACCTGCTTCTCAAGAGTGCTTTTTTCATTCGTTCCAATGTAAGGGGGATTGGAAACCAGGACATCCATTTTTTCGTTTGCTTCAAAAGAACAGAGGTCGCTCTGTATAAATTCAACATCAAGATCCAGTTTCCTGGAATTAACCCGGGCGACCTCAAGAGCTTCTTCAGATAGGTCAATGCCCGTAACTCGACCATCGGGCCGCTCTTTTTTAATAGCCAGTGCAATACAACCCGACCCGGTGCCGACGTCCAAAAGAGTAAAGGGAGTATTTTTGGGAAGATCATTAAGAATGAAACCCACCAACTCTTCTGTCTCCGGTCTCGGAATCAGTACTCCCGGTTGAATAGAAAGGGTCAGATTGTAAAAATCAGTTTCTCCGGTGATGTATTGCAGGGGCTCATGGTGGCCACGTCTTAGCACTAATGGCTTTAGATGTGCCAGGTTCTTTTCTGTTAACGGCCGGTCATATTGAAGATACAGATCCAGCCTCTTGATGTTAAGTACATGAGAAAGAAGCCACTCAATACTTAATCTGGGGGAAGGCACCTGCTTTTTTTCGAAATAATCAGTGCCGAATTCGAGCATACGAAGTACATTCCAATCCCTGGTATGGCCAGTGGGGGCATTCAATCTTCCATTTTCTTTTGGACCGTCAAGCCGTACTGTTTGCTGAAGTCCAGAATAAAATCTAACAACTGGTCAAAGACAGGCTCTTCTTCAAGTCCCTGAGTACCCCGGAAACCGTTTTGTTTTCCAATATCGGCCAATTCTAGTGAAACGGAGTGGCTGTTTTCGGACAAGATACATGCAACACAACGCGAACTTTGAACAGCCGTATTATCGTCTTCGTAAAGGAAAACCCAAATATTCTGGCCTTCACCGGTTGATTGCTTATAAAAATGAACATGAGGGGTCTCTTTTTGCATGGTTTCTCCCATGCGCTGCAAGGTGCTGGAAGGTCCGAATACTTCCAGCCTGGATATGTTTGCCATGGTTTTTCTAACTTTTAATGTTCAGCGATACCATACAGAATAACACGTTCGTTATCATTTTGTGAAAACGGACGAAGAGTACAGCAGGCCTGGGTTGGTTTGCCGGGTACCGGAACGATTTGTTTGTTTAAGCGTTTTATGTTCGTAACTCTGTACTTCTTTTTGTTTTTTCGAGATTCGGCTTTTTATTGTACTTTTTGTTTAAGCAGATAAAAAGTCGTTTTTTTTGCTTTAGAAAATACAACTCTTTTCTCCATTAACAAGTGAAATGACCTTTTTTTGTATTTTAGCTTGTTTTAAGAACGAAGAATGATGCGAAATAGCGTTTGTTATATCATTTTAATGGCTTTATTGGGAGCTGTTTCTGCATGGCCGGCTACAGCGCAGGAGAGGATCGAGCCCGAACTTGCACCTGTTGAAGCGCCTATGTCGCCGTTAGACCACGATATCAGAAATGGCATCGCCTTCCGGATTCACTTAAATAACTTTGGTTTTGGTCTGGGAGCTGAATATCGACGGGTTCTGGCAAGAAATACAAAGGGTATTTTTGAATTTCAGATTAGTGGGCTCAGGGATGAGCGCGAGCAATCCTTTCAGAGTTATTGGGGATACTCTATTTCGCCGAACAAATACAACCGTGTACTGGTTTTTCCGGTATTACTCGGTGTTCAACAAAGATTTTTAGGAAGTTATCTGTCTGATAATTTCCGCTTTTTTGTTCAGGCTTCGGGGGGCATTGCTCCCGCTTTTGTCTATCCGTATTTCGATCACGATATGTTTGGTTACGGATTTCGACTGACAGAAATTGAGCTCTATGATCCGCTTCAGGGTTGGGGGGATGGCTCGTTTCAAATGGGGACAACGGGCCATATTTCTATTGGTGCGAATGTGGGAGGAGATTTCGGACGAATTCAGTCTATCCGCTTAGGTTATAAGTTTTTCTATTATCCCTCCGGAATTCAAGTGATGGAACCACTGGAACCCGGACCCGGATTTAATGTAAACCTGCCTCCGGATATGCAACCAGAGGATGGCCTGGTTCCGGCCTACGGCAAACAATCTTTTTTTGGGACCCCTCACATTACCTTTGTGATAGGAGCTATGTGGTAATTAAAACGCGGCTTCGTTCAGATCAGTTTGCCTCATCCCAATCCTTTAACTCGCTGAGAGAAGGCAACACCACGTCCGGATGGAACTTTTCTAATTCAGCATCCGAATAGTAGCCTGTTGAAACCGCCAGAGCGGTAGCCCCAATATGCCGGGCGCATTCAATATCTCTGGGAGTATCACCAATGATAACAAGTGCCTTTGCACTATATGGGCTCTCTGAAAAGGCATTCAGGTTTTTGAGAGCTAAAACCGCCAGATCATTTCGATGGTGATGATGGTCGCCATAGGCCCCAAACGAAAAATGATGCGACAGGCGGCTTTTTTCGAGTTTGATCCGGGCTGCTTTCTCAAAATTGCCTGTCAGAAGGCCTACAGGGGCATCTGTACTCTTAACGTAGGCAAGAGCTTCATCGACTCCATCATAAACGTGAATATCTTCGTTGGATAGACGGTTTTCAAGCGCATGAAGATAGCGACTCTTCGCTATATCAAAGTCTTCTTCTGACGGATGGTTTAAAAGGCGGCTGAAAATATTACGGTCGGTTTTTCCGGCAAAGTCAAAGGATTGGACTTCTTTTTCAGAGGCCCCGTAATCCCGGAGCATTTCAAAAATAATTTGCTGGTTGGCCTTGTTTTTAAGACGGAGAAGTGTTCCGTCAATATCAAAAAGGTATGCTTTTCTATTTTTCATAAGGAGCGTTTTACGGATGCCAAAAGCCGAAGACTCCGGCAGCAGCGTTTTGGGAGTAACAGGAAGAGGCTGCGAACGCCTCTCTCCGGCTTTGTTAATGCTAAATATCTAAATTTGATAAGATTTCACAGAAAAACAACAAAGCCTTTTTCCAAAATTCACAAAAAAAGGGTACCTTTGTTGCGTAATCTTAACTTGTCCTTTTGAACAAAACAAACTTGTACTTATGGCTATTATTGAAGACATCATTGCACGTCAGATTTTCGACTCCAGAGGTAACCCAACTGTAGAAGTCGATGTAATTCTTGAAGACGGTACTATGGGACGCGCTGCAGTTCCTTCCGGAGCATCAACAGGTGAACATGAAGCGGTTGAACTTCGCGACGGTGGCGATGCCTATATGGGTAAAGGCGTCTTGAAAGCCGTTGAAAACGTTAACGAAGCAATTAGTGATGAATTGATTGGATATAATGTATTCAATCAGGTGGACATAGACAGTGTGCTTCTTGAACTGGATGGCACCGAGAACAAAGCAAAGCTGGGAGCTAATGCCATGCTCGGTGTTTCCCTTGCTGTAGCCGATGCCGCATCTAATGCTTTAAATATTCCTTTCTGGAGATACGTAGGTGGAGTGAATGCAAAAGTACTCCCCGTTCCGATGATGAATATCATCAATGGAGGCTCTCATGCCGATAATAATGTGGATCTGCAGGAATTTATGATTATGCCAAGCGGAGCAGAATCTTTTTCAGATGCGCTTCGTATCGGAGGTGAAATTTTCCATAATCTGAAAAAAGTACTTTCCAGTATGGGATATGCCACCACCGTTGGTGATGAAGGCGGGTTTGCTCCCAACCTTAAAAGTAATGAAGAAGCCGTAGAGGTTATCCTCAAAGCTATTGAAAATGCGGGCTACAAGCCGGGTGATGATGTACTTTTGGCTCTTGACCCTGCAACTTCTGAGTTTTACAATAAAGAAACCGGCCTCTATGAGTTCAAGTGGAGTGATGGCTCGAAAAAGAATCCGGATGAAATGGTTGAATTCTGGACCGATTGGGTGAATAAATACCCGATTATCTCTATTGAAGATGCCATGGATGAAAACGACTGGGATGCCTGGAAAAAGCTGACCGATGCCGTAGGTGACAGAGTGCAACTGGTGGGCGATGATCTCTTCGTTACCAATACAGAGCGCCTGGCAAGAGGTATTGAGGAAGGTATTGCCAACTCTATTCTTATCAAAGTGAACCAGATCGGTACACTTACCGAAACACTGGATACCATTGAGCTTGCGCATAAGAATGCTTATACCGCTGTTATTTCACACCGTTCCGGTGAAACAGAGGATACTACGATTGCAGATCTCGCCGTTGCGACAAACGCCGGCCAGATTAAAACCGGTTCTATGAGCAGAACCGATCGTCTTGCCAAGTACAACCAGCTTATTCGCATCGAAGAACAGCTTGGTGAATGTGCAGAGTATCTCGGCAGAGCAACTTTCAATGTATAATCCACATTGATGGTATTGTTTCTGACCGGTAATTCTGTATCATAGAGTTACCTTTAAAAAGCAGATTGATAGTAGTGATCAATCTGCTTTTTTTTTAACTTATTTTCTGCATTTTAAAATGAAGCAGTACTCCGGAAGGCGGGCAGTGACGTTTGTGTATCTGCATGCTCGTGGCCGGATTGTTTATTAATTCATTATAAGTACTCCAAAGAGCGTTGCCGTACGTTAAAGGGCTTCTCTTTTATGGGAGTTTTCCTAAGCCCATGTGTTTTCGGCCCGGTTATTTGAATCACGCTTGTTTTTGGAAATTAATTATGTAGTGTATCATGAACATTTATGTTGGAAACTTGGCCTGGAAGGCAAAAAGACAGGATTTAAAGGATTTATTTGAGAATTTCGGGGAAGTACGGAATGTTTTTATTGTCAGAGATAAGAAAACGAGAAGATCCCGTGGCTTTGGGTTTGTCGAAATGGCTATAGCAGAAGAAGCAGAAGCGGCCATAGAAAAATTGAATAATACCGTTTTTCTTGAACGAACGATTGTGGTCAATGAAGCCAAACCAAAGGATGAGAACGAGGACGGGGATGTGTATGATGACGATTCGGATGAGGATGAAGATACAGATCCGGATCAGGATTCTTGATTAAAACATCCATGTTTCCACTACTTTGAACCGGCCCATGATTAATTCACGGCTTTCTCTTGTACACTTTCGAAATCATGGGCAAACCGATGTGGAGTGGGGGCGCTTCGTAAATGTAATTACCGGACCCAATGGTGCCGGTAAAACAAACCTCCTCGATGGCATTCATTATCTTTGCATGGGACGGAGTTTTACCAGCAACTCCGACCAATATGTCGTTCAGGAAGGGGCTTCGGGTTTTGAAGTTTCGGGTAACTTCGAGGGTAATATTCGCAAACAATTTAAAATCACCTGTTCATTCTCGAGGAAAAACGGTAAAAAACTGTCTGTAAACGACAGCCCGCTGGATCGTCGGGCCGACTTGATTGGCCGGGTTCCGGTAGTTTTGGTCTCTCCGGCCGATCGAAAATTGACTGGCGAGGGACCGGCTGAACGAAGGGCTTTTATGGATGCTATGGTTTCTCAGCTTTCACCCTCGTATCTGGAAGACCTTATCCGCTATCGATCGGTTTTGAAACAAAGAAATAAACTGCTCTCGGATATACGGCATACGACTTCCGAATTCATTCGTCTGATTGAGCCCTGGGATTTACAGCTTCTTGAACTGGGTACAAGACTGATCGTAAAAAGGGCTGAGGTAGTAAAAGCTCTTCAGGTTTTTCTTGAAAAAGCGCACCAGGAGCTTGCCGGTTCTGATCTTGAACCTGTATTGATGTATCGTTCTTTTCTTGAAGATACCTCATCTGCGGAGCGTGTATTTGATCAGTACCAAAAAATACTTCAAGAGACGCTTCACAAAGACCGTGAACGTCAGCAGACCGGAAACGGTCCCCATCGAGATGACCTGGTTTTTTTTCTGGATCGTATGGAGCTTCGGAAGTATGGTTCACAGGGACAGCACAGGATTTATGCACTGGCTTTGAAGCTTGCTCAGCTTTATTATTTTTCGGATACCCTGGAAGATTGTCCGGTATTTCTTCTGGATGATGTTTTTGGTGATCTTGATCCCGAAAAAACCGATATTGTGATGAATATGCTCCTGAATCATTCGGGGCAGTCTTTTGTCACGGCAGCTCATGCCGATAAACTTACCGGTTTTTCATCCAGGAAGGATGAAAAGCTTTCCTGGTTTGAAGTCTGTCAAGGCACCGTTAAAAGCTCAGGATAGATAGATGTCTTTCAGAAAAAAACAGCCTCAGGCATTGGGACGTTTGCTGGATGATTTTGTGGAATCGTATCCGCACAGGGTTTCTTTAAAGCGCGGAATGATTCTGTCACTCTGGCCGAGAGTGATCGGAAAAGCAATAACAGAGCAAGTGCATAACTTAAAGTTTCAGGGGAGTCGGCTTGTCTTGTTTGTGGATGACCCTTCCTGGAGACACGAAATACATATGCAGAGACACATGATCGCAAAAAAATTGAATAAGGCCGTGAATGAAGAAATTATTCGCGATATCATTGTAAAAACGTGATGCAATGAATCACATCTGAATAGAGGCAGCTGACCGTTGGATTATCATGCAGAGCCTTGTATCTTTTACGCATGAATTCGGAACACTCTTTTTTTAAAAAATGGATTAGCCGTTTGTTTACACCAACGGATCGGGAATCTGTATATCTTCATAAAGGAGAAATTGTCATAGTTTTCATTATTGGCTTTGCTATAGCTATAGCCTTGTGGATCCTGGTCAACATGAACAGAGAGTATACCGTGTTTATCGAGGTTCCGCTTAATGTCACGGAGGTGGATGAAGAAATGGCCTTTTCGCGTAAACCTCCGGAAAGCATTCGAGTTGGTTTAAACGGGACAGGCTGGAACTTAATACCTCTATACAGGAATCCACCGGAAGTTACCATTTCAGTTGATCAGAAAAGGGTGAACGTTGCCGATATCATCGAGTCGCATTTGGCTTCACATACTGAATTGGTAATCTTTAAAATCAGCCCGCAGGAGGTCGTCGTTGAAATGGAACCACGTGTAAGTAAGAAGGTTCCCGTAATGCCTGATCTGGACATCCGGTTACCATCCAGGCATGAAATTTTAGGTGGGATTCGAATTACTCCGGATAGCGTAACGGTTACCGGAGCACGTTCAGTGATCGATTCTATTTATTACTGGCCTACATCAGGGGCAAGGGTTGAACAGGGGCAGGGATCCGTGAATCTAATGGTACCCCTTGAAGTACCACATACGATTATGGACAGCAGCCACGATGAAGTTCGTGTGTCTTTTTATGTTACCGAGTTTACAGAAGGAGAGGCCCGGATTCCCATCCGGATCCGAAATGTTCCGGCAAATGAGCGCATTCGGCTGGAACCCTCATTTGTGACGCTGAGGTATGATGTATCGGTGGATTACTATGAGGAGGTTCAGCAAGGGATGCCGTTTGAGGCTTTTGTAGAATATAACTCTATCCAGGCTGATACGACGGGAAGAGTTGTTCCGATAGTCCGTACAACCTCGTCGGATCTTGATATTCGTATCCGGACTTTTCAGCCCAGAAATATCTCGTATTTTAAACGGATTGAGGAGTAAAACTGTAAATAATTACTCTTTAAACGGAGCTAATACCGTTTCCAGGTCGTAGCAGTCGTTGAAAAGTCCGATGACCTTTAAGATTACTTCATCTACCAGTGTATCGGGACAGGAAGCTCCCGAAGATAACGCAATGGTTACCGGAGTGTTTTCTGAAGGAAGCCAGTCCGGAGTTTCAAGAACTTTGTTTTTCCATTGGTCGAAATGTCGGATCCGTGCATGGCTGATGATCTGATTGGCATCTGATATATGGTAAGTCGGGAACGCCTGCTCTAGTAATTCAACAAGGTGCTTGGTATTGGAAGAGTTGTATCCGCCTATTACCAATGCCAGATCCGCAGGCTGCTTCATCAAAGCATATGTCGCAAACTGATTCTCGTTGGTGGCATAGCAAAGCGTGTCCGCCGTATCCGCAAAGTCATGGGAAGGGTCACCGCCTTTATTAAGTTCGTCAACGGCACTTTTTAGAATCGACATAACTTCCTGGGTTTCCGTTGCCAGCATAGTCGTTTGGTTGATCACTCCAAAATGCCTCAAATCCCGGAAAGGATCAAAGCCGTCGCTGCTTTTCTTTCTGAACAGGCGTTCAAAGTCGGAAGAGTCTCTTTTTCCGGTTATAATATCTGCCAGTATGCGTGCTTCTTCCGGATTTCGTACAATGACACATGGAGCATCCATGGAGGTATGCGAGAATGTCGCACGGGTTTCTTCATGTTCATGTTTTCCATGTATTACAAGAGAATATCCTTTCTTACCAAGTTGTTGCCCCCTTTTCCATACTTTAACCACAAATGGACAAGTGGTGTCGTATTGGTAAGGGTCAACGCCCTGTTGTTCGATCTGTTGCTGTACTTCAATACTGGTACCAAAAGCAGGTACAATCACAATGTCATCCGGAGTAAGTGAAGACAGAGGTATTCGTTCAGTGCCATCGGTATTAAAAAGAAACTCAACTCCACGGTTTCTGAGATCATTGTTCACCATTGGGTTGTGAATCATCTCACTCAGAAGGAATATGCGTTTGCCCGGATTATTTTCTACCGTTCTGTAAGCGATGTCTATTGCATTTTCAACACCATAGCAAAAACCAAAATGCCGCGGTATGTAAAAACGCACCGGGCCGAAATCAAGCAGAACAGGATCCAGCTTTTTTTTACGCGGATCCAGAATCTGACTTTTCTGCTTGACAGGGCGAATGATTTTGGATTGGTAGACATCAGGAATGGTAAATTCCCTGGACATGGTAATTAGTCTCGTTTGAGTTTTTTGTATTGAATCTGTTCAGGATGGTCATCAATACCGAGTACATTTTTTCGGTAATTTCTGTACTCCTGATAGTTTCCTTCAAACCAGCGTACCTGACTGTTTCCTTCGAACGCAAGAATGTGTGTAGCGATCCGGTCGAGAAACCAACGGTCATGGGATATAACGACAACGCATCCGCCAAAGTTCAGTAAAGCTTCTTCCAGTGCACGCAGGGTCTGGACATCCAGGTCGTTGGTTGGCTCATCCAGTAGCAATAGATTCCCACCCTCTTTAAGTGTTTTTGCAAGATGAACCCGGTTTCGCTCTCCCCCGGACAACTCGGTGGTCTTTTTCTGCTGGTCGGAGCCGCTGAAGTTGAAACGGGCGACATAGGCTCTTGAGTTGATTTCTTTAGATCCCAGTGCTACGGTATCTTTCCCACCCGTTATCTCTTCCCAAATCGACTTATTAGGGTCGAGGGGACGACTTTGATCAGCATAGGATATGTTCACCGTTTCACCTACTTCAAAAAGGCCGGAGTTCGGTTCAAGTTGCTTCGTAATCATACGAAATAACGTGGTTTTTCCGGCACCATTGGGACCAATAACGCCAACTATTCCACCTGCGGGCAGCTTAAAGTTCATATTCTCAAATAGTAGCCGGTCCCCAAAACTCTTGGATACCTCATGAGCCTCAATTACTTTGTCTCCCAGGCGCGGGCCGGGGGGGATATAAATTTCCAACTCATCCCGCTTTTTTTCCTGGTCTTTCGCTGACAACAGGTCTTCATATGCGGAAAGCCTTGCTTTACTCTTGGTCTGGCGTCCCTTGGGATTCGCACGAACCCATTCAATTTCCTGGTCTATGGTCTTCTGAAGGCGTTTGTTCTGCTGTTTTTCTACTTCCAGCCGCTTTCTTTTTTGTTCCAGCCAGCCACTATAGTTTCCTTCGTAAGGAATTCCTTCGCCGTGATCTAGTTCAAGAATCCACCCGGCAACATTATCCAAGAAATAGCGGTCGTGAGTAATGGCAATAACCGTCCCTTCATATCGCTCAAGGTGCTGCTCCAGCCATTGAACGGATTCGGCATCAAGGTGGTTTGTAGGCTCATCAAGCAAAAGGACATCGGGCTCCTGAAGCAGAAGGCGGCATAATGCAACACGGCGACGCTCACCTCCGGATAATACATCGATCGGAGTATCTTCAGGTGGACAGCGTAATGCCTGCATGGCCATTTGGAGCTTGCTGTCAAGGTCCCATGCATTTTTTTGATCAATCTGCTCCTGCAAGGAAGATTGTCTTGCAATCAGGGTATCAAAATCGGCATCCGGGTCACTGAACTGCTCGCTGATGGCTTCGTATTCTTTAAGCAAATCTGCCAGTTCCTGCACTCCTTCTACAACGATGTCTTTAACGGTTTTTCCCGGATCCAATTCTGGCTCCTGGGGCAAATGTCCAAAGCTAACCCCGGATTTGGAGGTGACTTCGCCCTCATAATTGTCATCCAGGCCGGCAATGATCCGGAGCAACGTACTTTTACCGGAACCATTTGCACCGATAATTCCGATTTTGGCTCCGTAGAAAAAAGAAAGGTATATATTTTTCAATACCTGTTGATTGGGCCCGTAAGTTTTTCCTACCCCAATCATCGAAAATATAATTTTTTGATCCGTCAAAATATCTGTCCATTTTTGCACTAAAACGTACCGAAAGCCGGTTATTATCCGGTATAAAGGCACATTAATAATGCGGTGAAGTTTTTGTTTAAGCGGTTATTACGTTGTTGCCACTTCATCAAGACGAACACCAACCAGCTTGCTGATACCCGTTTCCGGCATGGTAACTCCGTACATCATTTCGGATTTTTCCATGGTTGTCTTGTTATGAGTAATAACGATGAACTGTGTATGACCGCTGAATTTTTTCAACAATTTGGTGAAGCGGAGGATATTGGGGTCATCCAGCGGAGCGTCCACCTCGTCCATTACACAGAAGGGTGAAGGTTTAACCAGATAGATGGCAAAAAGCAAGGCGATTGCGGTTAAGGTTTTTTCACCACCAGATAATTGTTCAATGACACTGGGGCGTTTTCCCCGTGGGTTGGCAACAATTTCAATTTTTGCTTCAAGTGGATCCTCCGCCGATTCATCGATCAGTAAATCACAGTGATCGTCTTCCTCAAACAATGTGTGAAATACCGTTTGAAAGTTTTTTCGGATTTCCTGAAAGGTCTGGTTAAAGCGCTCCTGGGCTTTTTGATTGATTTCCTGAATGGTTTCCTTTAGCTGGTGCTCGGCCTTTTCAAGATCGCTTATTTGCTGCTCAAAATGATCCAGCCGCTGCTTTTCTTCTTCATATTCTGAGATGGCCAACGGGTTGACCTCCCCAATGTTCTTCAGACGCTCTTTAAGAGTGAAAATGGTTTCTCTGGCCGTAGAAACATCCGTATGTTCGGGAAGGGTAACCGAAAGCTGATCCATCGTCAGGTTATAGGTTTCCCAAATGTGATCGGTAATTTCCTTCAGATCCCTTTCCAGCCTGGATTTTGCCAATTCAAGGTTATGGCTCAGATCCTGATTAGACTCTTTTTTGTGCCGGGTGTCTTTTATGTCTTCCTCCAGCAAGTGGATTTTGCCACGCTGCCTGGAGCAGGCCTCATCGGCTTCCTGCAATTCTTTTTGAGCATTCTCCTCATCTTGAAGAGCTTTTTGAAGAGCCTCTTTGAAATCTTCGATTTGTTCCCGCAAGCTCAGGATTGCATCCTTGCTTTGACGCGCCCTGTCGGCACGGGCCTTGAGGCGGTCTTTGATGGATTGGATCTCCGTCTGGATTCGCTTTTCCTCATTTTTACGCGTTTCTACCGTGTTCTCCGCATTTTGACAACGTAATGCAATGTCATTATACGTGTTTTGTGAACGCTGCAAAATGTCTTCATTCTCCTTCAACGTAGACTTCAGAGATACTTCTTTTCGCAACACTTCCGAAATGGAATCCTTGAGCTCTTGTATTCCGGGATCGATAGACTTCAGCTCCTCTTTGGAGGCATTTTTGGCTTGTTCCAGTTCTTCAAGACGCTTTTTTTGATCTTCAATGGCAGTGCGGTAGAAGCCGGCCTGGTTATTAAAAGACTCTAAGCGGGATTGATGCCGCTGTAACTCGGTTTGCGTCTGCCTGGCTTTGACCTGATACGGTTCAAGGGATTCTTTGCTATATGTTGCTTCCAGCTCTTCCAGCTCAATCTCAGCGTGTTCGATTTTCCCCGAATAAAGTTCTATATCGGTTTGTCGTTTTTCGATTTTTTCTTTTAAACCAATCCGTATCCCGGCATTTTTTTGCTTGCTTCCGCTAAAAATTATGCCCGTACGGCGAACAAATTCACCCTCCGGAGTAATTACATCCAGATTTTGTGACGTAGCGGTAGAAAGAGCTTCCTCAAGCGTATCGGCCAAAAGAATTTCTCCAAAAAGATATCGGGCCAGTGGGTCAAACTTTTCGGAACAGTTAATGCTATGATATAAGGACTGGGGGGCCACAGGGTAAGAGCTCTGCAAAAGCGACAAAGGAACAATCCCAACTCTTCCTTTTAGATGCTTTTTCAATAGTGCAAAAGCGTTATGGGCTTCCTTTTCATCTGCAACAACAACAAAGTTTGCGGCATCTCCCATGGCGGCTTCAACTACAGAAGAATCCATCTTTTCTGAAGAAAAAAGATCCGCCGATACCTCCATGACCGAAAAATCACGAGCGTGCTCTTTTAAAAAACGAACGGCTTCCGGGTGAGCATCCGATGATTCCGATAAGTTCTTAAAAAGCTCATATTCAGATTTCAGGGCATCGTATCGGCTTTGAAGAGATCGGATGTCATCTTTTCGCCGATGAATTTCTTGAAGGAGCTCTTCTCGTTCCTGTCGTTTAAGGGCCAGCGTTTTTTCTGATTCATCCGCTTCCATTTCCAGTTGATACAGCTTCCCTTCCAGCGCAGCATGCTCTTCCGAAAAGGAAGTCAGCTTTTGTTCATTATCACTAATCTCTTTGTTTATCCGGCCAATCTGTTCACTGGAATGTTCGGCACGCGATTCAAGACGTACCCGAAGGTTCTGAAGATCATTAATTTTGGCGGAAGACTCTTTGTGTTCACCGGCCACGGCATCAAGCTGCTCTTTAATATGAGAAACCCGGCTTCTTTTTTCTTCTAACTGTTCGAATGAAGCTTTCTTTTCAGACTGAATATTCGAAAGCTGCTCATGTGCTTCAGCCAGCCGGGACTCATTCTCTGAAAGCGAAGTTCTAAGCGTCTTCAGGTCTTTTTCTGCTTGATGGATATCTTGTTCATAGCGGCTTATGATATTCTCTTCGTTTTTTATTTTTTCTTCCGTGATTCCAATAGCCGTTTTATTCTCATGAACAGTGCCTTTAAACGTGTCTGCCTTTGAACGAATATCATTGAGCGCCCGTTCTTTTTGAATCAATTCATTATGAGCTTCCTGCTCGGATTGTTCCAGTTGCTGGAGTCTTCGGGTTAACTCTTCACGTGTAGCTGAAGCACTGGCTATCCGCTCCAGTAACGGGTTTAATTCTCCTTTGATGTTATTGTATTCCTCTTTGGCAACGGCTTTGTCAAGAAAATCCAGTTCTTTTTTATAATTCTGGGCCCGCTCTGCCCGGGATGCCTGTGTCTGCAATGATCTGGTTTTCTTCCGGATCTCAACGAGAATATCTTCCAGGCGCTGAAGGTCGGCTCGTGTATCGGAAAGTTTTTTCAGCGTTTGTTTTTTTCGCTCTTTAAACTTGGTGATACCTGCGGCTTCTTCAAATAACTTACGCCGGTCGTTATTCTTATCATTCAGTATCTCCTCTACCATTTTGAGTTCGATAACAGAATAGGCATTGGATCCCATTCCGGTATCCATAAACAGATCGGTGATATCCCGAAGCCGGCAGGGCTTATTATTAAGCAGATATTCACTTTCACCCGATCGGTAAAGTCTTCGGGTCATGGTGAGATCAGAAAACTCTGTCGGCAGGATACCTCTGTTGTTAATAATGGTAACCGAAACTTCTGCCATGCCAAGTGCTTTCTTCCCGGCTGTACCATTAAAAATGACGTTGCTCATGGCTGCAGAGCGGAGGAGAGATGGGCGCTGTTCTCCCAGCACCCATCGAAGAGCGTCTACAATGTTGGATTTGCCACAGCCATTAGGACCGACAATGGCTGTTATGCCGTTGTCGAACGTTACTTTGGTTTTATTGGCAAAGCTTTTAAACCCCTGAAGTTCGAGTTCGGCAAGATACATGGATGATTAACTCCAATCAGAGATTAAACCGTCATTATTTCTTGTTCTTTGTCATCCAGCAGGCTGTCTACATTTGAAATATGGCCGTCTGTGAGCTTTTGAAGTTCTTCTTCTGCTTCAAAGCGTGAATCTTCTGGCAACGATTCTTCTTTGACGATTTTTTTTATTTCATCTTTCAGTTCACGTCGCGTGTTTCGAATACTGACACGCGCCTGCTCTGCAACATCTTTGGAAACTTTTACCAATTCCGTTCGGCGTTCCTCAGAAAGAAGGGGAAGGGGAATTCGAATCAGAGAGCCGTCATTACTGGGGTTCAGGCCTAGCCCGGAAGCCATTATCGCTTTTTCAATTTCCTTTATAACAGACTTGTCGAAGGGTTCAACCGTTAATAGCCTTGGATCCGGTGCAGAGACGCTCGCAAGCTGATTTAAAGGAGTTTGGGCTCCATAATAAGAAACCTTAATGCCGTCCAGGAGCTGAGGTGTAGCTTTCCCGGCTCTGATATTGGCTAATTCTCGTTTAAAGAAAGCGATGGCTTCATCCATGCGCTGTTGCGCTTCATCAATATATGGCTGTAGTTCTGGTATCATAATCATCTGATAGATAATGTGAAAAGTATAATCACTCAGATGCGAAATATATAACAAATTGGCAAAAAAAAAAGAGGGCTTGTTTAGTCCCAGTCTACCCGGGTACCAATGCTTTTGCCGCGAATAATCTTCTCCAGATTATTCTTCTTGTCCATATTGAATACATAGATAGGAGTTTTATTGTCCCTGCAGAGGGTAAAAGCCGTTAGATCCATGACAGACAATCGCTTGTTAAGAACCTCGTCTCCTGTGATATGATCGAATTTAACAGCATCGGGATTTTTTTCCGGATCTTTATCATAGATACCGTCCACACGTGTCCCTTTAAGAATAACATCGGCTTCTATTTCAATGGCACGAAGAGAAGCCGCAGTATCTGTGGTAAAGTATGGATTCCCCGTTCCTGCACCAAAAATAACTACCCGGCCTTTTTCAAGGTGGCGAATAGCTCTTCGGCGGATATATGGTTCGGCCACTTCTTCCATACGTATAGCAGACATAAGCCGTGTGTGAATGCCTTTGCGCTCCAATGCATCCTGCAGAGCAATACTGTTAATGATGGTAGCCAT
Source organism: Balneolaceae bacterium ANBcel3 (assembly GCA_030012235.1). Lineage (GTDB taxonomy): Bacteria > Bacteroidota > Rhodothermia > Balneolales > Natronogracilivirgulaceae > JASCXY01. Next base: position 11,142 of record JASCXY010000006.1, on the reverse strand, counting down.
CATTCCCATATAATCGGCTTGTACACGATCCATGCCCTGTGTAGCTCCTTTGACTCCACGAAACAGGTTTCCACCACCAATAACGATGGCTATTTGCGCCCCGGCATTTCGGGCCTGTTCAATATCTTCGGCATACTGACTCAGTACATCCCCGTCTATTCCGTGTCCCTGTTTGCCGAGGAGAGACTCTCCACTTAGTTTTAATAATACTCGCTTAAAGTTACTCAAGACCGGTTCTCCACCTTTTTGTGACCATGTTTTTTAAACCTGTTCAGATCTTAATTAAACGGTAAAAAAAAAGGCTGCAAAAAGCAGCCTTTTTAGTATTTAATTTCCGCCTAATTGAATTCGCGCAAAAGAGCGAACATTAGGAGCTCCGGCATTCTTCAGATACTCCTGAATACTAATCGAACCGTCTTTAACAAATTTTTGCTCGAGCAAAACTCTTTCTTCAAAGAATCTTCTCATTTTTCCAACTGCTGCTTTTTCAGCGATTTCTTCCGGTTTCCCTTCATTGATCAATTGCTCTTTAGCAATTTCCTGTTCTTTTTCAAGGATAGTGGTATCCACTTCGTCTCTGTTAACAGCAATGGGGTTCATAGCCGCAATCTGCATGGCAACGTCTTTTCCAGTCTCTGGATCAGAAACGGGGCCTTCAAACTCTACTAATACAGCGAGTTGATTTCCCGGATGGATATAATCAATAATCTGACCTTCGGTTTTCAGAAGTTCAAATTTACCGATATCAATTTTTTCACCAATTTTTCCGACCAGGTCCTTCAGCATATCACCCACAGTAACTTGTTTGATATTCGTCTGCAGGAGTGCATCACGATCCGCCGGTTCCTGATCAAAAATAACTTGTGCAAAATCGCTTGCGTACTGAAGAAACTCTTCATTCTTGGCAACAAAGTCTGTCTCGCAATTCAATTCTACAACAGATGCTTTTTTCTTGTCATCAGAAATTTTTACGACAATCAGGCCTTGGTTAGCTTCTCTGTCGGCTCGCTTTTCAGAAACTTTTTGTCCTTTCTTTCGAAGGTATTCGATGGCTTTTTCCATGTCCCCGCCAGACTCGGCCAGGGCTTTTTTGCAGTCCATCATTCCCGCACCGGTTTGGTCACGGAGTTTTTTTACATCGGCAGCTGATATACTCATATTCTTAATAGTCTAACGTGTACGTTGTGTTCAAAAAAGTCAATGGTTTGGATGAGCGGATTCAGATTGAATGGGTCAATCCTTTTCGCTCTTATCATCTGCATCGTCAGCTTTTGCTGCATCTTCTTTTGCCGTTGTTTTGGCTTCAGGCTCTGCAGTTTTTTCAGTAGCAGGTGATTCTTCGGTTTTTGCCGCAGAAGGCTTGGCTTTTCTGGACCGTTTCCGGCGGGTAGTTTTGACATCTGCCTCGGTCATTTCCTCTTTCCCCGATTCAGCATCACCCTGTTCCATGGACTCAACGGCCAACTGCTCCTGCTGATAAGCTTCGCGTTCTGCCATACCTTCAAGAATGGCATCTGCAACATTGGAAGCAACAAGCTGAATGGCCTTGGCTGCATCGTCGTTGCAAGGAATAATGTAATCTGGAACATCCGGGTCGCAATTGGTATCCACCAGCGCAAAAATCGGGATATTCAGTTTCAGCGCTTCGTTTACTGCGATATTTTCTTTTACAATATCAACGACAAAAAGTGCTCCGGGAAGACGGCCCATTTTAGAAATACCACCCATGACGTTTTCGAGCTTTTCCTTTTCACGGTCCAGCATTAAACGTTCTTTTTTAGTGATATTGTCGTAGGTCCCGTCCGATTGCATGGCGTGAATTTCTTCCATGCGGGAAATACTTTTTTTGATGGTAACAAAGTTGGTAAGCATTCCTCCGAGCCAGCGATGGGTCACGAAAGGCATTTCGCAACGGTTAGCTTCATTTTTGATGATCCCCTGCGCCTGCTTTTTTGTACCTACAAACAAAACCTTCTTGCCAGACCGTACTACTTTGGTGATTTCATCGAGAGATTCCTGCAGTAATGCATGGGTTTTGTTCAGGTCAATGATATGAATACCATTGCGTTGCATGAAAATAAATTCACGCATTTTTGGATTCCATCTGCGAGTGAGATGGCCGAAATGTGCTCCTGATTTGAGCAGTTCTTCAATACTAGCTGCTTTTGCCATTGTTTTATTCCTTCTTGTTTAGGTTGTTTTCCGCTACACAGATCAACCTCGGAACAGATTCTGCACCATTGCAGAACACCATGTAACAAGTCACTGTGTATGTGAAGTAAAAAAAATTATCGTTTAGAGAACTGGAATCTCTTTCTTGCTTTCGGCTGGCCGTACTTCTTGCGTTCTACCATACGATCATCACGAGTAAGCAAGCTGTGAGACTTCAGCGCACTGTGCGTTTCCGGCTCCAGTGTGTTGAGGGCTCTGGCAACGCCTAACTGCACAGCATCTGCCTGCCCTGTAATACCTCCACCTCTGACCGTTACTTTCAGGTCGTACTTGCCTTTGGTTTCTGTAACCTCAAAAGGAAGCTGGACGGTGTTTTGCTGAGAAGGAAGTACAAAATAGGTTTCAAACGGTTTGTTGTTAATAACAATTTTACCGCTGCCTGGCTGTACATAAACTCGTGCCGTAGATGTTTTTCTTCGGCCAATGAATGATTGGTTCGCCATTATTTAAGTTCTATTTTTTCAGGTTTTTGCGCATTCAGGTTGTGTTCGGGCCCTGCAAAAACACGCAGGTTGGTTAGGAGCTTTCTGCCTAACCGGTTTTTGGGGATCATGCCTTTCACAGCATTTCGTACAAGAAAGGTGGGATCTTTTTTCAACGCCTCTTCAGCGGTTGTAAAAGTAGTTCCACCGGGGTATCCGGAATGGCGGAAATATATTTTTTCCTGCATCTTTTTTCCGGATAAAGATACTTTTTCCGCATTGATGACAATAACATTGTCGCCTGTATCCATATGCGGTGTGAATTCCGGCTTGTGTTTGCCTCTGAGCAAAGTGGCCACTTTGGTGCTTAATCGTCCAAGCGGCTGGCCTTCTGCATCAATTACAAACCATTTCTTCTGGATATCACCAGGTTTTGCCGAATATGTTTTAAAACTCTCGGTGTTCACGGTCTTTATGGGTTTGTTCGCTAAATTATTTATTACTGACAAGTCAGGAAATATAAAAGTATTATTTTTGTATTGCAACATTTACATCACAGGTGCCTCCCATACTATTTTAGCTTGTATCTGGTGTTGAGAAGTGGAGTTCTGCTTTCTAAATAAAGCGGCACTGGAAGAGAAAAGGAACGAACCATCTCTCGAAATTCGTTACAAAAACATATTCGGGTAGCCTGGATGTGTAATTAGAGCTGCCATAACGATGTGAGTATGATCTGAATATTGAAAAGCAAACCTTTAATCTACTTTATACAATGAACAGAAGAGAATATTTAACGTCTACGCTGGGCGGTTTTGCTCTTTTGGGGAGCATGTCCGCTGTTTCTGCATCCCCAAATGAAGCTATTCGTAACAGAGAGTCGGGAACGGCAGCAAGTTATTCCTTGCCCAGGCTCGCATATTCTTATGATGACCTGGAGCCGCATATAGATGCTCAGACCATGGAGTTGCATCACAGTATCCATCATCAGGCCTATGTCAATGGTTTGAATACTGCACTTGATAAACTTGCTGAAGCCAGAGCCAGCAACGACTTTAGCCTGGTCAAACATTGGTCCAGAGAGGTTGGCTTCCATGGAGCAGGACATTTTCTCCATAACCTGTTTTGGGAAACCATGTCCCCGGATGGAGGGGGAGAGCCTGGTGATGCGGATTTAAAAACAGCCATCAATAAATCATTTGGAAGTTTTCGTGGCTTTACCCGGCATTTTGAAGCCGCTTCCGGAGCGGTGGAAGCCAGTGGATGGGGAGTTTTGGCCTGGGAGCCTGATTCAGACCAGCTTATGATTTTACAGGCCGAAAAGCATCAGAACCTGTCTCCAATGGTTACGGTTCCCCTGCTGGCCGTGGATGTTTGGGAGCATGCCTACTATCTGCGTTATCAAAACAGACGAACAGACTATGTGAAGGCGTTTCTAAAAGTAGTTGACTGGGACGTAGTTGCAAGGAACTATGCGACAGCCAGGTCGGTCCTTTAGTCTTCCACTTGACGATGACGGGCCGGTTTATTAAATTATTTCAAAGCAATTTTTGCTTTTACATCACAAAAATTTAGGCCTTACTACTTGCATACGCCCGGTATCCTGTACCGGGCTTTTTTTTTATCCGGACGTATTGAAAGGTCAAATGCTTCGGTTTTTATTCATCAAATATGGACGGCTAAACGTAGCTGGAACAGGGATGGGTATTTTGTTTTGTGCATTTTTCCTCCCCATCATATGTGTCCGGGTGGAAAACGATTAATCAATGCCCGGGTTTTTTTGTGAAATCGAAGCGTATGTAAAACCGCTGCAGCGGAAAGCCCGGCAATCAGGCCAGCCCACAACCCCACAGAGCCCCATTCATAAACAATACCTGTAATGTATGCCAGAGGAAAACCAATCATCCAATAAGATATCAGATTAACATACATAGGAATTCGGGTATCTTTAAGTCCGCGTAAAGAGGCCGAGCCGCTTACCTGAATTCCGTCCGGAATCTGGAAAATTGCGGCCATGATAATCAAAAGCAGCGCCGTTGAAACCACTTCTTCTTCACGGGTGTATATCCGGATAATTTGCTCGGGAAAGAGGACCATGATCAATGCCATGGTGCACATAAAAACGGTGCAGATTCCCATTCCGGTAAAGCCGGATTTTCGGGCTTCAATGAATCTCTTTTTCCCGATTAAATGTCCGATTCTTACCGTTATAGCCATGGATAATCCAAGGGTAATCATAAATGTAACCGAAGCGATGTTCATGGCGATCTGATGAGCGGCTACCAGGGCTGTGCCCAAAGACCCCATTAATAGTGCAATAGAGCAAAAGATGCTGGTTTCCATTCCCATACTGATGCCAATCGGAACACCGATTCTGAACATCTCCTTTATATCTTTTTTTACAGGAAGCTTAAAGTTTGATAGAAGCTGAAAACGGCGGTAAGCTTTTTGTCTGAAGGTATAGATGAAGAGAAGGATACACATAACCCAAAAAACAATAGCGGTTGCCCAGCCGGTTCCAACCGCTCCCATCTCCGGAAAGCCAAAGTGGCCGTAAATCAGGGTGTAATTGGCAACTATATTAACGAGCAAACCAATAGCTGTAATGTATAAAGCCGGCCGGGTTGCGCCCAGGGCTTCGTTAAAAAAACGGAGGGCCACAAAAAGAAAAGCGGCCGGTACACCCCATACCAGTGCTCTGAGATATCCATTGGTAATCATGATGACTTCCGGTTCAAAGCCAAAGAGATTCATTACCGGTGTCATGTGTCGCAGAATGAGGATGACAGGCAGGGAAAGGAAGAGGGCAATCCATAGGCCGGGCCAAATCTTTTCACCGATGACCGAGAGTTTTCTGGCACCGAATAATTGAGAAATAATCGGGCTCATGGCCATAATAATGCCTGTGATCAACGTAAAGAGGGGCATAAAAAAACTGGACCCGATGGCAACCGAAGCAAGATCGTCAGAGTGATAGTTTCCGGCCATAATGGTATCCACAAAGCTCATGGATATCTGGGCAAGTTGTGCACCTGCGAGAGGGAGTCCAAGATGGAGGATAATCCCGGATTCCTTTTTTATACTCAGAGGGCCGGCTGATTTCATCATGAGTTGCGGGAAAGTGTAACGGAAAAGTAAGGGTTTAATAGACTCTTGTATCTCAAACGGACCTGTACTGTAATACGTTTTAAAAAACGGGTAGAGATACTCTGCTCAAGCCAGCTAAAGGTAATGGAAATGCATCTCAATTCACAGTGATAGAGACCTCGTTCACCGTAATAATTTCCGGACGGTCTTTTTTGGGGATTTTGAAATAAAGCGTCACAGGTTCCAGAGCCTGTGCGCACATGACCTCCGTATCCTGCCACGCAAACAGAGTAATTTCCAGCAGGGCTTCTTTTCTTTTGGCTGTAAAGGGAGCAGGATGGTGGCAGGGCGTTGGAAGATATCCTTCCACTTGCAGGTAAGAATCCCCCTCAAGTTGTGCTATGGAAAGGCTTTCGACATAGACAGGAGTATAGGATACCTCTATATGCTCACCGGGCGTTTTAAAATCGTGGGAAGCCGGGAGGGAGACATCGGAAGCCGAGGAGCAGCTGCAGAAAAAAACGACAAGCAGATATATCGGAAAAAGAATCTTAATCCTGAATAGTCGTGACTTCTGCATCGTTCCACATGGTTTCCAGAGCATAAAAGCGGCGGGTTTCTTCATTAAAAATATGAACGACCACATTAATGTAATCCAGTACAACCCATCGCTTGTTATTCAGTCCCTCTTTCTGCCATGCGTTTTCTCCAAGTTGTTCTTTGACGGTTTCTATCACATGATAGGCCAGAGCCTTGATCTGAGTATCAGAGCCACCTGTGCAGAGGATAAAATAGTCGGTTAATGTCGTAAGTTGCCGAACATCCAGAACCGTCAGGTTTTCACCTTTTTTGTCGAGAAGGGCATTGTTGATCAGAGTAACGAGCTCTGGAAAGGAGTTTTTGGTTTTTTGTGAATCAGTGTGTTCAGATGTTTCCGTTATGTTCATAGGCTAAAATAATCAGTGATGTAAAGATTCGTGATCTGCTCCAATGACGATGGTGGCATCCAGATAAAAGTCGGTTGATATTTCCCGGATGATCCGTTGTTCCGGAATTCCAAGTGCCCTGGCAACCCGTCGGGCATTTTCCATATTTCCACGCCGGTCAATTACGAGGCTCTCCTGGATATCGAACGTTTCAAAGTTTCCTGAAGAAACGACATCGAATCCATTTTGCCTCAGCAGGGAAGTGTAACGTGTAGCTATTCCGGGTACTCCGCAACCATTCAGAACTTCCACCTGGATAACATGGCTTAAAAATGTATCCGGGTCGGCACGTTCTGTGTGCACCCTCGGAAAAAGCATTCTTGAAAACAGAGCCGCAACAAGCACGATCAAAACGATGCTTAATACAATCAGGGAGGCGTGGAGGTAATACGGGGATCTGTTATTTTGCGTCATTCAATTTATTCAGGTCGCCGGGAATTTAACTTCCGGTTGTAATTTGCAGCTTACCAGTAGTAGGGGTTAGAGTGTCGGTTTTGCTGATAAAAAGGAGATGAAAACGGGGAGTAAGGATTGTATCCGTACCCGTATCCGTAAGGAACCTGCCTGAATCTCACTTGTATTCGACTGTTTTCGCTAAACCGGTAATTAACCTCTGCATTTTTAATGTAGAATTGTGTTTGATTTTGGCTTCCGGGCATACCAGGACCAAATGGGGAATGCGACATAGCCAAATCCACCCGGCTGTACAAGTTGTCATTAAAGACAAAATGCATGGTGTTTGTATAGGTATTGACATTAAAAGCATTTCCGGCAAAAGAACCGGCTCGCATTTCATACGAATGATTCATTTGAAAATGTTGCAGTCCGAGGAATGAGCTTTGATCGGACTCCGGGAAAGTTCGTATGATATGTCCGGTTCGGTCCAGGCTGGACTCAAGATCCGATCGGTACTGAGCTTCTGCTTGTTTTGCAGGCAAAAGGACGATAGCGGTCAGAAGAAGGAGAGTGTATATGAATCTAATCATAGCCGGGCGTATTTATGATACCTGGATTATATGGTTTAATGTACAAAATAGACAGGTATAGTGTCAACGTTTCATAAGGGCTCGAACGTATAATCTTTACTTTTTAGTAAAGAAATAAAACGGATATGCCAGAAGTTACAGTGCAGGTGATATTTTCTGAGAAATAACGGTGTCCGATGTGTTGCGGAGGTGGAGGGATTCGAACCCCCGGTACACATAATGTACAACGGTTTTCGAGACCGCCCCATTCGACCGCTCTGGCACACCTCCGAACCGCTTAATACGAAAAGTCTTGTAAAAGCGCCTAAAATAATGTATTTTACTAAACTTTTTACTGTTATTCAATCTTTTTTTATGAAAAGCCATAGGTGACTCTAAGGGAGTTGGTCTATGCCATGTCTTGTATAAGGGATTTGGCAATTCTTGGATTTGATCATCGGCTTTATGTAAAGGATGGGCCCGGTAGAAATCACTTTTAATACAAACATATAGACAGTTGATGGCGCACGAGGTGTTCCTGTAAGGGAATGTGATGGTATGTACGTCGTTTTCAGCTGGCCATATATAAACAGACAAGCAAACAGATGAAATTAACGGATTTCAGGTACGAATTAGATAAAATTAAAATACCTACGCATCCGGTTGAACCCAGGGATGCCGCAAAGCTGATGGTATTGAATAGAGCGGAAAAAACTATTACGCACGAAACGTTTGCAGATATCCATAAGTATTTCGAAAAGGGGGATTGCCTGGTTTATAATAACACAAAGGTTTTTCCGGCCCGTTTGAAAGGGAAGAAAGAAAAAACGGAAGCTTCCATCGAAGTTTTTTTGCTGAGGGAATTGCAGCCTGAAAATAAATTATGGGATGTTCTGGTTGAGCCTGCCAGAAAGATTCGTATTGGAAACAAACTATACTTCGGAGATGAACTGGTTGCAGAAGTTGTTGACAATACAACCTCAAGGGGCCGTACTATCCGTTTTCTGTTCGAAGATTCAAACGAAAAGCTGTATAGTATTCTGGACGAACTTGGCGAAATGCCGCTTCCGCCCTATATAAAGAGAAAGCCGGAAGAGGCTGACAAGGAGCGTTATCAAACCATTTTTGCCTCAGAAAGAGGAGCGGTTGCTGCTCCCACGGCCGGCATGCACTTTACGCCGGAACTTATACAAACCTTAGAAGAAAAAGGGGTAAAAATGGCTCCGGTTACTCTTCATATCGGATGGGGTACCTTTCGACAGGTCGAAGTAGAAGATTTGACAAAACACCGGATGGATTCAGAGAACTACTTTATCTCGGAGCAGTCTTCCGAGACCATTAATGAGGTTCTGAACTCAAAGAAAAATAAAGTTGTGGCTTGTGGAATATCTGCTGTTCGTGCTATTGAAACCAGTACAACGGCCAGTGGCCATGTCAAGCCTTCCATGGGGTGGACCGACAAGTTTATCTACCCGCCTTATGATTTTAAAATAACGGAAGCTTTGATCACCAATTTTCACAGGCCGGAATCAACCATGCTGATGCTTGCTGCAGCTTTTGCTGATTTTGATTTCCTCATGGAAGTCTACAAAGAGGCCATTGATAAAAAGTATCGCTTCTTTTCTTTTGGCGATGCGATGCTGATTATATAGAGTAAAGATTCATGGATCTTTCCACCGGTGTAATCGTTCCGTCCGCAGGTTGGGGAAGAAGAATGGGGGTTGATACTCCCAAGCAGTATCTTCCTGTTCAGGGAAAGCCGGTATTGTTTTATACGCTATATCGCTTGTCCTTGATCAAAGAAGTATGCTATATCGTAATAACGGCTTCCGAAAAAGCAATTCCTGAAGTCAGGGAAATTGCTGATGAAGCTGTTGCTGAGGCCGGGCGTCATAGCCAGTTGAAGGTGGATGTTGTCGCGGGTGGAAAAGAGCGTATGGATTCTGTAGGAATAGGGCTGGATCATTTGAAGAACAGAAGCATCCGGCTTGTAATGGTGCACGATGCCGTTCGTCCCTGTTTTTCACTGGAACAAACAGAGAAAGCTATTCAGGTAGCTGCGGATACCGGAGCCGCGATTTTGGCGATTCCTTCCAGGGATACAGTGAAACTAGTGGGGCCGGAGTCCGTTATCCGCGCTACGCTCAAAAGAGAAGAAGTCTGGCTTGCACAGACCCCCCAGGTATTTCAGAAGGAGGTGTTTGTGAAGGCTTATTCCGAACTTGGTGCTGAAAGGTTTCATGCTACGGATGATGCCTCTGTTGTAGAGCATTCGGGGTATCCGGTAGTTGTTGTTCCCGGATCAGAAGATAATTTAAAAATCACCTATCTTTCAGATCTGGTTTTTTTTGAAAATTGGCTAAAACAACACCCCAAAGCGAACAAGCCTGAATGAAATAATGAAAATTGGATTAGGATACGACATTCATCGTCTCACTGAAGGCAGGAAGCTGATCATTGGCGGAGTGGAGATTCCCTTTGCCAAGGGATTGGAAGGGCATTCTGATGCGGATGTGTTGTTACATGCTATCACAGATGCAATATTGGGGGCGGCCGGTTTGAGGGATATCGGATCATATTTTCCAGACACGGATCCGGCCTACAAAGATGCAGACAGCAGGGTTTTGCTACGTAAAGCAATGGAAATGGCACGTCGTGCTGGTTTTTATGTAATAAATATTGATGCAACCGTAGTTGCAGAGCAACCCAGGCTTTCTTTGTACATTGATGAAATGATAAAATATATATCAGACGATTTGAACGTAGAAAAGAATCAGGTCATGGTTAAAGCGACTACTTCTGAAAAAATGGGAATGGTAGGTCGTGGCGAAGGTATTTCTGCCATAGCGGTATGTTTACTGGGGCGTACATAAAAAAAAGAAATATTTTTTTGTTTGTTTTGTTGACAAGTAGGTCAAGAGTTCCTAATTTAGCAGTCTTTTGATATATATGGCCTGTCGAGACCTTCGGGCCAAAAAGTATGTTGTTTTGTTTTTATTGATGATAACATGCTGGTCGTTTATGCCAGTGTAGCTCAGTTGGTAGAGCAACGGTTTTGTAAACCGTCGGTCATCGGTTCGAATCCGGTCACTGGCTCGTAAGATTGAATTTTGTTCTTTTTGATTTATTGAAATTTTCCGGGGAGGTACCGAAGCGGTCAAACGGGGCAGACTGTAAATCTGTTGGCTTAGCCTTCACAGGTTCGAATCCTGTCCTCCCCACACTATTGCGGGTGTAACTCAATTGGTAGAGTGTCAGCCTTCCAAGCTGAATGTTGCGGGTTCGAGTCCCGTCGCCCGCTCCATTACAAGCCGCTATAGCTCAGTGGTAGAGCACTTCCATGGTAAGGAAGGGGTCCTCGGTTCAAATCCGAGTAGCGGCTCGAACATCTACTGATGCAGGAAGCGACCTTTTCTAATTAAGCAAACTTATTTACCTAAAAGATCATCGATC
>JASCXY010000059.1 GCA_030012235.1 Balneolaceae bacterium ANBcel3 | reverse complement strand
AAAATAGCGGTATCAAAACGTTTCATATCATTCGTAAAGTTAACGTATGTATAGTGCGGGGAAGCAGACGCTCCTCAAAAAATCAATGGTTTCAACTTAAGACAGATCTGCCCGGTTTTCAATACCCACTTGTTTTCTTAACCTTTTCTTTTCCTTTCATGGGGATCACGGATTTTCTTCCTTACTCTGAAATTCGAAGGAGTGACCTCTAGCAACTCATCATCCTCGATGAACTCCATGAATTGCTCCAGGCTCATTTTCCTGGCCGTGGACAACTTGACCGCATCAGAGCTTTGAGAGGCTCTGTGGTTGGTCAGATTCTTTTTCTTCACCACGTTCACGATAAGATCATCGTTTCTGGAATGAATTCCGACCACCTGACCCTGGTATACCGGGTCTCCGGGTTCAATGATAAACTGTCCGCGGTCCTGCAGCCCTTCCAGGGCATACTGGGTCACATCGCCATTTTCCAGAGCAATTAAAGCACCGTTTTTACGTCCTTCGATATCCCCTTTATACGGCTCGTAGGAATCGAACTGCTGATGAATCATAGCGGTGCCCCGGGTCTCCGTCAAAATATCACTTCGGAAACCGATTAACCCCCGTGACGGCACCCGAAAATCCAGCCGGATCATATCCATCTCCGAGGTCATACCCGCCATCGTCCCTTTCCGGCTCATCAAAATCTCAATGACACGGCTGCTATATTCTTCATCCACCGTTATCACCACTTCCTCCACCGGCTCATGCTGAACTCCCTCAATTTCCTGAAACAGTACTTCAGGCCGCGAGACGGCAAATTCGTACCCTTCTCTTCTCATGGTCTCTACCAAAATGGCAAGCTGAAGCTCTCCTCTGCCTGAAACTTTGAAGATGTCAGGGTTTTCGGTCGTATCCACTTTCAACGAAACATTGGTTCGCAACTCGCGCATAAGGCGGTCTTTAATCATATTGGAAGTCACATACTTTCCTTCTTTGCCGGCAAACGGGGAATCGTTCACTCTGAAATACATAGCAATGGTGGGCTTGTCAATGTCATAATAAGGAACTGGTTCCGGATCTTGATCGGAGGTAAGAGAATCGCCGATCTCTGCCTTTTCATATCCCGCCAAAGCCACAATATCACCGGCTTCACACTGATCAACAGCCACTTTATCCAGCCCGGAGTAAGTAAAAAGCTTGGTGATTTTGGACTTTTCTTTGATTTCACCATTGCGGTTGACCAGCAATACCTGCTGATTTCGTTCTACAATTCCCTGCTCAACCCGTCCGATTGCGATTCGCCCTACATAGTCGTTCCACTGAACATTGGACACCAGCATCTTGAAAGGTTTTTCTGTCGGGCGTTCCGGCTCCGGAATATGACGGACAATCAAATCGAACAAGGGCACAAGATCTTCGTTGGTATCCGAAAGATTTTCCCGGGCAAAGCCTTTTACTCCAACCGCATAAAGAACAGGAAAATCCAGCTGTTCATCGGATGCATCCAGGCTGACAAACAGATCGAACACTTCGTTGACAACCTCTTCCGGGCGGGCATCTTTACGATCAATTTTATTAATGAGTACAATAGGACGATATCCCAATGCCAGTGACTTTCGAAGCACAAAACGGGTTTGCGGCAAAGGCCCTTCGGCTGCATCCACAAGGAGAATCACTCCGTTAACCATTTTCAAAATACGCTCAACCTCTCCCCCAAAATCCGCGTGTCCCGGTGTATCCACGATATTGATTTTGGTACCCTTCCAGTTTACGGCCGTATTTTTTGCCATAATGGTAATTCCGCGTTCACGTTCTAAATCATTGGAATCCATCACTCGCTCCGTGACCTCCTGATTTTCCCGAAACGTACCGCTTTGAAGGAGCATTTGATCAACAAGTGTGGTTTTTCCATGATCTACGTGTGCAATGATGGCAATATTACGAATAGGTTGGTTCATAAAGTTTTATTTACAAGTATTTAATGACTAAATATGCCGCTGATAAAGCAATAAGAGCCCTGTTTTGGTCTGGTGTTGGATTTTCACCTGGCTGGCAAAGGCATGCTGGATACTTCTCTGTTTCAGTAAGGCGGCGTAAGATACGAATTTTATGTGGATTTATTCTCTTCCAGCAATCCCTTTTTTTGGGATATATTTGAATTTTAAAAACGGAAAAGGTTCCCATGCAGTATCTGTTATAAGTTGTAAATCTTCCCATGATTTACTCATTCAGGCTGCAAAAACCATTATTTTCTCATTCTTTTGTTGGCTTTATTGTTACAGGGAAGAAACAAGAACTCTTTAGATTTTATTTATTATGATTTCTGTTACAGGTAAATGGGCGCTTATCACCGGTGCAAGCCGGGGAGTTGGAAAAGAACTGGCTTTTTTTATGGCTGCACGAGGATGTCATCTCATTCTTCACAGCAGAAAAACCGAACATACCCGCTCTTTAGAGCAAAAACTCCGGGAAAAATTCTGTATTCAAACAGCATCCGTAGAAGCCGAACTCAGCGATCATCATTCTGTAGCAGCCATGCTGGAGTCTGTTGACCGGTTGAATGTTCTGGTGGAGATTGTTTTTAACAACGCCGGAGTGCAGGTAGGATGGCGGGAACCGTATACAGAAACACCTTTTGAAGATTTCCCCGTCAGTTTTGCCGTTAATTTTTATGCCCCCGCATTCATTTGTTATCATTTTCTTCCGAAGATGGTCAAAAACAATTTCGGAAGAATCATCAATACCACAAGCGGGATCAAGGATCAACCGGAACAAGCGGCCTATTCAGCAAGCAAAGCGGCACTGGATAAATTCACTCTCGATATAAGCGTGAAGCTGCAAAGCACCAATGTCCTCATGAATCTCACCGACCCCGGATGGTGCAGAACCGACCTGGGCGGACCCCAGGCGCCCAATCCGGTGGAAAGCAGCCTGCCAGGTGTTGCCGTAGGTGCATTTATTGATGACGGGAAAAGCGGCCGATTGCTTCACGGACAGGATTTTTCAGGACTTTCACTCGAAGAAGCCGTCGAAAAGGTTCATAACTCCTGTTAATAATACATAATTATAACCCTACATAACCTATAAACTATTCTATATTATATGCATTTTTGCATATAACTATACTACCTGTACATATTATATATCTATTCATCCATGCGTACAGGTATGTTTGGACACCCGGTATACGCTTGATTTCTTTATCTCTTTCGGGCTTATTTGATTTATAAAGAGAATTCCTTCCTATCCCCTCTGCCTGTTTTTTTAAACAAAGATAGGCACATAACAATAGTTAATCTTTTTTTACATATATTGTGGGGCTTTTTCTTGTTTGGGACATATGATTTCAAGAAAAGAAAAAGCAATACAACTATTCACTTTTTGTGAATTCAACTAATAAATAATTGATACATATAATTCGATATGAGAAATATTACTTTCCTTCTTTATGCATTCCTTGCTGCTTTTCTTTTTGCAGGTTTAACAGGGTGTAATGATGATGTAACCACTTCTGCACTCACTGTTGATATGATGGAAGAGGCTACTGTAACCGTATATCTCTATGCTGAACTGGACCGTACCGAGCTTGGCCTTGAATATGCTCCCGACGGAACCCGTGTTTTGGCATCCGTTGAGTACTCCAATTTAAATCCTTCGGCTTCTTCCGGAAGCTACATGGATACACTGGAGGTTCAAGGGGGGATGATTGAAGTAACTATGCCCGTCACCAGCAGTGGCACAACCGTTACCTTTTTTCCTCAGGAGTTTGTTGCCGCTCAAGTACAGCCTTATGGATCCAATGTCGAAGAAATAAGCAAAATTTTCCGGGTACCCGGACATGAAAGCTCCATCGGCAACCTTCGCCCCGGACAGTCCCGAATTCACGAAATTACCTATGCTGAAGTCGAAGACTTTGATAACTATACAGAGAAGGTCGAGATGAGATTTGAAGGATTTGCCAATTTTAGTGCAGTGGATCCGGAAACCGTTAACCTCCCATCCAATACAGACATTCACCTGCATACAGACCACTGGACAACAACGGTACGAACGAACTCTGACGGTATTTTCACAGCAAACATCCCAAGAGGCGAATCTGTTACCGTTGAGTTTGTTGCGCGCAAAATCGTACAGGAAGATCCTACGGTACGTCAGTGGTTTAAATATGAAACAACGGCCCCTGCGTTCCAAAGTTCACAGCCTTCCGTACAGCCGTTACATTTCGGTGAAGGCATTCTCTGGGAATAATTCCAGTTGACTATTCATACCATCATGAATCAAATTTTTTTCAAATGAAAAACCTGCTTTTAATATTTTTTGGATGTTTTGTGCTTTCCACTGCACCGGCTTTTGCTCTGTCTGACTCTCCTTTTACCGAGGATGCTTCGGCAGAATTCATGGTAACAGCAAACCAGCTTGAGGCAACTACAGCACAAGTACAAAAACGCTACTTCCCCCGTGCCGGGGACTTCGCAATCGGACTGGATGCCACTCCTTTCCTTAACTATGCCGGTAACATGTTTAACGGCACCATGAATAACTCTTTGAATCTCGGAGATAACCGGCTTCACTTCCGTTACTATCTGACCGATGAATCCGCCGTCCGCCTTTCTGTTGCAGTCTTTACGCTTAGAGAAGTGGATATGTTTTACGTGGATGATCAGGCCGACCAAACGGTTGATCCACTTAGCCGTGCACAGGTAGAGGATCGCAGAACCACCTACAGTAACTATTATGAAGTGAAACTTGGGTATTTAATGTTTCGCGGAAATAACAGACTGCGTGGCTTCTTCGGTGGCGATGTCTTTTTTGCCTACGAAAAGGAGCGAATGAAGTATGCCTATGGTAATGAAATGACCGCACTGAACTCCGCCCCTCTCTCTACGGTAAACTGGAATAACGGAGCAACGGCCGGAGTAGCTTCCCGAAGACTTGGCTCTACAACAGGTTCTGTGGTAGATCTTGGAATCGGGGCAGTGGTTGGTGCAGAATACTATTTCATGCCAAAAGTAAGTTTGGGTGCGGAAATGGGACTGGTTTATGCCCATAGCTTTTTCGGACAAGGTAACGCGTCTTCAGAAACGATGGTGGGCAACCTCCATGTAGAAGAAGATACAGCGCTTACCCCCGGGCACACAGAAAGAATAGCATTTACCGGATTTCCTTATACCTTCGGAAATCTCTATCTCATGATTCATTTCTGATCCGGGCAGAACAACCATTAGCTGTTATAAAAAAGGCCGGTAAAACCGGCCTTTTTTGTTTCACTCACAGGGTTCTATGTAAAAAAGAAGAATCGTTTCCCGGCGTTTCAGCTGAGCTCCTGAGCGTATATGCGGTACGTTTTAACTTTACTTCCACCCACTTTCTCCGCCACACGTAAAATATCCGGATTGGACTCCAGTAGCCAGCCAAGCTCTGCAGACTGATAGCCCTTATCCAGCCCTTTAACAATGGATTCCCTGGTCAGCAGCGCATCTATTCCACGACCCTGAAACTCCGGCAATACTCCCATTAATGCGGTTCGTATCGCATTAATTTTCCGTTTGTGCCATAGGAGTTTAAAGAGTCCGGTCGGGAACAACGTACCGTCCATCTTACTGAATACCTGGTTGTAATCAGGCAATGCGATAGAGAATGCGACCGGTTTTCCTTTAATCTCGGCAACATGCGCGATATCCGTATCAATGATAAGCTTTAAATCTTTGGCAAGATGGCGCAGTTCTTCAATGGAGATATGATACGAGCCCCAGTTTTTTTCCCAGGCTTTATTATAAATGTGATGAATGGCATTCACCTCTTCATCGAATCGCTTTAAATTCACAGGCCGGATGGTAAGGCCCGGGTTTCTTTTCATTATAATATCTACGGCACGATTCAGCCGATCCAGTGTAACCGTTTTTTCTGTAACCCGGTAACTGAATAAATCCATCTCTTTCTTGAACCCGCCTTTTTTAAGCAAAGAATCATACCATTTCTTGGAATATGGCATCATTATGGCAGGTTTATGCTCAAAACCATCCACCAAAATACCAATTTCATCCAACATTCCCGGATTCATCGGACCCACAACACGGGTACAGCCACGCTCTTTCAGCCAGTCCCGGACAATACGGAAAAGTAAATCTGCTACCAACTGATTGTCTATACACTCAAAAAAACCAAAAAACCCGTAATTAACCTTGTTCGATTCGTTATAGGCCCTGTTATGAATGGCCGCTATTCTGCCCGCAGGCTTTCCGTTATGATAGGCTAAAAAGAATGCAGCATCGGCGTTATTAAAAAAAGGGTTCTTATCCTTATCCAGGAGATCCTTTTGCTGCATTTTCAACGGTGGAACCCAGTTTGGATCATCGGCATAGTGCGTATAAGGAAACTCCAGAAACCGTTTCATTTCTTCCGGGCTGGACAGATAGGCAACGCCCTGCATATCTTTTTTCCCCGTAGCCGAAGTGTTGGAAGCTGCGCGTTTACTCACAAATCAAACCTCTATTAACGAACACCCGTTGGTATCAATAATTCCCCGCTTGATTCCGACTTTTTTAAACGCTTCCAGAATGCGATCCAATTGCTCATCGGTATGAGTTGCCATATAACTGGTTCGAATGAGCGACTGACCCCGGGGTACCGCCGGCGGCACGACCGCATTGGCATAAATACCAGCATCGAAAAGATCTCTCCAGAATTCAAGACAGTCAAACATTTCGCCAATAACCACCGGTATGATAGGTGATTCGCTGGTCCAGATATTAAATCCAAGATCCTTCAGGCCTTTCCTCATGTAATTGGATATCTCATCCAGCCGTTCCAGCCTCCAGGGCTCCTGTTCAAGAACCTCAAGTGCTTTTAACACGGTTGCCACATTGGCCGGTGGCATGGAGGCACTAAAAATGTGAGCAGGTGAATTGTGACGAATGTATTCAATAACTTCTCTCCCACCAACCAGAAAACCACCCAAAGAGGCAAACGATTTGGAGAATGTTCCACTGATAAGATCTACATCATCCAGCATTCCAAAAGCGGAAGCTGAACCTCTCCCCCCTTCACCAATCACACCGATGGCATGAGCATCATCCAAATACAGCCGGGCTCCAAATTCTTTGGCAAGTGAAACCAGTTCCGGTATTTTGGCCAGGGTCCCGGACATGGAAAAAACACCATCACTAACAATAACTTTTCCGGTAGAGTCATCTTCGCGCTCAAGCAATTTCCTCAAATGCTCCATATCGTTATGGAGGTATCTTACCGTTTTTCCATTGGAGAGTTGTGTACCGATAACAATGCAGGCGTGATTGTCTTTATCAGAAAAAATCACATCATTCCGGCCCGCAATGGTCTGAATCGCTCCCTCGTTGGTCTGATAGCCTGTACTGAAAAGCACGCAGTTCTCTTTGTGCATAAAAGCAGCCAGCTTTTCCTCCAGCTCCAAATGAAGGTCCAGCGTCCCGTTCAAATACCTGGATCCGGTACATCCGGTACCATACTTTGAAATAGCCTTTTGAGCGGCCTCCATAAGCCGCGGGTCATTGGTCAGGCCAAGATAATTATTGGATCCCGCCATGATCACTTCATGACCTTCAATGACCACAACATTTCCGTCTGTATCGGTCAGCGGTTTAAAATAGGGGTATAACCCCTGAGCCTTCACTTCGTCCGCTGCAGTAAACTGATACGCCTTCGTGAAAATATCGGCTTTTGTAAAAGATTGATCGGTTTTAGCCATTTAATTACGTATGCTTTTCGGCTTTGCAAAACTTTTAAAATAATCAAAAAACAGAAAACTATGCAATACACCTGTTCTTTGACCTATTCCACCCGGAACCTTTGATTCCGGATGCAATTCATTCGTTTTTTCGAATATTTAGATTAAAAATACCATCCAGGCCAATGAGAGCTTCTCCAGCAAGAGCGTACGATGATACATTTATTTATAGGTAACAGAGCCCGCATTTTTAAAAAAAGTAGGTTCACCTCATCCGGAACTACCGGAAACCGCTTCATCCAACACTTCGCCTTCGAGAAACATGCATGCTTTGACTCAGGTATGTATAATACTGAATATAATAAAAAGTAGTGTGATTTTTTTTATACCAGAGTACGCTGTCCGATTCCGTTTTCTCCCTGATGGCAATCCAACCGGATTATAAGCGATCCAACACATCGAAATAATTGGCGACTAATTCTTCCTGAACACGATCCCAGTCGTATTTCATTGCTTTTTCGCGGGAAGCTTTACCCATGGCTTGTGCCTTTTGATCATCCCTGGCAAGCTCGTCTAAATACCGGATAAAGGTATTTGTATCCTTTGCCTGAACTTTATATCCGGTAACCCCTTCATCAACAAGAGACCGGCTACCCGCCGCATCTGCCACAACCGCAGGCAGGCCACACGACATCGCTTCCAGCGTCACATTCCCAAAGGATTCCGTATCGGATGGAAAGAAAAACAAGTCAGAGCTGGCGTAAGCTTTTGCAATCGACTCTCCTTCAAGATGCCCCGTAAAGATCGTATCAGGTAATCTTTCCTGAAGATCCGGGCGCGCCGGGCCGTCTCCGATAATCAGAGTTTTTACCGATGGATTTTTCCGTACCAGTCCCTGCATAGTACGCGCCACCTGTTCGAGGTTTTTTTCCCATACCAGCCTGGAAACAAAAGCAACGACCTTATCTTCATCAGAAATACCCAACGACCTTCTCCACTTCATATCTCTTTTTTCCGGAGAAAAGAGGCTTGTATCCACTCCCCTGGACCAGATTCTTAGTTCACAGGGAATGTGCATATCCTTCAGATCCTGAAGTATTGACGGCGATGGGATATACAAATGTTCACACTTGCTGTAAAACCAAAAAAGATACTTCCACAGCCACTTCTCCATAAAGCTGAGTTTGTAATACTTTAAATAACTCGAAAAGTGCGTGTGGTAGGAAGAAACGACCGGGATATTCTTTTTTTGAGCATATCGCAGCGCCAGATATCCAAGTAAATCAGGAGTAGAGATTTGGATAATATCGGGATTGAAATCTTCGAGAACTTTTTTCTCTGTTTCCGGAAAACCCAGAGATACCCTGTATTCCGGACGCCCGGGTGCGGAAATAGAATAGACCGGTACAAACGTTCCTTCATGTTGAATAGCCGGCTCCGGTGTCCAGGGCCCGAAAACCATCACATCAATACCCCTGGACTCAAGATAGGCGACCAGCCGGTTTAGCGTATGGGAAACCCCGTCACGAATGTGATTGTAGTTTCCTGTAAAAATGGCTATTCGAAATTTACGCATATATAAAAATACTTCGACAAACCCGCTCTGTTTTAAGTGCGGTTCACAAAGTAATCCTGAATGTTCTATATTTTCCGGAATAATGGAAAAAGAAGATAAATTAAATTATCATTCTCCATAATTTAAAATATCTTCCAAGTATACAAATTTTTTATGAAAGCTTTTGTAACAGGTGGCACCGGTTTTATAGGAAGCCACCTCACAGACCGCCTGATATCGGAAAATATAAGCGTATCCTGCCTGATCCGCTCTAAAGAAAAATGGCTGACGGGAAAGAAGATAACCAAAATCCCCGGCTCATTGATGGACTTCCAGTCATTGCAGGATGGTATGAAAGATGCCGATATTGTATATCATATTGCCGGTATCGTCAAAGCTCCAACCCAGGATGAGTTTGACCGCGCCAATGTCGAAGCTACGGAAAATGTACTTCGTATGGCCATGAAGTGTGAGGTTCCTAAACTGGTTATCTTTTCATCTCTTGCGGCATGCGGCCCCAGTTTTAAACAGCCGGTGAATGAAGAAGATCCCCTGATGCCTGTTACCATGTATGGGAAATCAAAAAAAAGAATGGAGGAAATGGTTCACCGGGTAGTCAATGATTCCATCTCAGTAACGATTATTCGTCCGCCGGCTGTGTACGGCCCCAGAGAAGACCAAATCTTCAGTGTCTTCCAAATGGCTTCCTGGAAACTGTTCCCGATTATTGGGGACGGTCATAGCACAGAAGTCTCCCTTGTCCATGTAAACGATCTTGTTGACGGTGTTCTACTGACTGCCCGGGAAACAAAACCCGGAGTGGAAACATATTTTATTTCCAGTGAAGAACGTTATACCTGGGAACAAATTCGCCAGGCGACCGAACGGGTATTTGGACATAAGCTCTATGCGCTCAAAATCAAACCCGGCTTTGTTAAAAAAGCCGGAACTATTATTGAATATGCGGCTTCTCTTATCGGCCAATATCCCGTTGTTAATCGTGAAAAAGCCCTTGAATTAGGGATGCAATGGACATGCTCCGTCGAAAAGGCAAAAAAACAACTTGGGTTCCGACAGAAAAAAGGTCTTGCCGAGGGACTCTCCGAAACCATCGACTGGTACAAACGCCACGACTGGCTATGATTCCAATCTCTATTTATAATTTTTTATAACTATGACATTACTTTTGCGCTTGTCTCTGCTGCTCATAATCTTACTTAGCGGTATAGCCCGATCTGAGGCTGAGTCACAGCCTCCCAGACTGGTAAAGAGTCTTGATACCATCATGGAAATCCCGGAGATTCTGGCTGTTTCAAGCAGTGATGCCCATCTCTATGTACTGTCTTCCCGGGAAGGACTGATCGTCTTCAGAACTCATGCAGATGAACCCAAATGGCTGTATACCTCCGATGGACTGGCCGACAGAGGCCCATACATCCATTCAGATATTCGCTTTGCCTATTTATTTGGTACCGATGACCGGCTTACTATCATCGAGCCAACCTCGCTTCTGGGCGTTTATTCTTCTACCCGGCTTGGCTTCACTCCCAGTGATGTGGCACGGGTCGGAAATACCCTGTTCCTGGCAGATCAGGAGATTGGAATCCATGCCCTTTCCCTGGAGACCTCCGAAACCGTAGATACACCTCCTGAAACATCATACACCCACTCCGCACCTGTCGTTTCCCTGGCCGCAACTTCCCGCCACCTGTTTGCACTCGATAATAACGCCACCCTGCTGCATTTTGAGTACGATAACGGTACTCTCGAAAAGTTGCAGGATTTTTCGCTTCCGGATGAAACGGATCAGCTTTTTCTGGTTGCAAACCGGATCTATTTTTCGACCAGCTCCGGAGCCGTTTTCCGTTTGAGGTCGGATGGACGGATGGATGAACTTTTTTCTATTTCTGAATCGGTTTCATGCCTGGAGCACTGGAACAACTTCTATGTTATTCGCGGGGAAAGCAAGCGTGTATGGCTGGCCGGCCAGGGAATTTCTCCGGTTCTGTTAAGAGAAAACCCAACAGCAGGTAATTTCATTACCACTTTTAAAAATCAACTTTGGATGAGTGATTACAGGCAGTTCAGCCGATGGATGGATGGCCGTGAATTCGCCGAATTTGAGACAGAAGGCCAGCCGGAAGTTAGCGATGATACTCCGGAAACAGATGCTTTACGCCTTGCCCCCATCGAAGACCAAATCATTCCCTATCCAAGGCCGCTGATCCTGCCACTTAAGATTGAAGGCAAGCATGCCATTGAAGACATACTGTTTCAATATGCATCTAGCCTGGACGGAATCCACATCAACAAAAACGGTCTCTACTGGCAGCCATCCTCATCTGATATTGGTACACACCTTATTACCATTATCGCAACGTCAAGGGATGGCCAATCCGACTCAGCTTCATTTCAGGTATCGGTTCGACCTTTTAACAGCCCGCCCCGGTTTACCCCGATCAGGCCACTTTCGATTCCAGTGAATGAACCGTTTTCCATCCCCTTCAGAGCCACCGACCCTGATGGTGTTTCTGCTTCCCTTGTCCGTTATATAGGCGTAGACCTGCCTGACGGCGCTTCTATTGAAGAACAAACCGGAGCCTTTTCATGGACTCCGTCACGCCGTCAAACCGGTGAACATGAGTTCCAGATTATCGCTACCGATCAGTACGGAGCCGCATCTTCCATGAATGTCCGGATTCAGGTCCTGGATGTCAGCCGCGAGGGTTCCTGATATTTTTTAAATGGTATTCCAAAGCTTTTTATCTGCGAGGTACATCGTTGCCGAAGAAAAAGACCGTAGTACATCATGAAAAACAACAAAGGCGGGTTCAGAAGGAAATACCTCGCTTGCTTTCATGGTTTCACCGGAATAAAAGGGAAATGCCCTGGAGAAACACCCGTGATCCCTATCTGATATGGTTGTCTGAAATCATGTTACAGCAGACACGGGTAGATCAGGCCCGACCCTATTTTGATCGTTTTGCCAAACGCTTTCCCAACATCCGGACACTGGCCGAAGCCCCTCTGGATGACGTCCTTCTTCACTGGGAAGGATTGGGATATTATTCCCGTGCCCGAAATCTTCACAAGGCCGCAAAACAGCTTGCAGAGAAATACGACCATACGTTTCCGGAAGAATATGAGGAAGTGCTCAGCCTCCCCGGAGTGGGTCCCTATACCGCCGCTGCTGTTATGAGCATTGCCATGAGTAAACCGTATGCCGTAGTAGATGGAAACGTCATCCGTGTCATCAGCCGCCTTTTCGCCATTGATACGGACACCCGAAAATCTGCAACATGGACACGGATTAATGAGCTCGCCTCTGCGCTGATGGAAGAGCATGAACCCGGTGACTTCAACCAGGCGTTGATGGAGCTTGGCGCCTCTGTTTGTGCCCCAAATAACCCTGACTGTGGACATTGCCCCTTTCAAAATGTATGCATGGCTCATCAGGATGATCGTACCAGGGACATCCCTTATAAATCGCCTGCTAAAAAAAAGCCGCATTACCCTATTGCCGTTGCCGTCATCATAGATCAAGAAAATCGGATCCTGATCTGCCGAAGACCCGAAGAAAAAATGCTTGGCGGGTTATGGGAATTTCCGGGAGGTAAAGTGGAAGCCGGTGAAGCCCCTGATGCTGCAGCCCAACGGGAAGCCCTGGAAGAAGTCGGGCTGCACATTTCTGCCGAACCTTCTCCCTTTTTGACTTTAAAACATACCTACAGCCACTTTTCTATAACTTTGTCCGCTTTTTTTGCACGGTGCACCTCCCCGGAACAACGTCCGGTATCCAAAAACGGAGAACCACAGAAATGGGTGGATAAGCGCCAGCTGGGGAACTTTGCTTTCCCAAAAGCAAACAAAAGAATCACTGATTATCTTTTAAAACATCCCCTTCCATGTCCGGAAAAAATAAAATAGCTGCCGAGGCACCGTCCTCTTCCCTACTCCCGGTTCCGGAAACACAGCTCACCGCTGTAAAACAATTCTTGGATCCTGTCGTCAAAGAAGTGGAGGTGCCCGAGTATATGAATTCCGATCCGGTCGGTTTTATGCACTTATACCCGCATCCGGAAGACCAAAATATCGTAGGTTTTATATCCGCATTGCTTGCCTGGGGACGGCGTGACATCATCATGGCTAAAATCTCCGATTTACTGAAACGCTTTGGTACAAATCCGGCCGATTTTACCGGAAATTTTTCAGAATCGGATCGAAAGGCACTGACTGGTTTTAAACACAGAACCTGTAATGCCGATGATATGTACTGGATCATTCGCGGTATTTCAAATGGCCAAAACACTTACGGAAGCTTCGAAAATTTTTGGAATCAGTGCTATACCCGCAATCCCAAAAATCTTCTGGGAGAATTTCATGCCCGATTTTTCGATTCCATCCCTGACTGCCCGCAACGTGTGCGCAAGCACCTGTCCACGCCGGATAAAAACAGCTCCTGCAAACGTCTCTGTCTTTACCTTCGCTGGGCAATCCGGAAAAACAGTTGTGTGGACCCAGGGAGCATGTCTTTTATGCCTGCCTCCGAACTGATGATCCCTCTGGATGTCCACGTGAGCCGGTATGCACGGATGCTTGGCCTGCTGACGCGACGCTCCAACGATTGGAAAGCCGTCACAGAATTAACCGGCCGTCTTCGTATGCTGGATCCGGAAGATCCTGTGAAATACGACTATGCCCTCTTTGGGCTCGGTATACACCAGATGCGGGTACCGGTTGAACTTCAGATAAATCCCTGAAACTCCTTTTTCAATGTTATCTGTCCGGCTGATCCTCCGGATTATTCATGGATAATTATGTAAAAAAATGTATATTGCATAGATAACAATATCTTGCGGTCAAGTTTTATGCCAACGTTAAAGCCTTCATTGCTATCATCTACTATTATACAAGAGGCTTAACTATCGGTGTTATTTCGATTTTAATACATGGGTTAAAACGGTGAAAACGGTCGTCTTAAATACACGAGCGCTCGGAGTCCAGCTTCTCTTTTTACTTGCAGCCGTATCGGTTTGCTATGCTGATCTTTCTCCGGATACCCGGTTTGAGCATTTCCGCCACGGCTTAAGCAGTCAGACCATCAATGACATTGCCCGGGATTCGCTGGGCTTTATCTGGATAGCAACCCCAAATGCTGTCAACCGGTTTGATGGGGTACACTTTACGCATTTCCGGTTTTCGGATCGTTCGGAAAGCCTTTTAAATGACCGGACAGAAACCCTGTTCACTGA
>JASCXY010000058.1 GCA_030012235.1 Balneolaceae bacterium ANBcel3 | reverse complement strand
TGAAAACTCAGTATAAGCATAAAAAACAATCGGGCGGTGCCGGCCAGTATGGCGAGGTCTTCTTTTATATGGAGCCCTGGGAAGAAAATATGCCTCCGACACCGGAAGTTACGGTAAGAGATACGCAGGAAATAGACCTTGAGTGGGGCGGAAAGCTTATTTTCCAGAATTGTATTGTGGGAGGTGTCATCGATGCCCGTTTTATGCCTGCCATTCTGAAAGGAATCATGGAAAAAATGGAAAACGGCCCCTTGTCCGGTTGTCGTGCAAGAGATATACGGGTTTCCGTGTTTGATGGTTCCATGCACAGCGTTGATTCGAATGAAGCTGCATTTAAAACCGCTTCATTAATGGCTTTCAGGAAAGGATTCCTTGAGGCAAAACCCCAGTTGCTGGAACCGGTGTATGAAGTTGAAGTAACGGTTCCCGCAGACTACATGGGGGATGTGATGAGTGATCTTTCTACTCGAAGGGGGCAGGTTCAGGGAATGGACTCTGAAGGTACCTTCCAGAAAGTGAAAGCGATTGTTCCTCTTTCCGAACTGTATCGTTATGCAACGCACCTTCGCTCAATGACACAGGGAAGGGCTACGCATGCAAGACGTTTTCACAGTTATGCCCCGGTTCCACATGATATTCAGGAGCGTATTATGAAGGAAACGGCAGAGAAGGAAGAAACCGATTAGTCTGTTGTTATCCGGCAAAATTACTAAGGCCGGAGAACATGGATAAAAACCATTATAAAGAGCGTTTGAGGCACCATTCAGGTAGCTTCAAACGCTTTTTTTATGGACGGTAGCGTTTGGGTAATGAGAAGGGCCGCTCCGGTGGAATAGGTGAAAATCGTCGCTTTGGTAGAGCATCAGGGTCTGTCGGGCGCAACTCAGGCTCCCAGAGATATCCGTCCAGTACGTTCTCTTCGATTCCGGAATGTTCCGGGATAAAAACACCATCCACATTCTCTTTTGCCAAAACATCGTACAATTCACCTTCTGAAAAGTGTATGCTTATATCTGAAGCCTCAATTTCGATGGCTCCGTCTGGCTGGTCGTTTTCATCGTTGATAAAATAGAGGATATGGCCATTTGGATGGCTCCATATTTTTTTTAGCTCTTGCTGTTCGAAAGATAAAAGTAATGTATCTCCCGTAATCTGATGTTTTCGACCGGTAGAAGGCGTGTTTTGAACCGCAAACGGCCTCCCGGTAGCATGGATATAGCGTAAGCTGTCGTTTTCGAATTGAAGCCTGATAGATGGACCACTTAACTGAGTTTCATCGTTCCAAAGTCGCGCATTACCGGTCAGCATCAGACGGTCGGAAGCCTCGTGATAATGGACGGTATCAGAAACCGATTGATAGGACGGATTCCAGATACGCACATGTTCATAGGCAAAAAATTCAGAATGAGGAGACGGACGATCCATTACTTCCAACCAATCAGCCCATAAATAGGTAGTATCGGCTTCTTCGGTTTGGATGCGGCGCATAAAACTTCCGCCTTCCACCCGCCGGTATCCGGTTGAGTCGGCAAGAACAAATGAACCGGTTAAGAGGCTTTGGTTTTCAAGGTCTTCTAAGTAAACTTCGCCATGGAGCTCATAATAATCATGGCCTCTTCTTACGAACGCGCTGTCTGCCTCCGCATACTGAAGGGAGTCAGAAATTTGAACGTGTCCTCTGAAAATGGCGCTGTCTATCGCATTGTAATAGTACCCGGAATCGGCCAATAGCACTCCTTGCTGATCTTCCAGCCGAATAGATTCCGGAAAGAGTGCTATCTCCGTAGAAAAGCTGTAATACGCTTCGTTGCTGAATAGCAGTGCCTGATCAGACTGCATAATAACCCGGCCGTCAAACCAGGCGATTTCTGAAATCAGATCGTAGGTAGCATGATCTGACAAAATGATTCGGTCTCCGGCTTTGATTTCAATATTTCCATATGCATGAAGTTTATCCTGATCCAGATATTGCCAGGCACTGTCACCGTAGAGTATAAAATCATCGGATTCGATGTGAACATTGCCGGTGAGTTTTCGGATACGCCCGTCACGTTCAGTAGAGGTGCCTTCAAGGAGATCTGCGTGAAGAATGCGTACCCGGTTTTGAGCAGAAGCAGAAGGATATAACCCCGAAATGTCCGAAACGAAGAAGTACAAGATTAAAAAAATGCATGCTTTCTTCATATCAGTCCTTTGGATTCTGTTCGAGACTAAATTCCCCGGTTACTTCAAATAAGGTATACTCAAGCAAGTCATCGCTTCCCTGAAGCCCGTATCCTGTAATACTGTCAGATTCTGTTACCACGATCACGAAATCGGGTGTTTCAATCGATCTGGATTGGTGGGACCATTTGAGATAATCCGTATAAAGGGTTCGCTGATCATCAGATTCGACGACAACTTCGTCATGAAAGTGGAATTCGGATCGATTTCCTATGTATCGGGCCTCCATGCTGGAAACCCGGGTGTGGACGGTTCCAAGCGAATCACGAACCAATACAAGTACGGAATCTTTCAGGTGTGTTTCGGTCTCTCTGTCTTTCGTGTACGTAATGGCTATGGGTGCAAATAAGGTAACAGTCTTAACTTCATCGTCTATGATATTCATTTCGATATGGCGTGATTCTGTAACCGAGAGCAGAGAATCTGAAAGAGCATCTGACACCCGGTCATGGTCATAGTCAGACAAGTCTGTACAGGCCAGAGGAACCAGACCAATGACTATCAACAAACAAAGGTTTTTGGGAAACCAATACATGAAGTTAAAGAATGGTTCGGCGTGTTATTGAATGGAAAGCAAAGATCAAAGGGTTCCGAAAATGCGGTCTCCGGCATCACCAAGTCCGGGAACGATATAAGCATCTTCATTGAGCCTTTCATCAATAGCAGCGGTAATGATAGGTACATCGGGATGCTCGTCTTGTACTCGTTTTATACCTTCAGGCGCACTGATCAGGCACATAAAACGTATATTTTGAGCTCCTTTCTTTTTTAGAAAACTTATTGAATCGGCAGCGCTTCCGCCGGTGGCAAGCATGGGATCCACCAATAAAACAAAATCATTTTCAATATTTTTCGGGATTTTTGAATAATAGTCTACCGGTTGATGAGTCTCTTCATCCCGATACATCCCCAGGTGGCCGATTTTTGCCTCAGGGATAAATCCAAGAACAGCATCCACCAGGCCAAGTCCGGCACGAAGAATCGATACAACGACAATCTCGGAGTCAAGCTCAAATCCTTTGGTTTTCTGGATCGGTGTGTGCACTAGGACCTCTTTGAGAGGAAGTGTTTTAAGAGAAGAGTATGCGAGGATAATCGCAATTCTGTTAAGGGCACTTCTAAATTGTTCCGGAACGGTATTTTTATTCCTTAAAATGGTGAGATCCCGGGCAACGACCGGATGTTCAACAACGGTAACGCGTTTCATTGAATGCATTGGTTAAACTTCAGGTTGTTCGAAATACGTTTTAGTAGCTTTATATACAACACCGGACAGGGCAAACAGAGCGATAAGATTGGGAAGAGACATCAGTCCGAGCATAACATCACCAAACGTCCAAACCAATTGTAGTGTTAGCAGTGCCCCGGCAAAATGCATCAAAACATATACAACACGATAGTAAAAAATAGATCGGTCACCAAATAAATACTGAATGGACCGGTCGCCATAATAGCTCCAGCTTATCGATGTAGATACCGCAAACAAAAGGACGCAGATGGTTACCAGATACCGGCCACCCGGAAATAGAGGAGCAAGGCCACGCTCAAAAGCGGCCGCGGTTAGTGGTGCCCCGTTATGTATCACCGAAGTGTACAGGTGAGAATAGGTTTGTTGCTGGTCATCGATGGCATACCTGCCATCGGAATCAAATACAATTCGCCCGTTAAAAGGGGCAGTAAAATCCGGATCGGTGTAAAAAGCCCCGGTGGAAGCGTGATTAAAAAGCACAGGATGTTTTTCAGGCTGACCATCACGGATGACTACATACGGTATGTCTTCACTGCTCTCGGTTATGACGCTGATTTCCTGATGATTCAGGTTCAGATGGGTTTGATGGTGCGAATCCCATGAGCCGGTAGCGATGATGACCAGGCCGGTCATGGTGCAGATAACAATGGTATCAATAAACGGTTCCATCAATGCTACCACACCAACACGTACTGGCTGGCTTGTTTTTGATGCAGCGTGTGCGATAGGTGCCGAACCTTGCCCGGCTTCGTTGGAGAAAAGCCCTCTGCGAATTCCCCAAACAAATGTAACCATGAATGCTCCGGATCCAATGCCGAAAGCCCCGGCCTGAGGATTAAAGGCCGATGTAAAAATAAGTACAAAGGAGTCAATTAACTGAGTATGGTTAAGCAAAAGTATGACAAAAGCCCCGGCCAGATATAAAATGGCCATTACAGGAACAAGCCGGGCGGTTACAATTCCAATCCGTTTAATTCCTCCGATAATGACAAGTGCAACCAACGTGGCGGTAATAAAACCGGTAGCGGCTTTTGGAATACCAAATGTACTTTGCATGGTGTCGGCTACGGTATTTGCCTGAACACCATTTCCGGTAAGAAACGAACAAATTACGGCGAAAACGGCAAAAGAAACGGCCAGCCACTTCCATTTTTTCCCAAGTCCGTATTCAATATAGTACATGGGGCCGCCCGAGACCGATCCATCCTTATTGGTTTTACGGTACAGAGCACCCAGAGTACATTCCGAATACTTAATTGCCATGCCAAAAATAGCAGTTATCCACATCCAGAACAGAGCTCCCGGGCCGCCAAAGTGAATCGCCAGGGCAACGCCAGCAATATTTCCAATCCCAACGGTTGCAGAAAGGGCCGTACTAAGTGCCTGAAAGTGGTTAACATCGCCCTTGTCTTTTGAACTGTAGAACTTTCCGGACAGTACCTGAAGGCCATGAGTGAACTTTCTGACCTGAATGAAGCCAAGTCTCAATGTAATAAACAGCCCATAGCTTAAAAGAACAATTACCATTATGGGCATGATCTCGGGAGTACTCCAAACCAGGCGGTCTAAAGTGTTAATAATTGTTTCAAATACTTCCATGGCAAGAAAATGTATTAAAAAACGTTTATATTCAATTATGCGAAATGACGTAGTCAGGTCAGATAGCATTTTTATGGCCGAAAAACACAAGAAAAATGATAGTGTTTTTTTACCTACATCAAAAGCACAAATAAATAATCTGTTTTTTTAATGTTTTTTTAATAAAATGGAACCCTTTGTGCTTAAATTTGTTTCATAAATCAGGATGCCTGTAAATATAGGTCTTGCAGGCTTAAAATTTTCAACAACAAAACTAAAAACTTGTTATGACGAAAGCAGACATTGTTGAAGTAATTTCGGCGAATACCGGCATTACAAAAATAGAAACTGAGGCTGTAGTCAATGGATTTCTCGCAACGGTCATTGAATCACTGAAGAAGGGAGAAAGAATTGAGCTTCGTGGATTTGGTACATTCAAGGTCGTTAAAAGAGCGGAAAGAGTGGCACGAAATCCCAAAACGAATCAAGAGGTACGTGTTCCGGAACAACATGTTCCAGTACTCAAGATTTCAAAGGATTTTAAACAGGCTATTAAAGAAGCAACACAATAATAGCGGTTCATCTGAATCGATGAATATCTGGATATCCGGTACATTCTCTTGATGAGAATGCCGGATATCTTTTTTTTTAGCACGGAAAAGCTTGCATTATGGTTCACCGGTATGTTCTGTTTCCTTTGATCTTTTTTCTATTGGTACTCCTTCTGATTGTACTTGGAATGGATTATAAAAGCAGAAACGTAACAGAGGCAGCCGGGGGATATGAAAAGAATTTCAAAAATGAGACGCTGAAAACGGAGGACAAAGAAGCTCTCGAACATAGAATCAAACACCTTAAGAGTGTTCTCGACACCCTGGAGAAGCCACGTGTCAGGATGCCTTATTATGGTGAAATAATTCGGGTGTATGTACAGCTGGAACAATACGATAAGGCAGGACGCGTAGCCTTGAAGAGAGCCCGGTTAAGCGAACAGGCATCGGACTGGAAAGAGAGTGGAGATTATTTTTTTGAAGCGGCCACACGCACAGATTCAGAAGATTTTAGGAAAGATACTGCAAGAAAGGCGAAATCGATGTATATTACGGCACTTGAGATTAAACCCGGCGATCCTGAAATAAAAACAGATTTGGCCGTAGTTTATATGAGTTTGTTAGAGCCAGAAGAATCATTTCTCCTATTGGAAAATGTATTAATGAATAATCCGGACCATATACGTGCGAATTTTAACATGGGAGTTCTGATGTTGCAGATAGGGCGCGCATCGGAGGCAATTCCCTTTTTTGAGCATGCCAGGGATCGTTCTGTGCATACCGAATGGGAAGAGAGTATTCGTACTTATCTGGATGTACATCACCATGACATTTATCATTAAATCTAAACCATAAATAAGAAACAGTATGCCAAGCGGAAAAAAAAGAAAAAGAGCAAAGATAGCTAAACATAAAAGAAAGAAAAGACTGCGAAAGAACAGGCATAAAAAGAAATAGTCTCTTCTTGTGTAGGAATTTTTGATATACAGAGCCGGTAATGATTCTTGAATAGCTTAATCATACCGGCTTTGTTATTTCCCGAAAGGAGAATATAGGTGATCTGAAAACCGGGACTTAAGCAGCCATTTCAAGCGTTTTGGAGGCAATTTTCATGATGGCTTGCGTACGAAGTAAAATTTTCTGAATATTTTGCTCAACGTATGCATTGATTTCATTAATACTTGTAAACTTATCCAGTTTATACTGCATATAGGAAATCAGACTCATGTCCGTGACGTAGCGGCCATGAAGATCCCCTTCGATTTCCACATGCCATCGTGTAATAATATTCTCTTCCGTTAAAATTCGTTTTAATTCTTTGTTGATAAACTCCATCCATTGGCTGGCAGCTTCCATACGGCGGTTTCCAATGGTTGAATCCAGCTTCTGGTATAATACTTCTTCATCAAAATACCACATGGTTTCAACATCAATATATGGAGTAATGTTATTGCCGGATAATGCAGGTATCTTTAAAAATGGATGTTTTTCCATACCGGGCATTTGCCGTGCAAGGGATGCTTCACGAAACTTGTCCCAGTCAAGATTTATCACCAACTTTTTCAGATGATTCGACCGATCTGAGAGGTCCATGGATATTTCAAGGCCGGCCGCATTTATTTTTTCTTCGGTCCAAATTCGGAAGTGATCAACTTCAATAGCTCTCTTGGAAAGGCGGGTTTCCACCTGATTAACTATGGCATTGAAAATAGGATAGTTCATGTTCTCTTTTTAAAATTGAAAGCGCTTTTACTCTTGCTAAAAATACTATGAACAACTTCTATACATTAAATACATTAGTCGGTGAGTTAAGATACAAAATTTTTGATAAGGAAGTAATTGATGTTGTCAGTTTTAAAAAAAATCAAATAGATATTATTCTGGCTCAAGAAGATGCGGGGAAGTTGACTTTTTCTGCATCTCATCCTGATACCGCTCTGTTTCATGACAACAGAAGCTCTTCTCCCTCAAAAAACAAGGTGTCTGTTTTTCCGCAACTTAAAGGAAAGATCATTTCAGACATACGGCTGTTTTCCAGACTTGACCGCTGGGTGATGCTCTCTTTTCAATCATCAGAGCTGCGGTTATATTTGAAACTTTTTGGAACGGCTCCAAACGTCTGGCTTGCAGATAACGATCATATATTAGCGTCGTTTAAAAAGAATTCGGCCTGGATGGATAGACCCGTGTCAGTACTGAATCTTCCCGAGGAACTGGAAGGTGAATACGAATTGATAAATAAAGAACCGGACGAAGCCCGACTAAACTCCAAATCTGCGGTCAAGGAAAAAATTTTATTTATTGATAAACGTTTTCCGCGAGGCTTGATTCGGGAACTGAAAAACATAGAGGTATTGGACGCATCCGAACCGGCGGATATCGTCAGAACCATAGAACACTGGAGTCACTTGCTATTGCACCCGAATGGTGCCTGCATAACACAGGGCGGTTCTCTTTGTTTGTTACCGGAACAGGAGTTGAATGCACCGGCCAAAAGAAGCTTTTCTTCGGTCAACGATGCGGTACGGACATTGTTTTTGGAGCGTAACCGGCAAAATCGCATCGAACCCCGAAAAAAAGAATTAGAAAGCAGGGTACAGCGTAAACTAAAGAACGCCATGCAGCAATTACAACACGTTCAAAATGCGGAGAGCCGCGAAGAACAAGCCGCTGAACTGGAAGATATGGGCCATTATCTGATGAGTCGTCCCGATCCGGAATCTCTTGTTAAGGATGATGCCATTGTGATTTCTGGATGGAGTTCAGAGATGGATGGAAAAAAGATTCATGGAAAACCGGGATGTTCAAAAATACAATGGGCACAGCGGTTGTATCAAAAAGCTGCAGGCTTAAGAAAAGAGGCGTCGTTGGCTTCCGGGAATGAAAAACGCCTGAACAGACAGATTAAGGAATACCAAAAGGTAATCGAAGAGTTGAAAGGAATGGAACATCCATCGGAATTTGAGGCCTGGATGAAGAAAAACAGCGAACGACTGATGCAGGCCGGACTCGGAAGCTCTTCGAACAAACAGGAAACCCGTCCATACAGACTGATTCAAATGGGTTCCTATGAAGTTTGGATTGGTAAAAATGCCAAAAGTAACGATGAAATGCTTTCAAGTTCACATAAAGAGGATATTTGGATGCATGCCAGAGGGAGTGCAGGCTCCCATGTAATTATCCGGAATCAGGGCCGGGCCGACTGGCCGCAAAAACCGGTGTTACTGGAAGCAGCCGCTGTGGCAGCCGCCCATTCAAAACAAGCAGGCTCTGCTCTGGTTCCCGTCCAGATGGCTAAGAGAAAACACATCCGAAAACCTAAAGGTGCCGCCCCCGGAATGGTGGTTGTTACCAATGAACGGGTTGAGATGGTATCGCCCAAGAAACCATAATCCGGAGTCATTTTTATCGTATCTTATATGCCATGAAACGTATTAATAAAATCATTCTGACGGGTTTTATGGGTTCCGGTAAAAGTGCGATCGGAAAGCGTGTGGCACATACCTTTTCCATGCCCTTTTATGACCTGGATAAAGTCATTGAAGAAGGAGAAGGGATGAGCATACCCGAAATCTTTAACCTTCATGGGGAACCCTATTTCAGGGAATTGGAGTGGAAGTATGTGAATAAGATTTTAAACAAAGACGCTTTTGTTCTTGCTTTGGGTGGAGGGGCCCTTGAACAGGAAAAACTGAAAAGCCGGGTTTTGGATCAATCTCTGCTTATTTTTTTGGATGTTCCTGAAGAAATATTACTTGAACGCCTGAAACGGGATAAAAAACGCCCTATGCTGAGAAATGAACAGGGGGAATTGCCGCCGGAACCGGTTCTGAAAGAAAAAATTAATACACTACTGGACCGCAGAAGGCCCGTATACCAACAAGCACACAGGACGGTTGTGGTGGGAAACGGCTGGGAACGGTCAAAAACAACGAAAGAAACCATAAAGACCATTAAAGAATATGCAGCCTCTTAGCCCACTTCAAACATCGGATCAGTCTACATGCCAGTTTCTTTTTTCGGATTCCCTCCGGGATTTCTGGGATGAATTATTTGTGCATCAGGCCTATGGCATATTGAAGGATATACCCGATACAGGTTGCTTTATGGCTGTTGACTCCCGTGTTTGGGAGCTATATAAGGAGGTATTGAAAGAGTCTTTAGAGGGGTATCGTGTTCGTTTTTTCGTAATTCCATCCGGAGAGCGTTCTAAAAGTATAGCCTGCTGGAAAGAGATGATAGATGCTGCTTTCTCAGAAGCTCTTCGAAGAAATACACCACTGATCGCGGTAGGTGGAGGCGTTGCCGGAGATTTATCAGGATTTGTCGCGGCTTCTTTAATGAGAGGGCTTCCATTCATTCAGGTTCCAACAACACTGCTGGCAATGGTTGACAGTGCAATAGGTGGTAAAACAGGGATCAACCATCCTTTTGGTAAAAATACCATCGGAGCATTTTATCATCCCCGTGCGGTATTCTTCCATATGGGTTTCCTTAATACGCTTCCTGAGCGAGAGTGGCTATGCGGACTAAGTGAAGTGCTGAAATACGGATATATACGAGAACGTCATTTACTTGATAAAGCAACACAATTGGCAGACAGCAAAAAGAGAGAACCCGGCCTTCTCAGAGAGGTCATTCAAACATCGGTATCTATCAAAGCCGATGTAGTAGAAAAAGATTCAAAAGAAGCCAGTATCAGGGCATTTCTCAATTTTGGTCATACATTTGCCCACGCTCTGGAGGCGGCTGACGGATTTAAACATATTAACCACGGGGAAGCCGTGTATGCCGGGATGATCGCGGCATTGTATGTATCTGAGAAGTTGGGAGCACCTGTTTCGGCCGAACATCTGATATCCATGAAAGAAACCTATCAGATTAATCTTAACTCGTATACCTCAAGAGTCGATGAACTCGTTAGCCTTATGAAGCATGACAAAAAGAATAAAGATGCATCTATCCGGCTGGTTTTACTTGAAGATATAGGAAAGCCATATCTTCGTTCTGTAAAGGAAGACTCTTTGCTTCGTGAAGCATGGGAATACACGCTCGGAAAGCTCACATAAAATCGGCGAATTACATCTGTGTTTTACCGTTTCTTATATATTATATGGCGCATATTTTGGAGCAGTATCCTGGTGTTGTTTCTTACACTGATCCTGTTTACAGGATCGCTGTTTTTGCTGTTGCAGACACAGACGGCTAAAAATTATATCGCAGACCGCACAGAAGTCTGGTTTAATGAGACCTTCGAAGGAACGTTGGAAATTGGTGAAATAGATGGACTGATCCCTTTTAATCTGACCGTCAGGAAGGTTGTTTTTGAATACGATGGACATACCCCCCTGATGATTGGGGAGCTTACGGTTAAACCCGATATTATCTCCGTGATCCGGGAGAGCTTTTATGTTCGTTCTATGGAGATTCGCTCTCCACAGCTGGAGATGGTCAAAAGTTCACATGGATCGTATACGTTGGAGTCGGTGTTTCAGCGCACAACCTCGTCTGAAAGAGAGCGCTCCGCAAGAAGTTCATGGCATACATCCGTGGAAGCTTTTGTTCCAACTTTACAAATCATCGACGGTTCCCTTCGTTGGCCGGATTGGATGGAAGCTGATGAGAAAGAGCGTATACCCGATACCCTTGTTATTCATCGGCTGAATGCGGACTTTTTTCTTGAATTAAATCAGGGGCAACGTTTGTTTGATATCTCCTATTTAACCATGGAGATAAAAGACTTCATGGACGATCATGGTGGTTTTACACTATCCGGACAAATATATAACGACGCAGAACAATTGGAGTTTAACAGTATGCGTCTTGGGTTGGGAAGGTCGTATGCCGATTGGAGCAGTACGTTGTATGATGTTGACCTGTTTTCGTCCCGTTTTGTGGAGGAGGTTCTGGATGCCCGGTTTATGGTAACGGATACACAGGTGTTTATTGAACAGGCGGACCTGTCGTATTGGATTCCCGAGCTGGCACTTAAAACACCGGATATTTTTCTGAGTCTTGAAGCCTATGGAGATACCGAGGATGTAAGAATATTGCCTTCAGAGCTCTCATTGGGTGAAACTCAACTGTCATTTGAAGCCACCATTCAAGATTATCGTATACCGGAACAGTTGACCTATGAATTTGATGTATTGTCTTTTCTGGCAGGAAGGCAGGAGTTTCTGTCGCTGTTACCGGATCTGAGCAGAAGGTTTGTACTGGATAGAAGTGTGTTTGAAGCCGGAGGAAGGATACATGGTGACAGAGATTCTCTCTATGCTCATATTCGGATGGATCACCATTCGGGACAGTTAAATATCGATGGTAAAGCACGGGTTCGTGCTCCTTATGGAATGGAGTTTTCGCTTCAAACCAGCGAATTTGATCTTAATAGTCTGTACCCCTCTGTTCCTTCACCCACGATTTTATCCCTGGATGCTTTTATACAATCAACAGACATGGCCACTGAGAACTACCGTTATGAGGTGCAACTGGATTTTGGCCCATCTGTGTTTGCTGATATCCAAACAGACAGTCTTTCAATGAGTCTTGTGTATCATCAAGAGGCTTTAACTCATACGTACAGACTGTATCAGGATCAAAGTGAAATGTACGGAAGCGGAGTAGTCGATATATCTTCTGAAGTTCCCCATTTCTTGCTGGACGGCTCTTTTAGAAATGTGAACCTGGCGTCGTTCTTTTCTGCGGAGTTAGTGCCTGAGACAGAACTTTCCATGGACGTTGAACTGAATTGGCATGGGATGAAAGCAGAGGAGGGATATGGGCGTATTTCCGCGGATATTTTTGATTCAAAAGCCAATGCTACCGAACTCAGAGCGCATCAGTTTTTCCTGGATTTGAATGCCCCGGACCGGCCTGTCCGCTCTTTACGATTCACCAGTTCTGTTTTTGATCTGCTTGTTGAGGGTGAGATTGAGGTCACAGATGTCATTCATCATTATGATCACTGGTATTCTTATTTTGTTCAGCGTATTGGACAGGAGTTTTTGCTGGAACGTATGGACGAGCCCGAAAAAGCACTGGCACCAACCAGTGTTCCTTTGAAAGCGGATGTAGTCCTGGAACTAAAAGATCTTCAGCTCTTAAGAGCCTATGTGCCTGCGCTTCCCGATATGAACTCACAAGGCCTCCTAATGCTTCAGCTGGCATCAGACAGTGAGCATTTGCAGTTGGAAGCCTCCTGGGAAGACCGAAAGGCCGGATTTGAAGGGATATCTCTTGAACAGGTCCATCTGGGAATGAATGCGTCTTTTGAGTTTGATCAATTATTGAGGAAAGAGGTGTCATTTTTAATGGACATGAATATCGGAAAGGCAAAGTTGTATGATCATAGTCTGGATGATATCCAATGGGATTTCAGTGTAAAAAACGACACCCTGCTAAGTGACTTTGCCATTGGCCGGTTTGGGAAAAATATTTCGTTTTATACGAAAAAAGAGGCGCGTTATCAGGAAGGGATGATCGAAGCACACATCCAGGAGTTTATGATCGGAAACGAACCGTATCAATGGTCCGTGAATGAGCCGGCTATGTTACAATATAACGAAAACGGAAGCCTTGTTATCGATGAGTTTATCCTGGAAAGCGGAGAAGACAGGCTCTCTTTGCAGGGAATATTAAGCCCGGACAGCGATGAAGCCATCAAGATTAACATTGAAAATGTTAATCTTGCGAGAATATCGGACATGATTGCAGGTGAGATTGGTTTTGATGGTCGGCTGAATGCGGATTTTACCATTCAAAGCATTTTAAGGGAACCGGCTTTTTTTGGAGATATTACGGTT
Source organism: Balneolaceae bacterium ANBcel3 (assembly GCA_030012235.1). Taxonomy (GTDB): domain Bacteria; phylum Bacteroidota; class Rhodothermia; order Balneolales; family Natronogracilivirgulaceae; genus JASCXY01. The sequence continues at coordinate 1,118 of JASCXY010000058.1, read as the reverse complement.
GAGTACCTTGCATTTGACGGACGTACTATCGGTGATGTATATCTGAGCAGCCGATATAATCCGGAAAGAAACCGGGTTGATACAGATCTCAGAATATTCACAGATCCATCCAGATATTCCGTGTACAGAGAAGCGAACCAGGGAAGAGGGCATGATATTACGGCAGTAGGCTGGGTTCAGGCACCTGATTTATTTGATCCGGAAGAACCCCTGGTGCATTTGGATGTAAATATATCCGAAGTTGATTTATGGGTGCTGATGTATGTTCTGGATGGTATATTTGAATCCATTGAGGGTACGGGTAGCGGACAGGGGTATCTGGCTATTGGTCCCTCACATATTGATTTTCATGGTGACTTTGATATCGATGAAGCAATTGTAGAACCGATATTTTTTGAAACAGAGTACGAACTTTCAGGCCCGATTTCTGTTGGGAGCAAGGAAGGGGTGCACATTCAGAATGTATCGGCCCATGACTTCTCGGGTGGAACAGGAGTATTGTCCGGCCATTATGATTTTAATGATTTTGAGGCCGAAAAATTCATGGATATCACCTTGTCCATGAATAATCTCATTTTTCTGAATAATGCCGGCGGAGATGATGTGCCCTTTTATGGCACCGTAGCCGGTACGGGAGTAGTTAATATCAGCGGATCAAATATTTCTCCATATGTCCGGACCATCGATCCGGTTAGTACATCATCAAGGTCCCGGTTATCTATCCCGCTTGCAGATCAGGTTTCCACAAATGACTACGGACGATTTATACATTTTGTTAAAAGCTTTGATGACTTTGATTTTGAAAGAAGATTAAGAGAGACTCCGGAAGAGTTACGTCAAATCGATCGTACATTCATGGAGGTATTTCGACTGGACTTACAATTTATTGCTGCTTCGAATTCCACCGTTCAGCTGATATTTGATCCGGTTACCGGAGAAATCGTAAACGCACGCGGAAGCGGCAGGGTGCGGATTACCCTGGAAGATGAGAACTTGCAAATTTTTGGAAATTATGATATCAGTGATGGAGACTATTTGTTTGTTGGTGGTGATATTATAACCAGACGGTTTACATTGAGGGAAGGAGGAAGCATCCGCTGGGACGGAGATCCGGTGAA
>JASCXY010000057.1 GCA_030012235.1 Balneolaceae bacterium ANBcel3 | reverse complement strand
TTAATTCTTCACGAATCGTAAAAATTTCACCATTGACATCCAGTACAGACTCTGTAATCCCGTAAAATTCCTGATATTCGGTCAATACGGTTCTATATAATTCCGTAAACTGCCTGGAACTCTGGACTTCCGGATGTTCATCCAGCAAGTTTTGAATAGCCAGCAATCCATCCGTGATATACTCTTCTGCCGTTACCAGATCGTCGTTGATCTGTGCTTCAAGAGAAAGCAGATGCACTCTGTAAATATAGGCCAGTCGCTGAAGAATATCCTTGCTCAGCCCATTATGGGTAACGCTTGGCCCGGCCGGTTCGCTGGTCTGAATATCTTCCGGCCGCTGAAGCCCCATGTTGTTTAAAATTTTCACCCGGTTAACCTCAAGAGAAACCGGCTCAATCCTTCTGTATTCTACATTACTCTCTCTTTCTCTTGAGGAGGAGACCTCCAAGGGAAGTATTACCAGAAATACAACCAGAAACATTTTTTTCATAGCCAAAAAAAAAGATAAAAAATCACGTTTATGCGATATATGCCGAAAACAGAATCTATCTATAACGCCTGTTCGCATAGAAGCAGTCTGTTTCGTCGACAACCTGCCCTATATAGTTATTTACAGTGTCTTTTAAATAATTTTATAAAGTACGGTTATTGTTGGAGAAACAAAAGAGATACGCTCTATTATATAGGTTCATGCCAACGTTGCACGATAGGAAGCCTCCGGCCTGATCCAAACGCTTTTGAGCTTACCCGAAGCCCCGGAGCAGCCTGTCTTCGCTTGTATTCGTTCTTATCGACCATAGTAATAACCCGCTTTACTTCATCGCTCGGATACCCCAAAGCAACTATTTCATTTGCCGTTAACCGGCCTTCTATATACGCTTTGAGTATTCCATCAAGAATATCATACTCAGGAAGAGAATCCGAGTCTTTCTGATCCGGCCTCAATTCGGCACTGGGAGGCTTGTTGATCGTCGGCCAGGGAATGATTTCTTTCTGATAATAATGGGTATTCAGCCATCGTGAAAGTGCAAACACGTCTGTTTTATAGACATCGGCCAGTACAGAAAGACCTCCTGCCATATCACCATAGAGCGTGCAATACCCCACAGCAAGCTCGGATTTGTTGCCTGTATTCAGCAACATGTGGCCAAACTTATTGGATATGGCCATTAAAAGGGTTCCTCTGATACGGCTTTGGATGTTTTCTTCTGCAACGTCAAACTCCGTATCCCGAAACACGGGCTCCAGGATTTCATTAATTGCGGTGTATGCATCCTTGATAGAAAGCTCCAGGCATTGTATTCCAAGGTTATTGGCCAGGTCATGTGAATCGGACACGCTGCCTTCAGAAGAAAACCTGGATGGCATCGTAACACCAAGAACCTGCTCTTTGCCCAGGGCTTCTGTTGCGATGGTCGCCGTAAGGGCTGAGTCTATACCACCACTGAGGCCCAGGACTACCTTCTCCGGCATACCACTTTTATGAACATAATCTCTTAATCCGATAACCAGGGCTTTAAAGAGCCTTTCCTGCTTATCCGGGAACAGGTACTGTTTAACAGGGTTTGGCAACAGGGAACCTGACTTCCATTCAATGTCTCCGGCATCTTCCTCCAGAGTCTTCATCTGAAGAAGAGATGTACCATCCGATCCTATCACCGTACTTGACCCATCAAAAATCAATTCGGTATTCGCTCCAACCTGATTACAGTAAATCAACGGAAGTCCGAGTCTTTTTGCCTGACGAATCAGCATATTTTTCCGGGCCTCCGGTTTTTCCAGTGTAAAAGGAGATGCCGAGATATTCACAATCAGCTCCGCTCCTTTTTCCATTAGCTCTCCGGCAGGATCGGTGCGGTACGTATGATACTGGCCTTCATTCTGGTTGTTCCAAATGTCTTCGCAAATGGTAATCCCCCACTTAATTCCGGCCCATTCAACAGGCTCGCGTTCTGCGGCGGGTTCAAAATATCTGAATTCATCAAATACATCGTAGGTGGGCAACAATGTTTTATGTGCCTTGCCCACGCATTTTCCCTGATGAGCAAGCAGGGCAGAGTTATAGACAGGCCTTCCGGGGTGATCCCCGTTGGGAGTTACCGTCCCAAATAGAAGTGCTGTTTCTCCGGTTGCCTGAATGAGATCCTCGTTAGAAGCAAAAATGGCAGATAAAAAAGAGGGCCTTTCCATCAAATCAAGCGGCGGATATCCACAAACAACCATTTCAGGTAAAATTAGCAGATCAATACCCTCTTTTCGGGCATCTTCCAAAGCTTTCATTATGGCATCCACATTTCCACGGATATCTCCTACAATGCCATTTATTTGCTGAAGTCGAACTCGCATTACAAAAATCCTGTGAACTAATTTTCAAACAATACCTATCTTTTAAAGATAGCGCTGAACTAAACTCCTTCAAAATAGCGTGAAAAAAAACTCTCCTGATATTGTCATAACCACAGATGGGTTCAGATACATGGACGAGGTCATGCGCCTCAACAAGCTGGTCTTTAATGAGTCACGCCTGATTAATCGTATGGATCATGAGCCTCTGCTTTTTTTAACGGCCCATTCCGGTGATGCTTTGGCAGGTTTTAAAATAGGGTACGCATTAAACCGATCGGTGTTTTATTCTGCAAAAGGGGCTATTCATCCCCTGCATCGAAGAAAACAAATCGCCACACATCTATTGTACCGGATGATGGAAGAAGCTACCGGGCTTGGCTTTATCGAGTTTCAATACGATACCTTTCCAGCCAGATATCCCGGAATGCTGATCCTGGGACTTAAACATAAGTTCAAAATTATACAAGCGATTTGGAATCCGGAGTTCAATGATTTTCAGGTGCGTCTGTCCAGGACACTAAATCACATCCATAAAGCTCATTATCCCGAGCAGCTCTGACGGTTAAATAACCCGGGGCGGGGTAAAATTTTCATCAGAAAGGTCTTTTATTAATCCGTATCGTAAATATTCCGGATAAATATCCTCTTCTTTAAGCCGATTATAATCCAGGTAGGCCGTTTCTTCAATAATTTGCTCGCTCTCGCCATATTCAGGATCGGTTCCTGTAATCAATGCTCCGCCTTGTTTACGGCATTTAAAATAGAACTCCACGGCATGTATCCCATTTGCCTGTACTTCATGCACATACCAAAGGGGGCCGGCTTCAACTGTTAGCCCTGTTTCCTCCTTCATCTCCCGGCTTACCCCCTGGGCCATGGACTCGCCAAAGAGCAGTTCACCACCCGGGGGCATCCAAATCATTTTCCTGACTACAGGAGAATAAAGACGCACCATCAGAAGGCGACCTTCATCTGCGAGCAGTCCATTTACCCGCAAACGAATGCGTTGGGATAAAGGAGCCGTCATATCTGCCTTTCGGGCATGGTTATTTAACGTTTCGAGGCACTGGCTGATCCCGACGCCGGTTCCACTTTGTTATTATCAGAAGCATATCTAAATGCCGCTTTGACGAAGCTGACAAACAACGGATGAGGTTTTCGAACGGTACTTTTGAGTTCCGGGTGGAACTGAACACCGACAAACCACGGATGATCTTTCAATTCAACGATTTCCACCAGATCCCTTTCCGGATTTACTCCGGTTATCATCAAACCGTTGGCAGACATTTCTTCACGGAAACGATTGTTCATTTCGTACCGGTGTCTGTGTCTTTCAATAATCTTTGAAGCGCTATACGCTTTGCCCGCATTCGAACCCTTTTCAAGTGCACATTCATAGGCACCGAGTCTCATGGTTCCCCCTTTGTCGTCGATGGTCTTCTGCTCCAGCATCAGATCCACCACAGGATGCGTTGTATCTTCATTAAACTCTGTGCTGTCAGCATCTTCCCACTTGCATACATTACGTGAAAACTCTATAAGTGCACACTGCATCCCCAGACAAATACCAAAAAACGGAATTCGGTTTTCCCGGGCATAGCGAATAGCCGCCAGTTTTCCTTCAACTCCTCTGCCGCCAAAGCCGGGAGCCACCAAAATACCGGATACATCTTTCAGCTTTTCTGCAACCTTTTGCTCATCCAGATGATCGGAAGAGATCCAAACCAGGTCAATTTCACAATTATTAACCGCTCCGGCATGTTTAAAAGCCTCAACAATAGAAAGATAGGCATCCTGATGATCCACATACTTTCCAACCAGGGCAATCCGGATCTGATGATCGGGATAGGTTACTGCATGTACAAACCGGCTCCATTCTGACAAGTCGGGTGCTCCGGCCCGGATACGAAGCTTCTTGAGTACCCTCTGATCCAGTTTTTCTTTTTTCATGAGCAGGGGCACTTCATAAATCGAGCGGGCATCCAGAGATGCAATGACATCTTCATCCGACACATTACAGAAGTTCGCGATTTTCCGGCGAATTCCGGCATCCAAAGGAACTTCGGTTCTGCAAACAAGTATCTCAGGCTGTAAACCAAGCTGATAAATGGTTTTTACGGAGTGTTGTGTCGGTTTGGTTTTAAGCTCACCTGCGGCTTTGAGATAAGGAACCAGCGTAAGATGGATGGAAGTCACATTATCCCTTCCCACATCATACCTTAACTGCCTCATCGCCTCAATATAGGGCAGTCCTTCGATATCGCCTACCGTGCCACCTATTTCAACAATAATGATATCATACTTACCGGAATCACCGATGCGCTTCACACGCGACTTGATCTCATCGGTGATATGCGGGATAACCTGAACGGTTTGACCCAAATATTCGCCTTTGCGCTCTTTGTTGATCACATCGTAGTATATCCGCCCGGTAGTGACATTGTTTTCCTGAGAAGTAGGAATCCCTAAAAACCGCTCATAATGACCAAGGTCCAGATCCGTTTCTGCTCCATCATCGGTCACATATACCTCCCCGTGTTCATAGGGATTCATGGTGCCCGGATCTACGTTGATATAGGGGTCCAGTTTTTGAATGGTCACCCGCAAGCCGCGGGTAGCTAATAATAGGCCAAGAGAAGAACAGATGATGCCCTTTCCAAGAGAAGACGTTACTCCCCCGGTGACAAAAATATATTTAGGATCCATTTATGATGTGCATACTTAGTGAAAGGTTGCAGAAAAATAGGAGTATTCACGGCCGGTTTCAAATCTGATTTCTCTCTTTTTGTTTTTTTTCGGCTGGATGGTTTCAGATCACAGCTTCCTGTTCTTTCGTTTTTTTAAAATCCCCTTAATTTGGTTTGTTTTTACCTCTGCACCGTTGTTAAGATATCGTTTGAGCCTTACCTTGCAGGGGTATTTTAGACAAACTGAATTAAAAGTATATCGGGCGGACCATGTCAGATAATGAATGTATTTACGGCAGAAATGCTGTTCGGGAAATGCTTACCCATCAGCCGGACCGGGTTACCAAGCTATATATCCGGGAGCATACAAAAGGTTCCACCATCAGGGAAATTGAAGATCTGGCCTCCGCGGGACGTATTCCGGTGCAGACGGTTCCCGGTAGAAAACTGAACGACCTGGTAGGAAGTGTTAATGATCAGGGTGTGGTTGCCATGATCAGTGCGACCCCTTACCTCTCACTGGAAGAATGGCTGGAAACCATAGATACGGCTGATAACCCGGTAATCATCGCACTGGATGAGGTAGAAGATCCGCATAATTTTGGTGCCATCATTCGTACAGCTGCCGCTGCCGGTGTCCGTGGTATACTGGTGCCAAAACATCGTCAGGCTCCTGTCAGCGGAGCTGTAATGAAAGCATCGGCCGGAGCAGCAGGGCGCATTCCCGTCATACGTGCCGGAAATTTAAAACAATCTCTTCAAATGCTTAAAGACGCAGGGTTCTGGGTTTGCGGCACCTCAATGGATGCAAAAACCAGGTTTTGGGATCAGCGTTACGATATGCCTCTTGTCCTGGTCATAGGAGGCGAAGATAAGGGAATACGGAAAAAGACCAGGGATTACTGTGATATGTTTGTGCACATCCCTATGCAGAATCAACTCGAATCACTGAATGCTTCCGTGAGTTGTGCCCTGGTATGCTACGAAGTCCTACGACAGAGGAAGATGAAACCAGAATGAGCGTGATTCCGATCCTTCTTCATCTACTCCGTGCCGGGATTCCATATAGCGCAAGGCCATATTCGTAAATATCAGACAATATCCACCCGGTTTCAAAATACCCTGATCCGGAGCCATATGGTTTTCCAGTTTGATATCATCAGAATACAAAGCGACCAACTTGGGATTAAAGGCGGCGGGAGGAACTTCAAAACGAAACATTAACCCGTTATCTTCCTCTGCTACCGAAATCCGAATTTCCGATCCGGTAGGCGACATATTGATGAATAATGACATCAAATTCTCAAAAACCAGGTTCATTATTTCTTTATCGGCCTCAAAAGCAGTTGCTTCTGCATTATATTCCAATGAAACAGAAATTCTTTTTATCCGGGTAAAAAGACGGTTTCGCTCCAAAACATCGGTTAGCATTTGTTTCAGATCCAACGTGGTTTCACGAGGTTGAAACACGCCATCATCGATCTGAAAAGCGTATCCCCAACTCTGAATGGCATAAATCAGCTTGGATGAGGAAAGATGAATATTACTGCAATACTGAAGCAGTGTTTCCAACTCTTCTTTGACGTCAGGATGTTCCTCAGCCATGGACTTCAGATCTTCCGACATCAACTCCGTATACATCATGGCGTTTCCAACCGGAGTTTTAAGATCGTGAGCCATCTTGGCTACAAAATCTGATGGGATTCGCTGCATAGGTTCCGATATTTTAAGTGAACAGATTAATCCTTACCCGGTTTCTGCAGGAATAACAGGTTACTACCCCTGATTGATTAACAGTTCCTGCTGAGTAAAGAAAAAAGTAATCTCTTTTTTTGCGTTTTCTGCAGAATCCGATCCATGAACGATATTATGGGGGGGGCTATCTGCAAATGCTTTCCTGATCGTTCCCTCCTCAGCCTCTGCCGGGTTGGTTGCTCCAATAAGCTTCCTAAAATCAGCAACGGCGTTTTCTTTTTCAAGTACAATCGGGACACACGAGCCGCTGCTCATAAAGTCTGTCAGTAATTCAAAAAAGGGTTTTCCCTCATGTACAGCATAAAAACCACAGGCTGTTTGTTTGGATAACCGGGTCATTTTCAATGCGTTGACGGAAAATCCAGCATCCTGGATACGTTTTAAAACTTCTCCTATAAGTTCTTTTTTGACACAATCCGGCTTGAGGATTGCAAGCGTTTGTTCCAAAGCCATTAGATTTCTTTTGGGCATTAAATGTTTTTGTTTACATATTTTATCCCTGTCAGATTCCAAGTGCAGTCGCTGAAAACTCTGTTTCATCCGGATATACCGGAAAGCCTGCCTATAATGACACAATAGCACAGAGATCGGGCCTGATGAGAAAAGCCTATTCCGTGATGCTGTCCGTGTCGTTATAAGCAGGTATACATGAGAGACACTACGCACACACAATAAATGCGAACAGGGGAAGGTAGAAAAGAGTATTTCCTGCCATTTCAGAATATACAGTCTTTAATTCAGAATGACATCTCTTTTTTTCTATTTTTTTCCTATTCCCATACATTTTTGTTGTTCGTCTCTCCTTTTTTATATCTTTTCTTCAATTTCAGAATAAAATCCCCTCTTTTTTTGATGAAAAATACAAACAAAGACCACAATAGTTCCATAGAAATCAAGGTTATAGAAGGAAAAGAGTTAACGCATTACCTGGAAGCACTGGCCCGGCTCAGAATCACTGTGTTCAGAGATTTTCCCTATCTGTACGATGGCGACACAGAGTATGAGGAGAAATATTTGTCCACTTATATGGGCAAAAATCATGCAATCTGTGTCCTTGCTTTGCATCAGGGGCATGTGGTGGGCGCGTCAACGGCATTGCCACTCTCAGACGAAACGGATGAAGTCAAAAAGCCCTTTATTGACAGAAATATAAACCCTGAAGAAGTATTTTATTTTGGCGAATCGGTACTGGAAAAGAACTATCGGGGAAGAGGGCTGGGAGTTCGTTTTTTTAAAGAAAGAGAGGCTTATGCCCTGGAACTGAATCGATCCGGGAACTTCCGTTTTACTATATGTGCTTTTTGTGCGGTGCAACGTCCTGACAATCATCCTCTCAGGCCGGAAAACTATGTCCCCCTTCATACCTTCTGGCACCGTCGAGGCTACACTTGCCACCCGGACATGAAAACCCGCTTCTCCTGGAAGGATCTCGGTGAATCGGCCGAATCTGAAAAAGAGATGGTATTTTGGACAAAAAAGATATCAAAAGAAGACGGCTAACCCGCCTTCTTTTGATAATACGCCTGATAACTTACTTGTCGGTCAATGAGTCGATACCCGGAAGCACTTTGCCTTCGAGGTATTCCAGGCTTGCACCCCCACCGGTAGAAACGTGAGATACTTTACTCTCAAGTTTCGCCTTTTTAATAGCAGAAGCCGAATCGCCACCGCCAATGATGGTGATCGCGCCATTTTCAGTGGCCTCACTCATGGCTTCAGCCACGGCAAAAGTTCCTTTGGCATACGTATCCATTTCAAAGACTCCCATTGGGCCGTTCCAGATGACGGTTTTAGCATTTTTGACGGCTTCACCAAACACTTCTGCAGATTTTGGCCCGATATCCAGTGCCATCCATCCGTCTTCTATTCCATCTTCTCCAACGGTCCTGGACTCTGTGTCTTCCTTGAATTCTTTTGCAACCACAGAGTCTACCGGAAGCAAAATTTCAACGTTATTTGCTTTAGCCTTTTCGAGAAGCTGTCCGGCCAGTTCTACTTTATCTTCTTCCAGAAGGGAGTTACCGATGGGGAGCCCCTGCGCTTTATAGAAAGTATAGGTCATACCACCACCGATGATAATCGTATCCACTTTGGTGATAAGGTTCTCAATGACTCCGATCTTATCGGATACTTTTGCACCTCCAAGAACCGCAACAAAGGGCCTTTTAGGATTTTCAACGCTTCCCTGCAAATAGTCAATTTCTTTCTGAAGCAAAAACCCGCTGGCAGCCGGCTGAAGAAACTCGGTGATTCCGGCTACTGAACAATGGGCACGATGGCTGCTTCCGAAAGCATCGTTCACAAATACATCTCCGTGGGCCGCAAATTGTTTTGAAAGCTCAGGATCGTTTTTTGTTTCTCCGGCATAAAAACGAACATTTTCAAGTAATACAATTTCACCGGTGGAAGCCTGATCGATGGCTGCTTTCGCTTTATCTCCGATGCAATCTTCACCGAAGTACACATTACAGGATACCAGGGTCTTCAGGTGATCTGCAACCGGTTTGAGGCTGAATTCTGGATTGGGCGAACCCTTTGGACGTCCCAGGTGACTCAAAAGTACCAGTTTCGCACCATGATCAATAACATACTGAATACTTGGAAGTGCCTGGCGAATCCGGTTGTCGTCTCCGATCACACCATTCTTGAGCGGCACATTGAAGTCCACTCGCATCACAACCGTTTTGCCGCTTAGTTCCAGGTCTTTTAAAGATAATTTTGCCATTTTAGTGTATCCTTTTAATTATTCCGTTATTTTACATTGTTATTCCGGATAAACGAATATCCAATAAAAACCATTAATACAGAACGATACCAGATTCTTGCTGAATCAACTTCTATCCGGGTAAACCGGTTAGAAAAAAACATCAAATGATCAACGTTGCGGGTTCTTTTGTGTATACAAAACGATCTCCCGCGGATGTTTTTCTGTTGCCAACCGGTACATCTTTGATCTGTTTATCCGCAGCCCTAAAATACAAGTTAGTTAGCCAATACAAAAGCGATGACCACGGTTTACTTTGATTATGCGGCCACCACACCCGTTGATCCACGGGTTCTGGAGGAAATGCTGCCTTATATGTCGGATGATTATGGAAATGCTTCTTCTATCCATCACATGGGAAGAAAACCCAGTGTGGTTGCAGAAACCTGGAGGGGAAAAATCGCATCATTACTGGAAGCGAAACCCGCAGAAATCATTTTTACCAGCGGCGGAACCGAGAGCAATAACGCGGCCATTTTTGGCGCACTTGCGGCGTCAGAGGGTAAACACATAATCTCTGCAAAAACAGAACACAATGCCGTATTGCACCCCGTTGAGTATGCTCAAAAAATGGGATATGAAGTTTCCTGGCTACCTCTCGACAGCGATGGACGGGTAACTCCGGACGCTCTGAAACAATGCCTCCGGAAGGATACGGCCCTGGTAAGCCTCATGCATGTGAACAATGAAACCGGTACGGTGCAGCCTATTGAAGAGCTTACAACTATCTGTAAAGACCAGGGAGTTGCATTTCATTGTGATACCGTACAGTCGGTTGGAAAAATCCCTGTTTCTGTTAAAACACTTGGGGTGGATTTCCTGAGTATGAGTGCTCACAAAATATACGGCCCGAAAGGATCCGGCGCCCTGTATGTGCGTTCTGGTGCCCCGTGGAAACCCTGGATGCATGGCGGGTCACATGAACGCGGACGCCGTGGCGGAACACTGAATGTCCCCGGTATCTGTGGCCTGGGAAAAGCTTTAGAGCTCGCCGTCCAGGAAATGCAACAAAATACCCGTCACCTACGTGAGCTGAAAGACTACTTTATTCAACAGCTCCAGGAAATAATCCCTGATAATTATACGTTTAACGGTCATCCGGACACCTGTATCCCGCATATTCTGAGTGTAACCCTGAAAGATCATAACGGTCAGCCGATGGATGGCGAAATGTTGCTGTTAAATCTGGATATGGAAGGCATTTGCTGCTCTAACGGTGCGGCGTGTACTTCCGGAACGATTTTGCCGTCACACGTAATGATGGCGCTCGGCTATAACGAAGATATGGCCCGATCAACCCTCCGGTTTAGCATGGGAACGTCGAATACAACAGAACAGGTTAACCATGTTATTCATACACTGAAAAAAATAATCGATCGTCATAGTGAAGCATCAAGCTGATATTTACTATATTTTTTATGCAGTGATGTACTAAGAGTCCGATAATAATGTTAATTAACCCCGACAAAAATGGCAGCCCCGGCAAGTGAAGACCTGATTGTGGAAGTCAAGGAGATTTTCCAGAAGTATCTGAAAGAAAAAAAACACCGGCAGACTCCGGAAAGGCTGATGGTACTTGAAAAAGTGTACCGTGCAGACGGCCACTTTGATGCGGATGAGATGTACTTTCAAATGAACAAAACCGGAAACCAGGTTTCACGGGCTACGGTCTATAATACCCTGGATCTGTTACTGGAATGTGGCTTGGTTCAAAAGCAACAGTTTGGGAAAAACCAGTCCAAATATGAACGCGCATATGCGTATCGCCAACATGATCATATCATTTGCAACGAATGCGGTCAGGTCATCGAGTTTTGTGATCCCAGAATCCAGGAAATAAAAACCATGCTGGAAGAGATTCACAACCTCTCCATTGAAGGCCATTCTCTGCATTTTTATGCAAAATGTAAGGATTCTGCGTCCTGCAAAGAAAAAAAGAATTCGCCCCGGGTATAATAAGGATGCAATAACTTCAGCCTATAGACGTCTGGCTGATGAACTTTTTCGCAGCCCACCGGCTTCCCCAAATACCCATAATCAACGATAGTAGCGCCATGGCTCCCGTCAGATAATACCACTCATCCAAAGGCCAGGCCAAAACGCCGAACTGAGGTAAATAGTAAGGAATCGCCCATTGAAAGAGTACAAAGTGAAGCCCTATGGCAATTGCCCCGGCCAGTAATCCCTGTAGCAGCCCTTCAAATAAAAATGGCCGGCGAATAAAACCATTTGTGGCTCCAACTAATTTCATGGTTCGAATAATATTTCGTTTCGCATAGATGGTGAGCCGGATGGTATTAAAAACGAGAATAACAGCGGTTAGCAGGATGAAAAGCCCGATTCCGATCCCGGCAATCACCAATACTTCCAGGCGATCTTCAAGCGTTTCCAACAGCTGTTGGTTAAAAACCACGTCCTCCACTCCCTGAAATTCCCGAATCTGTCCGATCATCTCTCTGATTTCATCGATTCCTGCATCCGGCCTGATTTCAAGAGTAAAAGAGGCCGGGAGAAAATCGAGTTCCGCCAATGCTCCGGCTTCGGTTCCAAATTCTTCCCTGAAAATCGCAACCGCATCCTCTTTACTGATGTAGGTAACGTTGTTTACCACCGGAAAATCCAGTAAGTCCGTTTCAATTCGGCCGGTTCTCTGCTCATCTACATCCAACAGAAAAACTTCAATATCTACCGACTGCTTCAGGGCATTGACAACCTGATATGCATTGTACCCAAGGCGCCCCATAACACCGACAAGCAGCACGGCAATGACCAGGGCGGTCACTGAAGTAAGACTTGCCAACCGGGTTCGGCTGAATCCGGAAAATCCTTCTTTAATAACATATCCCAGGCTCATAAGCGATCGGTAATCGGTCGGATGTAATAATTAGTGTGCGGATGCACCATGCAACTTTCCAGAAGAGGGTGTTTTACCAAAGAAAACATTCCATGTACGTAAAAAGGCTTCGTTAGCATCCTCTTCTTGTTTCCTGGATGCAAAATAGAACAGGTTTTTGGAATTTCAAAAACAATAACGCAGGTTGAATAAACTCTTTTCCCCGGTATATTTAAAGATCAGTTTCTCAGTACCCACCGTATCCCAAATCTCATACGACGGGAAGGCATCGGCTGCCAGGGAGTTTCAAAGTAGCCCGAAGTAACCCAGTCGTCCAGCGCATTTTCAAGCCGAAGCAAAACGAAGACAGAACGAACCCGTGCAGAAAGATCCAGATCAAGACGTGCAAACTCAGGCAAAGCCTGGGCTTCTGTGATATCGGCATGATAGTGCCAGGAATTCGGATCCCAGTAATCAACGGTATCGTAATACTGCATCGCTCTGTATACAGATGGAGAAACCTGAAGATAAAAACCGGTTTTTAAAAAGGCGGCACGATTAAACACCTCGTTTTTGTAATAAAAGGAGGCACGGGCCCAGGCACGCTGTCCGCTTCGGTCGAGCATCCGGTGAGTAATCGCCGGATCATCGCTATGATACTCCTGAAATGTCCCGGACAGAGAAGCTTCAAACCGGTTCCGGTCTAATGCAATCCAGGCCGATGCTCCCATAGAAAGGATCTCACCTTCTTGTAGAAAAAGTCCATCCTCAGACAATAAAACCGGATCTTTTCGGCTGGACAGAAAGGTCTTTACCCCCAGATCCCAGGTACTGCTCTGATAATGCAACGAGGCTTCGGCCCTCATTACAAATTCATTATTCAGTGTTTCATTTCCGGATATTTGTACACCGTCCCAGTACAAATGTCCTGGTAGCGGCATGCGTTCTCCGGCAGAGGCGGACACGGTTAATTGTGCTCCAGGAAACACATCCAGCCGAAATGAAGACCCTGCCTCCAGCTCCGTGAATGCGTCTGTCCGATATCCACCCCGTCCCCGGACAGACCACAGAAGCCTTCCCGGCGTCACAGCATGTATTACTTCCAATTCATGATATCCCCAAGAGTCGACCATCATGCTTTGAAATTTGTCCTGTCCGATGATGCTCCACTCTGACCGGAACCTGGCTGACCATTCCATAATCTTCCAGGGCTGCACGACTTCTGCCGTCAGGCCTGCGGTATGAGTACGAACCGAAGAACTATCCACTTGCCCGTAGAAAAACCGCCTGTAGCAGTCGTAGTACGCAGAAAGTCGGACATTGCTTTGATCTTCGGCTTCTGCCCTTCCATGGAGTGTGACGTAAAAACGGGCGTTACTTACAGATGACGCTGCCTGCGGATCCGCCGGTTGAGCTGCAAATCGATCAAAAGAAAAATGATTCATATCCGCTGTCGGGTATCCGCCGGGTTCATCCAGTTGGAGTCCGCTGTAATCCGCACCGGTTTCAAGCAGCCATCGATGGCTCAGATAATAATACACCGAAGCTTCCGCATTTCTTCCTCCCATCGCACGGTTAGTGTATCCCTCGTTTTCGTTCCGGCCCTGATACGCCAGAGAAACATTCATCCGGGGACTTATATTCTGGCTTAAAAACCCTTCTGTATTTCGATATTCATAGGTCGTCTGTTCGTAGTTTATAAACGTAAGGGGCCGGCTTACATGATAGCGGTTGCGGGTGTACGATTCCAGGTGGTTAATTCCTCCGCTTTTGTGATGAACAGAGGCTATTCTGCTGTAATGGGGCAGGCGGTTTCTGTTTGCTGAACCAAAAATACGTTCGTTAAACGGGATTCCATCCAGAAAAATGCGCTGCTCACCGGGCTCGTATCCATCCAGAATAAAGCCATCATTTCTTCCCTGAGCACCTAACCGGGAAGCAATTATTCCATACCTTCTTGCAAGCCTTTCTCCCGGATCAGTCCACAGTTCCCAGCGGGCAAGGCTATCGGAACTTATCTCAGTATAAACAACAGGAAACTGCGTACGCATCGGCAAGTATACCTCCGTCGTATCGATATCGTTGCTTTCGATACTCAAAGAATCTGAATGCTCTGCCGATATGGTCTCCGATTGAACGGCCGTCGTATCCGGGTTTGCACTTCCGGCAAAAGCGTTGACACTAAAAAAACAAATGAATGATATGTAAACGACGGTCCACATCAGGTATTCACAATTTCAGCACGAAGCGGAGCCGCCGGAAGGCCTAAAAGTACCCTTCGAAGCATATCGGCAGCGATAAAAGCAGAACGCTCTTTATTAACCAGCCGCTCGGTTGTAAGTTGAAACCGACAGGCCATATGTGCACCATCCCGGCTCCAGAGGCCGATCCAAACGGTTCCTACGGGCTTCTCCTCCGTACCCCCTGACGGACCGGCAATGCCTGTGGTACTGAGCGCATAATCGGCTCCTGTTTTCATTCCGGCATTAGCCGCCATGTCCAGTGCAATCCGGGCACTTACGGCACCATGCCCCTCTATGTTTTCTTCATCCACCTTCAAAACATCCGATTTGAAGGCATTGTCATAGGCAATAAAACTGCCCAAAAAAGTGGCACTGCTTCCGGGAATATCCGTAAACACATTAGAGAGATATCCTCCTGTACAACTTTCTGCAACAGCCAGCTTTTTGTTTCTTTTCTGAAGCAGGCTCAGTACCACTTCAAACAACGTTTCACCATGCTGATCCGAATACATAAATTCACGGACATGTCCCGT
>JASCXY010000056.1 GCA_030012235.1 Balneolaceae bacterium ANBcel3 | reverse complement strand
CACAAGCCAGGCCGATGGGCCCGGCTCCGATGATCGTTACCATAAGATGTACGGATTACTCAAACTCTTCATCATCGCCTTCGGCATCAAACGGGGCAGCGTCAGGCTGTATTTTAGTGTATTCATCCAGGTCGCGGAACTGGATACTGTACAGGTCGCGGCGGCGGTCTTTCATTGGCATCACGGTACCTGAATGGCGGGATCGCCTGAGGACCTCAGTGTCCACGTCGGCAAGAACCACCATTTCTGTGTTCTCATCCGATAAAGCGGCGATGCCATCCCGGCTGAAAGAGAAATCTGATGGCGTGAAAATGGCCGATTGAGCATATTGAATGGCCATGTTCTCAACAGAGGGGATATTTCCGGTGGTCCCGGCCATGGCAACATAGATTTGATTTTCGATGGCGCGAGCCTGAGCGCAGGTGCGAACCCGGGTGAAGCCATGGCGTTCATCGGTGCAAAACGGAACGAACAAGATGTTAGCTCCGTTGTCGGCGGCAAAGCGGGCCATTTCAGGAAACTCAACATCATAGCAGATATTGATCGCTATTTTTCCCCGGTCGGTGTCAAACACTTTTGGTACAGATCCGGGCTGAACTCCCCACCAGAGGCTTTCGTCCGGGGTGATATGGATTTTATACTGTTTTTCATACGTTCCATCTCTCCGGAAGAGATAAGAGACATTGAATACATTATCCTTTTCAAGTGTAAAATGAGAGCCTCCAATGATGTTAACATTATAGCTCAGAGACATATCCCGAAAAAACTCAATATAGCGCTCTGTGTACTTCGCCAGTTCACGGGCGGCAAGGCCGGGCCGCTTTTCCTCTTCGTAGCTGAGCAGCTGTGTGGTCAGTAATTCCGGAAAGAGGACAAAGTCGGATTTATAATCCGAGGCCACATCCACGAAGTATTCAATCTGTGTTGTAAAATCCTCAAAACTCTCAATTTTTCTCATCTGATACTGTACACAGCATATTCGAACCGGCATGGAAGTAATCCGTTGCTTGGGTACCTCTGCCTGATACTCGAAATTGGTCCATTCAAGCAAAGCAGCGTAGCCACGAGAGTCGGTGTCCTCTCGGAGGTAATCTTTTATGATCCGCTTGACCACAAAATCATTTTGAAGCTGAAACGTGAGTACTGGATCAAATATTTTTTTGCTCATTACAGAGCGGACATACGTGTAGATGTCCATTTTTTCTTTGTGCTTATGATAGTTAGGAAGACGTCCGCCGACAAGAATTCTTCTCAGATTCAGTCTTCGGCACAACTCCATCCGTTCCTCATAGATTCTTCGTCCGATTTTCATATCCCGGTATTCCGGATCCACCATCACCTCAATACCATAAAGCGTGTCGCCCTCCGGATCATGGTTCCGGATATACCCGTCGTCGGCAATCTCTTCCCACGAATGATCCGAAGAATATTCATCCAGATCCAGGATCAGGCTATTACTTGATCCAATCAGTTTTCCTTCAAAAAACACACCGATCTGGCCTTCGTTAAAGTGCTTGATTTGAGAGCGGTAATGATGATAGGAATAGGTCTCCATTTCCGGAAAACACGCCAGTTGAAGAGCTTTAACAGACTTGTAGTCTTCCTGTTTAAGAGGCCTGATTTCGAGACTTGGGTTTGCAGCTTCGTTGGTCATGGTAAAAAAATCCGTTAATAGTAGTACCGGGGTATGATAGCAGTTTTATAAAAACAAATCAGTAGATTTGTATTCCGGTAAAAAAATAATTAACTCTTTAGTTCCTGTCTTTGAACAAAACGGAGGCAGCCTTAGTTTAATATAGAATCAAAAAAATTAGACGGAACAGTCGGTATATGGCAAAAAAAGAGAAAACAGTAGCGGCGTCACGCGTCCGGATGCATGAGCTGGTAATGCCCAATGATACGAATCCGCTTGGCAATCTCATGGGAGGGAAGCTGATGCAGTGGATGGATATTTGTGCAGCCATATCTGCTCAAAGACATTGCAACCGAAATGTGGTCACGGTCGCCGTAGACAGTGTGGAATTTGTAAGTGCCGTGGCTTTGGGGGAAGTGGTGATCATTGAGGGAGAAGTTACCCGAACGTTCCGATCTTCCATGGAGATTGCGATGCGGGTATGGGCAGAAAATCTGAGAACCGGAAGCAAAAGGCTTTGCACAACCTCGTTTTATTCTTTTGTAGCGGTAGATGCAGACGGGAAGCCTGTTCCGGTCTGTGATATTATTCCGGAAACCGATATGGAAAAGGTTCGCTACGAGCAGGCGGAAAAACGGCGTACACAAAGGCTGGAACAATCCAGGCAGATCCGTGAAATGGCAAAAATATTTCAGATCGGGGAACGTCCGGAAGAAGATTAAATCCGGTTTAATTACATATAGAACCCCCTGTGGGTAATGTGTGAAAATGTGAAGAGAAACGAACCAGTAGATAAAAGCCGGCAAAAAAAGATGATGATAAAACCATCCGTACAAATATGATTTGAATGAAATCGTAGTCTGAATCGGCAGGCAAAGCTATTTAATCAATGTCATGGGCATCGCATCGGTTCGTCCCTCGGCTCTTAAGACCGCAATATACACCCCGCTCGCCATTCCCGCCGCATCAAAATAGGCAAAATTGCCCCGATCCTGTACAAAGCCATCCACCAACGTGGTGACTTTTTGTCCCAGAGTATTGTATATCGCCAAAGTAACGTGTGTCGGTTCAGTGATATGGTACTCTATAATGGTACTGCTGTTAAACGGATTCGGATAGTTGGGATAGAGGGTTGGGCGGTCGGCCAATTCCCTGAAAGGAGCATGAATAAGGCCTGGACTGCTGACATCAAACAAGTTTTTGTCACGGGCATTCCGCACCTGTTCCACAAGCAGCTCTTCGGATTCTCCCCAGGCATAGATAAATCCTGCGGTGAGTTCCGCCATAGGCATCATTGTAAAAGGCCCGGTACCGGTGACGATGGAGATGTCTTTGTTACTGATCTGTGTTTGCTCCGTTCCGGAAGTAAGTGCCAGGCGTTTCTCTTCGTCTGTAAATCCATCCAGTAACGGGTCTTCATCATCATAATACAGTCCAAAAGAAAGGCTGTCGGCTCTGGATGTTGCCTCAGATAAGGTCATTCGTGAATCGTTGTTAATGGCGAGCGCACTGGACACAGCTCCCATATGGGCAACGGCCACCAGAGGCGGCCCGTTCGGAGAATAGGCATACAGAAGGCTGTCTTCCGGGATTAAACGAGTGCTATTATCAGCATAGTCCGGGATATCCCAGTCGTTAAACAATCCGACATGAACATCCTCAAGAATGTCCGGGCTTCGGTTCGTAATGGTATAACGAATAAAAAACACGTTTTCCAGGCCGGGATCATCAGAGAAAGAGTAGGTATGCAGTTCTACTTCGATATCATTTTCGGCAGGATGCAGACCCGAATCGAACCGTGCCCTTGCATCCAGATCCGAGAGCGTCCCCGGCCGGCTTACCCGAATATTATCAAGCGTTCTGAAGTGGCGGGTGATATCGGTCGAGTCTCTGGCCTGGTTAATGATCAGTGGTTCATGTTGATCTGAATGCAAAATCAGGCGGTTGGCATGGATCATAAGAGCGCCTTCAAAAAGGACATTTCCATAGGATTCCGGTATAAAACCGACCCCTCCGGTTCCGGAAAAAGCATCCATGAATCCAATGGTTCCATCCGATGAAACAGTAGCCGTGATGGTATTTTCAGAGATGGTTTCCACATAGAAATCTTCATACTTGAAAACAAAAGAATCATAGTAGTCGAACGTGGGATCCTCAAGCTCGAGACGGAACGTCGGAATCTGGCTTAATTCAAAATCACGGGTAATTTCAACTGGTAAGAGAACCTGATACGTTTCCTCGGGACCTATATTTCCGGTGGTATAGGATGGGTTTTCGAAAAGGATTCCTTCGTTATCGGAACCGATTCGGAGGGTTGCGGAAGTTGCCACGGGACCGTAATTGATTAGTGTGGTTTCGATAAAACCGGAGTCACCTGAGATCAATTTTTCCCCTTCTTCTGTCAAAAAAGCGTACTCCTGAATGCGGAGTCCGGGCTTAAACTCTGAAAGTGCCTTGAAAGCATTTACTTTTCCTTTCCCCAGTTTGTCTTCGTATATGGATTCGGTATTTGCCTCATAGATTGATTCTGCGGTACTGCGTATTTGTGCGGCAATACGCTGGGGAGGCCAGTCGGGATGTGCTGCTTTAATCAGGGCAGCCAGTCCACTTACCAAAGGAGCTGCAAAAGAGGTTCCGGTACTTTGGCCATAAAAAGGGCTCTCCCAGACTTCAGTGTCTTCATTGTACGAAAACGTAGTACTGTTTACGCGCTGCCCAACGGCAAAGACATCAGCGTAATAGCCGTAATTACTGAAATGAGCCCGAACATCGTTCAGGTCATTGGATAGTCCACCCACGGCCAGGACCTCCTCATAGGCTGCCGGATAAAAAAGATCCTCCGAGTTGTTGTTGCCAATTGCACCCACGACCAGAGAACCCTCGGCCGTTGCATATTCAACCACTTGTTTTCCAAACTCCGATCGTCCGGGTCCGCCGAAACTGCAATTTATGATATCGGCTTCATTGATGGCGGCGTACAGGATTCCCTGGTATCCGTAAGGAATGACATTGGGAATGAGCTTGGCACCACCGGCCTTAACAGCCATGTACGTTGAATGCATACCTGCTCCGGCAATGCCTATGCCATTATCGGTATCGGCAGCGGCCACACCGGCGACAGTAGTACCATGGATGGAATAGCGGGCAATCGGATCCGCATTTTGAATGGGGGGCTCACCTGCAAAGATGTCACCGCCCTCCCAAAAATTCCATCCTATCGTATCGTTTTCCACGTTCCACTCTTCAGGAAAATGCTCTCTGGCACGACCAGGTTCGGGATTATGCCATAGTTTGTTCCGCAGATCGGGGTGGTTGTACCAAACCCCTGAATCAACGATAGCGATGACGACTTCCGGGCTTCCGGGTGATTGTGCCCAGGCACGATAGAAATCATGGTAGGAAAAAACGTTATTGTCACGGTTTCCAATCAGCGGATCGTTTGGAATAAAGGTATCCGTGGTATAGCGAATAAAATGGGGCTCAGCAAAGACGACCCCCGGCCACTGGCTGATTTCTTCTGCGAGTTCTGCCGGATCCTGGCCGGAAGAAAATCGCACGTAATAGGTTCTCTCGAATTTTTCAGCAATCTCGGCAGCTTTGACCGGATCGGATCCCGGGAGTGGTGTTCGTGCGGTTTTACGGGCGGCACCCTGACGGAATACCGGGGTCATCTCGAATACCCCCTGCTCAGCCAACGGTTCGTAGAGCAGCTCGGCAACGCTTATAAAACTGTCAGGGAGATCGAAAAGAGCACCCGTTTTTTTACGGGCAGACTCTGAGCGGTAGGAGTCATAAAAACGTTCTGAATCTTCAAACTGGATCACCAGTTTCCCGGGTAAATACTCCGGTGTTGACGAAGCTCCAAGGGCGTTTTGTGTAGTCAGTGCTACAACAAAAAAGACCATTAAAGCTTTCAGGCAAACAGTATAAAGCACGTAGACGGGATGCATTCGGGGATTGTTTTTATATCAGTTGAATATTTTTCATATTTGTAATAACAATATCGTCAGATTTTAGTTTCCACCCAATGCCACTTAGGGGTATCCGATGGGATGGAGGATTATCAAAGGAACAATGCCGGAACTCAATTCACTGGTCCCGGTTTAGATGGAGTACCGCTTACATGAAAAAAGACATACCGGAAGGAGGTATTATCGGGCAGATTCTGGAGGGGTACGAGGCTTATCTGGAACCGGGTTTATCGCACAGAAGAATCTCGCATAAAACAGTATGTCAAAAAATCCGGGCGTTAGAAAATGAACCGCATGTCAAGGTAAGGCTGGCCGGTCAATCGCTTGAAAAAAAGCCCGTCTATCAACTTACATTAGGTTCCGGCCCGGTACAAGTACTGATGTGGAGTCAGATGCATGGAAATGAGCCTACCGCTACAATGGCACTGTTTGACCTTCTGAAATTTTTGATGGTATCGGATAATTTTCAGCCCGTTCGATCGGCCATTCTTGAGCGCCTAACCCTTCACCTTGTTCCGGTGCTCAATCCAGACGGGGCAGAGCGGTTTCAGCGGTGGAATGCTGCGGGAATAGACCTGAACAGGGATGCTCAAATGCTTGAATCTCCGGAGTCCCGGATTCTCAAACATCTGACGGATGAAATACAGCCTCAATATGCCTTTAACCTTCACGACCAGAGCACCCGTTATTCGGTTGGAAATACACGGAAACATACGATGATTGCTTTTCTGGCTCCTCCGGCGGATGAGGCAAGATCCATATCTCAGGGCAGAGAGAAAAGCATGAAACTGATTGCCCATCTGTATTCGTGCCTGGCTGAGATCATTCCCGGGCATGTGGCGGCATATTCAGACGAGTTTGAGCCCCGCGCTTTTGGCGATAATATCCAGAAATGGGGCCACAGTACGGTTTTGATTGAAAGCGGGGGAGAAAAAAACGACCGGGAAAAACAGGGACTCAGGCGTTTAAACATGGCTATGTATGCCGAGGCATTGTATTCGATTGCCCGGGGAATGTTTTTGGATCGATCCCTGGATACCTATCACTCTATTCCGCCCAATACTTCACATATTTTTGACATTGTTCTGCGAAATGTACGGGTACAAATAGCAGGAGAAGAAGTACGTATGGATGTTGGGATCAACAGGGAGGAAATGCCTGATCCACATAGCGAAGGGTTTCTCACAAAGGGGATTCTTGCGGAGTCCGGAGATTTATCTCTCTTTTTTGGATACGAAGAACTGGATGCAGGCGGGGCCCTGATGACGCCGGGTAAGGTGGCACCCGGTATGCGATCTGCTAAAAGCCCGTCGTTTGTCAGAGAAACGGAATATCTTCTCAGGCAGGGATACACGGCAGTGCAGATCATGGAAGAAAAAGTACCGTATGAAATCCGTGTGCAAGTTCCTTTGCGGATACTAACGTCCGGTGAAACGTGTACTTACGGGCTTATGCCAGGGACGGAAGCCGATGTGCTTGTGTGGAAATCGTCAGAACTGTTCTGTGCGGTAATCAAGGGTGAGTTGATACGATTCGGATACGATACCACGGAATAACATCGTTAAAACAGCGTATATGCAAAGAAAAAGAGCCGTTAGAACTTTTTATAGCAGTATGCTTATATTGATTCACTAAATGCATAAAATGCGGACCAAAAGTGTTGTTTTTATTCAATGAGTTACATGCTGACACCGGCACCATAAAAAGACCAAACGGAAAAACATGAAGAACAGATATAAGTTGTGGAGCAGTTTTGCTGTTACCCTGGCTGTAGTAACATTGACGATGATCTACCTTGCCGGTTTTGAAAATACCGCAGAGCCGGAGCCTGTAGCAGACATAGACGAAGGGTTGTCACTGGAACTACTGGAGCCACGTGACGACGACTGGATGAAAGGAAATCCGGATGCGGATGTGGTGATCGTCAAATACAGCGATTTTCAGTGTCCGGCGTGTCGGGGATATGCTGCTATGGATGATATGATGAGCAGTAGAATGGAAGAAGAGGCCTTATTTATTTTCAGGCACTTCCCGCTAAGGAATTTCCGCCATTCCAATACAGCCGCACTTTATGTGGAAGCCGCTGGAAGACAAGGTAAGTTTTGGGAATTGCATGATTTGATATACATTAATCAGCAACGGTGGTCAGGGGGCGATGCTGAAGAGATATTTAATAGCCTGGCCCAGTCTCTTGAACTGGATATGGATCAGCTTCAGGCGGATATGGAGAACCCTGAGTTGCAGGAAAGAATTGATCGGCATTATCAGAGCGGACAACAGCTAAGGGTGCGAGCGGTTCCAACCATTTTCATCAATGGAGAACAGATTCAATTGCCGAGATCCATTGAAGAGTATGAAGCGTTGATTAACACCTATAGGTAACGTTTATTAATTGCAGCGATTGGATGTGTTAAAATCATGAAAAAAAAGAAAGAGGCCCCAATATTTTGGATCGTTACCTTTCTCATAGTGGGGTTGATAGGCTATGCCGATGCTGTCTATCTGACTGCAGCGCACTATACATCAGGCGGTCCCGTTTGTGCTGTGGGGCTTGGTTGTGATATTGTTGCTGCCAGTGAATATTCCACGATTGGCCCGATCCCCGTGGCATTGCTGGGAACTTTATTTTATGCTCTGATGCTTTTTTGGGGTGTCTTGTGGCTTGATATCAGAAAGAACCAACTATTTAGATGGCTTCCACTGGTTACCATTCCAGCCTTTCTCTTTTCCATGTGGCTATTGTATGCCATGGCATTTCTCATTGAGGCTTTTTGTGAATACTGTATTTTATCCGGCGGTACTACGACTATGTTGATGCTCATCTCCCTGGTCTTAAGAAAAAAACACAGCGACTAAGGACTCTTGGTTTTCTCTTTGTTTTTCTTTATCATAGCCCACACAACCAAACAGGTTGGGGGTGCTTGTACGCACGGGCTGAGATCATACCCCGATCACCTGAACCGGATAATACCGGCGTAGGAAAACCTTTTGAATAGCCATTTGATACAAACCGGTTATTCTGTTCCAGCTCATCTGTTGTACACAGCGCCTTCAAATAGTTGAACAACATCTAATTTGGAGGAGCTATGAAATCAAAATTTTCATTCTTTTTTCTCTTGTTTCTGCTTGCAGGGCTTTCAGATGCTTTTGCACAGCAGGTTTCAGGCATCGTTCGGGATGCTCAGACACAGGAGCCGCTTGAGGGTGCTACCCTTATTCAGGCCGGCACGCAACACGGAACAACCACCAACAGCGAGGGGGCCTTTCAGTTCCGTCCACTGGGTAATTTTCCCATTACACTTGAAATTCGCTATGTCGGCTATGCGGCAGAGACCATGCAGGTCAACGCTGAGAACAAGGACGACCTGGTGATTGACCTCTATCAGTCAACCATCATCACCGATGATCTGATTGTTGAAGCCTTCAGGCTGCACGACCGGTCACCGGTGACCTATTCAAATATCTCCAAAGACGAGCTTGCAGAGCGAAATCTTGGAATGGATATTCCTCAGCTTCTGGAAATGAGTCCGTCGGTGATCAGTTCATCCGATGCCGGTGCGGGAATAGGCTACACCGGACTTCGGATTCGGGGTGTGGATCCGCAACGAATCAATGTAACTATTAACGGTATTCCCTTAAACGATTCCGAGTCACACGGCGTGTTTTGGGTCAACATTCCAGACATCGCTTCATCGCTTGAGAACATTCAGCTTCAGCGCGGTGTGGGTACGTCCTCCCATGGGCCGGCAGCGTTTGGAGCCACGGTCAATCTTCAGACAACCGGACTTCAGGAGGAAGCTTATGCCGTCATAAATAGCAATGCCGGTTCCTTCAATACCTTTCACAACAACATTCAGGCCGGTACAGGCCTTCTGGATGGTGGATGGGTTTTTGATGCACGCCTTTCACGCATCACTTCGGACGGGTATATCGATCGCGCCTGGTCCAATTTGCGTTCTTTCTTTGTTTCCGGTGCTAGGCATGGAGAAAACAGTGTCCTGAAAATGAATGTCTTCTCCGGAAGGGAAAAAACCTATCAGGCCTGGTATGGAGTCAATGAGCAGCAACTCGGAGAAAACAGGAGATACAATCCAGCCGGCCGCTATACAGACCCGGAAGGGCAAACCCGTTATTATGACAATCAAACAGATAATTATACCCAAACACACTATCAGCTGCATTATTCCTATCGGGTGAATCCCCGTCTCAACGCAAATGTATCTCTTCACTACACCCGCGGAGCCGGATATTACGAAGAGTACAGGGGGGATAACCGTTTTGTAGATTATGGGTTATCCCCGGTTATGGTTGGAGACGAATTGATTGAACGCAGCGATCTTATTCGTCAGCGTTGGCTTGACAATCATTTTGGAGGAGCGACGGTTTCTGCAGAGTATCAGGCATCTGACCGATGGAAGCTGATCCTGGGTGGTGGCTATAACTACTACGAGGGCGATCATTTTGGAAAAATTATCTGGGCAAGAACGGCGGTACCCCTGGAACTCGGTGACCGGTACTATGACAATGTCGGAAAGAAATCCGATGGAAACGTCTATGTGAAGTCCATGCTTGATATTACGGATCGTCTTTCCTTTCTGGCAGATATTCAGTTGCGTTTCATTGATTATGAACTGGATGGGATTAACAATAATCAAAGAATTCTGGATGACCGCCATTCCTACACCTTTTTAAATCCAAGGACCGGCTTAACCTATGATTTCGGAAATCTGGGGTTGGTCTATGGGTACTTCGGTGTATCCGGGAAAGAGCCGGTTCGGAGAGATTTCACCGATGCCACTGAAAACTATCAGCCAAAGCATGAAACGCTCTATAACTGGGAGGCCGGCTATCGTGGCGCCTGGAGCAGAGCCCGGTTTTCGCTCAATTTCTACTATATGCTTTACGATAATCAGCTGATCAATACCGGCGATATCAATGATGTGGGAGATCCGGTACGAACCAACGTAGGCGAAAGTTATCGTGCCGGTGTCGAAGCGGAAGGCTCGGTGCAGATAGCGCCATGGCTGCAATGGGGTGGAAATATCGCTCTCAGCCGAAACCGGATCCCAGAGTTTATTGAGCGCATTGATGTGTATGACGATTTGTGGGCCTTTGCAGGACAAGAAGAATTCAGGCACACGAACACCGATATCGCGTTTTCTCCATCGGTGGTATCTGCTTCCAGGCTTACCGGTATTTACAGATCCATGCGCATGGACTGGTATGCCCGATATGTGGGACGCCAATATCTGGATAATACTTCCAATACAGACCGGTCGCTGTCACCGTATTTTGTGCAGGATCTCAGGTTGTCTCTTGAGTGGAACCATGTACCGTTTGCCGATCAGCTGCACATTCAGGTACTGTTGAACAACGTGTTTAACCATACGTACGAATCCAATGGATATACCTTCGGATACTTCGGAGCCGGAGATGAGTACAGAGAGGTCTATTATTTCCCTCAGGCGGGCAGGCATGTACTGGCCGGTGTTTCTGTGCACTTTTAACAGCATCAGGAAATAAAACAAGAATATCCTTATATTTAAGCCGCATCTCGTTAGAAGATGCGGCTTTTTTTATGGTGATTTTATATTGTGGGATGGGCTGAATCCCGAAAAAATTTATGCTGGAAACAGAACTATATACGATTTTTCAGACCCTGGGTATTTCGTTGCTGTTGGGATTACTGGTAGGAATGCAGCGCGAACTGCATGATACCCGGATCGCCGGATTCAGGACGTTTGCCATTGTAACCCTTTTTGGAACGGTATGTGCCTATCTGGCTCAGGAGTTGTCTCCGTTGGTTTTGGGATTTGGTTTTCTTGGAGTGATTGCCATAATTGTTGTGGGCAACATGATGAAGATGAGAAGCGGAAGCTCCGAATTTGGGATGACTACGGAAATATCGTTGCTGTTAATGTACGGAGTCGGGGCATATCTGACTATGGGTCCGTGGATTATTGCCGCAGCCATTGCAGGAAGTACAGCTATATTGCTGCAAATAAAGCCTCAGCTAAAAGGGGCGCTGGCACGTATGGAAGACAAGGACATCAAGGCGATCATGCAGTTTGTCCTTATTACATTTATCATATTACCCATTCTTCCAAACCAGACCTTTGGGCCATTTGAAGTATTCAATCCGCAGCGCACCTGGTTGTTGGTTGTATTGATTACCGGGATCAGTCTGGGGGGATATATGACCTACAAATTCATGGGTGACCGGGCCGGAACGGCACTGGGGGGGATTTTGGGTGGAATCATATCCAGTACGGCAACTACGGTGAGCTACTCAAAGCTGACCTCAAAAGTGCCGACATCGGGTTTGTATGCATCGGTTGTGATTATTATTGCTTCTGCGATGGTGTATCCTCGTCTTGCCATTGAGATTGCGGTTATGGCTCCGGATTACTTTTATCAGATGGTATGGCCGGTCAGCATCATGTTTGTGGTGTCGGTAATTGTTGCCTTATATGCCTACAGGAAGGTTAAAGAACACGCACATACGATGCCTCAGCAGCGAAACCCCAGTGAACTTTCAACGGCGCTGACCTTCGGAGCTATCTATGTGGCTATTTTATTCATTATTTCTGCCACAACAGAATATGTGGGCCCGGAAGCCCTCTATCTGGTGGCAGGGATTTCAGGTCTGGCGGATATGGATGCCATTACCTTGTCTGTTTCTCAAAAAGTCCAAAACGGCACCATCCCGGTTACGTTGGGTTGGAAGCTGATTCTTACGGCCATTATATCGAATACCATATTTAAATATGGTATTATTCGTTTTGTTGGTGGTAAGGAAATTGCGGCCAAAGTTACTCCGGCGTTTTCGGTAGTTGCTGTTGTAGCCCTGGCTTTGATCCTGCTTTTTTAGTCTAATCTGTTCGCCCCGGCGATGGAGCCGGAGATATGTTGTATCATAATTTTTCAGCCATGAAACCACTCTATGCTTTTTTGATCCTGCTTGTCCTTCCTGTGTCGTTGTTCGGCCAAAAAATGGCCGGTGACTATGAACCCGGGCTGGGTGTGACATATGGCCTTGATATGGGAGATCCTGGGATTACCGGTAGTTTATACTACTCCTTTGCCGATGAAATTCGCGTTGGAGGCGATGTGACCTATTTTTTTGCTTCGGCAGACGAGGGGACCAAGAATCCTAAAGCCTTTGAATTGAACTTTAATGCTCATTATCATTTAATGAATCAGGAGGTACTCCGGTTTTATCTGTTGGCCGGGGTTCAATTTGCCTATATCGGATATATGGTTGAAGCCGATGGCCAGAATGTATCCGAGAGTGAGACCGGAATTAATCTTGGAGGCGGGGTCGAATGGGATTTGGATGGGCTGACACTATTTCTGGAGCCTAAATATACACTTGGTGGATTTGACCAGGCCGTGATCACTTTCGGAGCCCGTATATTTTTGTATTGAAAGGGAGGATGGGTCCTTTCAAAAAAAAAGCAACGCCATGAGAACATGCCGTTGCTTTATGTAAAGTGAATCGGGAGAGGCTCGAACTCTCGACCCACGGCTTAAAAGGCCGTTGCTCTACCGACTGAGCTACCGATTCAATCCCTTTTTGTAAAGATTTTAAATATAAGGACTCTTCCAGAGGATATCAAGAAAAAATCTGATAGCAAAGCCTCTGAAATTATGCTCATTTGTGAGTACCTTACCTTGAAATTGGAATCGAAATAAAAAAGCCGGTGGCTCACCGGTGTGCGAGGAATATTATGGCTACGATCTTTACTAAAATCATTCGCGGTGAAATCCCTTGTTATAAGATTGCAGAAAATAGCCGGTTCTTTTCCTTTCTGGATATCCGGCCGGCCAGCAAAGGGCATACGCTCGTTATCCCGAAAGCGGAAACCGATTACCTCTTTGATTTGGATGACAAGGATCTGGCAGATATGGTGGTTTTTGCCAAATCTGTGGCTAAAGCCATGGATAAAGCCCTGTCGCCGATTCGAACGGGAGTCATTGTAGAAGGAATGGAAGTGCCTCATGCGCATATTCACCTGATTCCGATTTATTCAGAAGGGCAAAAACTGGTATTGGGCGGCCATGTGGAACTTAGCCAGGATGAAATGGCTGAGATCGCCGCACGTATCCGGAAAGAATGGGAGGCGGGCGCATGAATTTCCTAATATTGCATGGGCCAAATCTCAATATGCTTGGTAAACGTGAGAAAGAGCATTACGGAACGGGTACACAAGAGGATTTGGTTTCCTCGCTTAAGAGCAAATACCCGGACATGGCGTGGACTCTTTTTCAAAGTAATCACGAAGGAGAGCTGATCGATCGCATTCACAAAGCGGTTTCTGAATCCTGGGACGGAATTATCATTAATTTTGGTGGATTTACACACACTTCCGTGGCTATCAGAGATGCGCTCTCGTTATTGCCCGTCAAGCCTGTTGAAGTGCATTTATCAAATATTCATGCCAGAGAATCGTTTCGACACACTTCGCTCACAGGCGGTGTCTGCCGGGGGATGATCAGTGGCTTTGGCTTTTATGGATATGAAATGGCGGCAGCGTTCATCCTTCAGGAAAGATCCGGAGATACGGATGCTGCAAAATAGCGGATGTGATTTCGGGATCAGCTTTTGGCAGATAGTCGTCGAACCGGCCGGGCATGAAAACAGGAGATGAAACGTGGGAAAAATCCGTGAACTCTTTTCAGACACACTCGTTTATGGGGTCAGCAGCGTACTGGCCCGGTTCATAAACTATCTCCTCGTTCCTTTTTATACCAAATTTTTTGATCCGGCGGCCTATGGAATCATTGGTTTGATCTATGGAGCCATCGTTTTTTTAAATGTACTCTTCAGCTTTGGGATGGAATCGGCCTATCTGCGATACGGAGCAGACCGTCGTCAGTCAGGGGAAGTATTCAAGACCATTCAGACCGGATTGCTCGGAGCCGCCACCGTTTTAGTACTCATCACCTGGCTTTTTATGCCGGTGATATCACCTCTGTTAGGACTTGATGGTTCAGGAACAACAACCGGCCTGGTTCATCTTTCAGGAGCGCAATTATTTTATCTCATGCTGGCCATTTTATGGCTGGATGCTCTGAGTATGGTTCCGTTCGCTGAACTTCGCTTGATTCGCCGAACCTGGACGTATGCACTTATCCGCCTGATGAGTGTTATAATAAATGTATCACTGAACGTTTTTCTCGTGGTTTTTGCGGAGTGGGGGATCGAAGCGGTACTGGTGAGCAATACGATTGCTTCTTTGTTGACCTTCTGTGTGTTATTGTATGTTACAAGAGGACAATTGAAGGGAAAGTGGGTTCCCGCGCATTTCAAAAAAGCCTTACTTTTTGGAATACCCTATATTCCTGCCGGTCTTTCTCATGCTGTAAATGAAGTGGTGGCCCGATTTGCAGTATTCCGTATGCCACGGGAGTCCATAGACCGGCTGTATGGAGCTGAATATACTGCTGAGGATATCACAGGGATTTTTAATGCGTGCATTAAACTGTCGGTCTTCATGCTTCTTGCCGTTCAGATGTTCCGCATGGCGTGGCTTCCTTTCTTTATGAGGCAGTCTGGTAGCACCGATGCACAAAAAACCTTTGCCGAAGTCTTCACCTGGTTTAATATCTTTGCCGCCATCATTTTCATAGGGGTTGGATTATTTGTTGAATACATTGTTCAGATACAGATACCCCTTCTTGAAGGCA
>JASCXY010000055.1 GCA_030012235.1 Balneolaceae bacterium ANBcel3 | reverse complement strand
CAGTTAATTAATCTCAATTCCGAGATCAACCGGTTACAACGAGAATTGACCAAAGAAAAGGTGTTGCTTGAAAGGACACTGAATGAGCTTGAAAAGGCCAATGATGAGCTTAAGTCATTGAATGACGAGAAAAACCGGTTTCTGAATATGGCAGCTCACGATCTTCGCAGCCCTATTTCAACCGCCATTTCGTATCTGGATATGCTGATGCATTTCCCGGATCAGTTTTCTGAGGATCAAAAAAAAGAGTTTTTAAAAAATACCGATGAGCGGCTCAGGCACTCTATTGACCTGATGACCGAACTTCTGGACTTTACGAAAATTGAGTCGGGGATGACCCAACTTGATAAAGGCGAACACAATATGACAGAACTGGTTGAACAAACGATTGAATTCAACCGTCTGCTCGCATCCAATAAAAACATCCGAATTTCTTCGTCTCTGCCAGAACACCCTCTTATTCTGTCCATTGACAGGAATAAGGTGGAACAGGTTCTAAATAACCTTATCAGCAACGCTCTCAAGTTCTCTTATAAAAACACTGAAATTAAGATAAAGGTTACAGCCAACATAGATGCAATCTCTGTCTCTGTTAAAGACCATGGTGTAGGTATTCCCGAGAAAGATCAACCACACGTATTTACACCATACCACAAATCATCCAGTCAGCCTACAGCCGGTGAATCAAGTACCGGCCTTGGCCTTGCCATCTCTAAACGTATTGTCGAGGAACACGGCGGTACCATGCACCTGGAAAGTGCTGAAAAAAAAGGCTCGACCTTTACCTTCACCCTGCCTATTTCAACATAATATATTGATGAGTTCTGTTCGTACCCCCCTTCGGCCTGACACACTGTTGAACATACGTAATGTACTTCGGTTTCTTATCCCTTCTTTAGCTGGAATAACCATATTCCTAATCCCGTTTCGCTACGACGATACCATCCATGTAGGGATGAGTTTCATGGCCGGACGGATGCAGGATGTCCTCGGCGGAGCTTTGCCAATTATTGCCGTTACTTTTTTCTGGATTTCGATGTTGGTTACGCTTTGGGTAAAGTTCCGTAATCCGAACTGGGCCTCCGGGGGGATAATGCATGAAATTTTTCATACAAATACCTTTTGGCTGTCGCTTCGAATTGCCGGCACACTTCTGGCTACCATGACACTCATAGGGATTGGCCCCTCCTTTATTATTTCTGAGGATACCGGCGGACTGATGCTGAATGATCTTATTACGGTC
The DNA here is from genome assembly GCA_030012235.1 of Balneolaceae bacterium ANBcel3. Taxonomy (GTDB): domain Bacteria; phylum Bacteroidota; class Rhodothermia; order Balneolales; family Natronogracilivirgulaceae; genus JASCXY01. The sequence goes on along the minus strand of JASCXY010000055.1, from coordinate 14,090 downwards.
TTGTTTGCCTTTTTCTTTTTTGCAGCTTTGTGTCTTCCGTTTCTTGTGGATTACGGTTTCATGGAGTTTATTGGAAGCATGGTCCGAAAACCCTTCCGCTGGCTGTTTAATCTGCCAGGACGCAGTGCCATTGATGCAACCGCTTCCTGGTTTGGTTCGGGTACTGTTGGGGTATTGATTACTATGCAGCAGTATGAAAAAGGGTTTTACAGTAAACGCGAATCTGCGGTCATTGCCACCAACTTCTCCATTGTATCGATTGCATTCAGTCTGGTGGTTATTAATTTTGTGGATCTGAACCACATGTTCATTCCATACTATGGAACCGTTGTTATTACCGGACTGATTACGGCCATCATCTTACCCCGAATCTACCCACTCTCACGAAAACCGGATACCTACTATGAACCGGTCGGCCGGCAGCTGGTAGAAGAAAAAAAGTTCAGTGGAAGCTTTGTCCGTGACTCTTTGCTTAAAGCCCTCGAACGCGCACATAATGCCCCCGGGATCAAGGGACTTGCTAAATCTTCGTTTTCTAACCTGGCCGATATTCTCCTTTCACTGCTACCGCTGGTCTATGCCATTGGAATCATGGCATTAATCATTGCTGAATATACGCCGTTATTTACGTGGCTCTCCTGGCCGGTGATACCGCTTCTTGCCTTGCTTCAAATCCCCGAGGCCGCTGAAGCCGCCCCGGCCGTTCTTATTGGCTTTACCGATATGTTCCTGCCGGCTATTCTGGCCTCCGGTATTGAAAGCGAATTTACACGCTTTGTCATAGCCGCACTATCTATCAGCCAGCTGATTTACATGTCTGAGGTCGGAGCTTTGATTCTAAAATCAAAAATCCCGCTCAATCTTCTGGACCTGATCGTCATTTTTCTATTGCGAACACTCATTTCGCTGCCAATTATCACCTTAATGGCTCATCTATTCTTCTTTTAGGTGCCGTACGTTGGTTCAAATCGCAGAAAAAAAGTTACGTTTCGTAAACGAAACAACTCCTGAACTGAAGTTCACAACACAAGCATCCGCAACAGTGGCACCGCTCATTCGGGACATGTACGGAGTCCGCCAAAACTACTTTCTGATCAACAGATCCAGCAGCTTGCGATCCAGCTTGTGGCCATACCAGTCTTCGTACTCTACATCCTCGCGGCCGGAATCCAGGATACCAAACTCACCGCTGAACTCCCACAAGGCAAATCCGATCCCATGCGTTGCAAAGATATCCAGAACATCCTCAAACCAGGCAAGAAATACATCATGAGGTGTTTTTTTATAGCATCCGCATTCACCGCAATGGACCCCGGTTCCGTTTTTTACGGCCTCTATCCACGGAGCATAAAACGATTCCAGCATTTCCCGGCTAAAGTGCGCATCCCCTACCTGTCCCGGCCATTTCGGATCAGGCAGCCCCTCCATTTCCTTATACACCCACCAGGCTTTATAGTGAGATATTTCATGGGGGAAATATCCCCGGCAGCTTTGAATGACCTCCAGATCCAGGAGTTCCGGTACAAGGGTGGCCCCGGCGTCGTTTCCGCCGGCGATCACTAAATGATCAGGGTTTACAGAATGGATCGCCTTGATGGCCTTCCTGGTTACGTTTCTGTAGATCTCCCCGGGAAGAGAAGTAATCGGAGCATGCTGATCGTTCATATCCTCCCGCATGGCAGGCTCATTAATCAAGTCAAAGCTGATGTTCTCCCGGGATACATTCTTGTATCTTTTGGCCCACATTTCCCAGTGAAATAAAAACGCCCGTTGCGCTTCATCATCAAACCATAAGTTATATGGTTCATTAAACCCGGCGTTTATACAATATCCGGGTGCCCGGTGCAAATTCAGGCTCACATGCATATCATATTTATGCGCCATGGCAACCAGCTCATCAATGGTTTCAATGGCCGCCTCATCCAGCTGGTATACCTGCTCCGGATGGATATCTGTACTGCGATCGTAGTCCAGGTAATACGGATAGGCCATGGGTATGCGGACAAAGTCAAATCCCCAATCCGACATCCATTTGAAATACTCTTCTTTCGTTGCAGGCCTCGGATCGTCGGGTGAAGGTAAGAAAAAGTCCAGGAGGTTAAAACCCTTCCACCGCGGCGCGGTGTTTATATCAGATACATTTGCCATCATTTATTTATCCGGATGATACTCAGCCGGAGTTACTCCATATTTCGTGTAAACAGTTCATCAAAAAAAGAATCGGTGCAGATAACCGATTCTTTTTTATTGCTTTCTGAGCAGGTCCAGCAGTTTACGGTCCAGTTTATGCCCGTACCAGTCTTCGTAATCGACGTCTTCTCTGCGGGAGTTCATAAGCCCAAAATCTCCGCTGAATTCCCATAAAGCGAAGCCGATGCCATTTTCCGAAAACAAACTCAATAAATCCGAAAACCAGGCAAGGAAGACATCGTGTGGGGTCTTGTTATAACAGCCGCATTCCCCGCAATGGACTCCCACCCCCTGACGTACAACTTCTACCCAGGGAGCGAAAAACTCATCCAGCATCGCACGGCTGAAATACTCATCCCCTACTTGTCCCGGCCATTTCGGTTCCGGCAGGTTATCTATATCCGCAAATGCCCAGGGCGCTTTATAATGAGAAATCAGTCCCGGGTAATAACCACGGCAGCTTTTACCTATTGGCAAGTCCAGCAATTCCGGTACAACGGTAGCGCCAACATCATTCCCCCCAGCAATCACTAAATGATCGGGGTTTACAGAATGAATCGTTTTCGTAGCATGCTTGACCACGTGTCGGTAGACATCCCCGGGCAGGGAAGTGATCGGAGAATGCTGATTATTCATATCCTCCCGCATGGCCGGTTCATTTACCAGGTCAAAACTGATTTTTTTCCTGGAAACATTCTGATATTTTCTGGCCCACATATCCCAGTGGAAATTAAATGCCTGCTGAGCTTCTTCATCAAACCATAGATTATACGGCTCATCAAACCCTGCATTGATGCAATATCCGGGTGCTCTGTGAAGATTTAAATTCACATGCAAGCCGTAAGAGAGCGCCAGATCTACCAATGCCTCGATGTGCTCTACTTTTTCCTCACTAATCTGATAGACCTCATCCGGCCTGATCGGCCGGCTTCTGTCAAAGTCAACATAATAAGGATAGGCCATGGGTATTCGGACAAAATCAAACCCCCAATCCACCATCCACTTGAAATATTCTTCCTGTGTTGGGGGGCGTGGATTCGCTGGATCCGGATTAAAAAAGTCCAGGAGGTTAAAACCCTTCCACTGAGGAAGGCTGTTCAAAGAGGCTTTATTACTGCAAGCCGTTAAGGCGGATGATCCGGCAAGGCCTACACCGGCGGCAAGAAGGCCGGTTTTTTTCAGAAACTCCCTTCGAGAGGTATGATACATAGCGGAAAACGTTTAAAGTGATTCCGGCATGATTGCCCTGTAACTCATCCAATAGTAGAGAGAATTTCCCGCAACATCAACCTATACCGGGATACGGCAGCGTTAAAAAGCGTTTCAAGTCGTAAAGAATGCTTCTTCTGATTTTTTATTCAGGCCTGAATACGTTTCGCCTTCTTACATAGAAAAATAGATCAGCCCGGCAACACCCACCGGCCAGCAGTAATAAGCAAAATAATAGATTTTATCACGCTTTAAGAGGATTATAAGATACTTCAGCGCATAAAAACCGGAAATAAAGGACGCGAAATAGCCGACGACCAGACTGGCCAGAGCGAGGTTTTCCATTCCCGTTTCACGCAATTCCAGCATTTCAACCAACATGGCACCTGCAAGTACCGGCAAAACCATTAAAAAAGAGAAATTAGCAACATGCTCGCGGCTGACTCCGCACAACAATCCGGTAGTAATGGTGCTTCCGGAACGGCTTATGCCCGGAATGATAGCACATGCCTGGGCAATCCCAATTATAAATCCCCTTCGGACATTCACATCCTTCTCGGTTTTACCAACAAAGCGAGTAGAAAAAAGCAGTGCTCCCGTTACAAGTAACATCCCCGATACCAACACCGGATTCATAAAGAGGGATTCGATCTGCTCTTTCATTGTAAACCCTACCACTCCGGCCGGAATCACACTTAGCAAAATGATCCACGACAGCCGGGTATGAGGATCCGTTGTATATCGTTTAGAACGAATGCCCTCAGGCGAAAAACTTTTGATCAGATCAATCAGAATCGCCATAATTTTTTTTCTGTAATACAATGCTATACTACTGAAAGAGCCAAAATGTACCACGATTTCAAAGGTTATGCCCGGCGCCAGTTCACTGGCTAAGAGAGATTGAGCCAATACCAGGTGACCGGAACTGCTTACCGGCAAAAATTCCGTTATTCCCTGCAATATTCCCAGTAGAAGTGCTTCCAGAATGCTCATAATACCTACATTGAATTAAAAAGTTAAGAGATTGCCGGCCCATTTTCCTCCTTTAAGAGTCCCGGCCAAAAAAGGACAAAATATCAAATTAAATACAGGACTTCAATAATTTCAGACGGGTGTTGGATCTCTCATTTCCATTCCTCTTGCTTTTTTTACATCAAATTGATTTAGTTAAAAAGAGTAAAAATCGATTTTATTTTAACCTGTTGCATTCTTTTCTGCGTTAATGTATTTTAATAAACGATAAGCATTTTATAAAAAGTTATGGATGCCTGTCATACCAACAAAATACTTCGATATACATGGATATCAAAGGTAAGCTTGTCGTACTCCTTTTTATCGCCATACTTGTAGGGACTTGTAGTTATCTGTATCAGCCGGTATCGGCGTTTTCCATCTCAGAAGAGGACATTGAGAGGGTGAGAAACGCCAAATTATCCGATTGGAACGGAAGCTATGTCCAGGTTAGCGATTTTGAAGGGAAAATTGTGGTTGTTGACTTCTGGGAAACCTGGTGTGGGTCCTGTTTGGGGGTCTTCTCCCGACTTCAAACGGTACAGGAAGAATATCCGGAAGACCTTGTTGTGATTGCCGCTACCCCCGGTTGGAGAGATACGGCTATCAATGTCCGCACGTTTCGGAATGCTAATGATTTCGACTTCGTGTTTGTGGAAGCAAGAAAACTGGCTTCTGAAATCCGCCTTCCTTCTATTCCGTTAAAGATTATATTTGACCGGAATGGGAATTTTGTAAAATACCAGGCAGGAGCAACCGGTACCGAGGATAAAGACCTGAAGGAACTGATCGCAACCCTTTGATCTTTTCTTGAGCTTTTTAACATCTGCTTAAGGGGGGGGATTCATCCAACAGAGAAAAACTCAATTTCTCTCTGACAGGAATCGTATCCTCTTTTTTTATCGCTTTACAACAATCATATCCTTTCACCACTCCTTGAAACTCAGAACTAAGAAAGCACGATCGTAAAAAAAGGATAATTTGCGCAAAAGTATTTTCCGCCTCTTGCTTCCTCCTTTTTTTCCATGTATCTACCACATATCATTTTTGTTACAGGGACCTTGATTTAAACGTTCTGCGAACTGCACAACCCGAACCTGTGCATCTCTATCTTTAATTTTTTAAACGATGAAACAGATAGTCTTTGTTGTCATCTTTTGTGTGGTTAATTCGGCTTGCTCAAAAGCAAAGCAGGGATTCAACGCTGAAATCCACCAGGATGTGCTTGAAAATATCTATGAAGAAGCCGTAACCAACGGCCGTGCCGTGTACAGTTTTTGGGAACAATATTCGGCAGTGAATTTCGCTGAATATGGCTTTTACGGTGACATTACCATAGACGGAACCGTTGAAAAGGGGCAAAGGAATTCTATCCAGCAAGGTCGCCAGCTTTTTACGGTTGCAACCTGGTATCGTGTTGGTGTACAAAGTGAAACTGCCGCTCTGATCGCCTATAACCAGTTTCGATATCTGATTGAGGCCTTTCATGACCCGGAGAATAAAGAGTTTTACATTGACGATGTGGACAAACCAAATAAAAGCCCAAACCGAAGACTGTACAATAACAGTTTTGCCATCTATGGCCTGACTCACTATTATCTGGCGTTTCATGACCATCCCAACGAAACCTATCGGGAGGCCGCCCATGAAGCTTTGGCCATAGCCATTGAATGTTTCAAGGCCATGGATCAGCGGGCACACGATGCCGACTATCTGGGATATCAGCAGATTCCTGTAAACGGTCTTGCTGATAACGAAATGCGCCTGGATGGAGGCGACAAAGAAGCCAATACCCATATTCATATTATGGAAGCCCTTACATCCCTTTATGAGGCCTGGCTCCTCCGAAATAACAGCGTAAGGGACATTCTTCCTCCTGAAGCTTATGCCTATGCCGAAGAAAATCTGCTTCCGCGACTGGATGAAATCCTGGTCGATGTAGTTGCCGGACGTTTTTGTGTGGAGGATGGAGAACGAGCCTATTGCCGGACGGAGTTTACCAGAGACTGGACACTCGTTAATGACCGCTTTTTTAGCTTTGCCCATGATATTGAAACCGCATGGCTTTTCATGGAGGCACTTCGCGTTATGGGTACAGAGGTATCCAACCGGGAAGCGGTCGTTTCCATGGCAAAGAAGCTGATCCATACTGTATTTGAACACGGCCTGATACAGGAAGACAACGGATATGCATCCATTGCCCTGGGCCGGATTCCTGATTATTCGGTCTACTCAGATAATAAAGACTGGTGGCAGCACTTTGAAGCTATTGCGGGTTTATACTACGGTGCCCGTATAGTTGAATCTGAAGAGTTGCAAGCCCGATACCTAAACCGAATCCTGGATCTGTTTACCTATCTGGATGAAGGCGGATTAAAAGTCGTTCTTGATGAAGGTGTATGGGAATATCGCTGGCATAACCGGCTGGCAAATGAATGGAAAGCAGGGTACCATACCGTACGTGCTCTTTTGTTTGTGAAAGAATGGATCGAAGAAGATCTTCCGGTAATGAGCACACGAACAGGATATGATAATGAGAAAAACCAGCCCGTTCAATGGTCTTTAGGCCAGAATTATCCAAACCCCTTTAATCCCTCGACCCGGATTCCTTACACCCTGAAGGATGCCGCTAACGTCACCTTGGAGATTTATGATGTAACCGGGAGAAAAGTCCGGTCTTACGGCCAGGGATATCAAAATCCCGGCAAGCATACCCTTGAATTCTCTGCTCATAAGCTGCCCACCGGTATTTATGTCTATATGATTTCCGCAGGAACCTTTTCCAAAAGCCGGATTATGACCTTTTTAAGGTAAGTCGGATCAGAATTACGCTGACACGTGTCTGTGTCGATTTCATCTGTACAAATATTTGAATGTATATCGTCAGAGGTAATGCCACAACCGAATGTAATCATACGCCTGTATATCCGGGCGTTGGTTCGACTATCGGGCTTTCATTTTTAATTAAAACGGAAGATCATCGTCTTCATCAGCCAGAGGGTCAAAGCCGCCATCAGCCGGAGGCGTTGGAGGTGGTGGCGCTGGCGGGCCATCGCTGCCGGATTCTTTGTTAATTCTCCACGCCTTAACATCGGTATACCATCTTCCATTATATTCCCGGCTCTCGATATTTATCGAAACAACAACATCTTCATCAACTGCAACCGGCTCCTGGTCTATCTTATCCCCCCACTGAGTAATACACACTTTTTTGGGATACTGTCCTCCGGTTTCCAATATAAAATCACGTTTTCGCCAGGTTCCGTTACGGCTCTCTCCTGATTGTTCTTGTAATACCTGTATCACTTTTCCTGAAAGACTCAGCTCGTTCATAATGTATTTAATTGAATGGGTTTCTGAAAATTCTGGTTTCGCCCGAAGGGGTACCTGACATACCACGGACAAGAAAAAGCCCCGGCAGTCTGAGCTGCAGGGGCTTCTTCGTAACTATTCTTAAAAATAGAAAAACACCGGTTATTTCACAAAAGTCATTGTTCGGCTGGAGGTATGATTTCCGGCACGAATCCGGTACATATAGACCCCGGAAGAATGACCTTTTGCGTCAAACGTAACCGTGTGTCTGCCCCCGGGTTTGTTTTCCTGAACAAGTATCTGCACTCTCTGGCCAAGCATATTGTAGACCGTCAGTTCAACGTCGGAGCGTTCAGGCAAATGAAACGAAATGGTGGTGGACGGATTAAACGGGTTCGGATAGTTTTGAGACAGATAAAACTCATCTGCAATCTCGGTTTCTTCTTCCACCGTGGTAGAAACGGGCTCTGTTGGACCCTCCTGAACCATACGGCCCCAATAGTTGAGTGTTTCCCAATCACTCTCGGTCATATCCAGCCAGGCATTTTCTTCGTTGTTTCCATGCCATGACCAGGCAATATATCCAATTCCCAGGTTTGCCGCCGTTTCCATCATATACCGTGCATCGACCCGGCTGCCCAGATTGTTATCTCCGTTTCTGTAATTATATCCAAACTCTCCGACCACAATAGGCAGATCTCTGGTTACACGAACATCATACAATTGATTGTAAATATAATTGTTGTTGTTCCAGGAACCGTACATATGAATGCTGAACATGATCTTTTGGAGAGGGTCATGTTCGAGGACTTCCTGTCCAAAGTTTCGGATCGGCGACATATTCTGCCCCCATCCGCTGGCATCGATCACCAGCACATTGTCAATTCCGGCATCACGAATTTTTGTAATCGCTTCTTTATAGGCCTCACTCCAAACGGCATCCTGCAGTGCATGGCTGCCCCACTCATTTGCAATATTCAGCCACATATAGGGGTAATCATTGAATAACTCCACGACCTCATCCTGGATCCAAAAATCCACCAGTTCAACCAGTTGTTCCGGGGAATCGTTGCCGGTGAGATCATGCAACTCAGGGATAGGAAACATGCCCAATTCAAGGGTACGCTCTACAATCTGACGCAGTCGTTCCGGATCACCCATATATGGTTCATAGGACCAGTTTGCCTGCCACACAATCCGAACAGCATTAAAACCATGTCCCGCTATATGTGGAAGTGCATTATAGGAATTCATATCATGCCAGATGTGTGGATTATTTACCCCTTTCATCCCGGCGCTGGTGAGTTCTGATCCGGAAGCAATCCAACCGGCTGGTGGAACATAGTCGATATTCGGTGTTCCCGGTGGTTCAACAGGATCGGCCTCAAAAGGCGGGTAGGCCGCCATATGGCCAAGATAAATACCCGTAGTACCGGAGGCATCGGCTCCAACTTCAAACTGAATTCCTATGGAAAGGACATTCCGTGTTTCCGGTACATCGGAAATATCCCAGACAAGCACCGTTCCTTGTTCAGAAGCGTCAACAGGAACCATTTCACTGTTTCGCCAGGTCCAGTTTCCGCCTGTCTTTATAAATATCCGTGCTGTCATTCCTTCCTCGCCCACGATGGCATCATCATCATGACGAACCACCGCATATAGATGGGTATATCCGGAGAAATCCATACCGCTTCCTCCTCTCTGATACTCGAGCATGGCTTCAGCACCCTCTCCGTCCATGTCAAAGTCCGCTTTGAGCGAGTAAGAACCATAACTGCTCCACACATCGGTTACTCGCTCATTCGAAGCACTGCTCCACTCTGTATCGGCAAACCACTGCCGGGTGGTACCGTCTTCAAAAGAAAAAAGAATCTCGGCATCTTCGGGAATGATGGAATCATTCCCGGCATCCTGAAAATATGATCCCATGTTATCAAGAAAAAGGACTCCGCTTACACTCTCTTCAACGGATTCTGGCGTTGTTTTTAACTGAATATGGATGGATTCGATGCCCGATAAAGGGATTGTTTCGTACGGATCATCGCCCTCTTCGTTCTTCTCAAAAAGTTCAAAAGGCATATGCATCTCCTGCCAGCCCTCACTAATCTCATCGAGTGAAACCTCTGGTTCATAATACCAAACTCCTCCTCCGGAGTTCACGGCTATTCGAAGATATGCACGATCTTCCGGGGTTGCAGCTTCCGTGATTTTATAATCCATGACCAGGCCCGTATAAGCGGAGAGATCAGGAAATATGGGGATATCTGCTGTGATCTCAATCGTTAGCAGATTTCCTTCAGCAACGGTCAGGCTGTCTGCATCCATCTGATATTCCAGCCGCATGGAACCGGTGCCCTCGGTATAGTCCGTAGTATCTGTCGATATCCCCTTGCTGCCGGGCCCATCCAGCCAGGCAGTTAGCGTCTCTGCATGGTCAAAACTCTCCAGCAACTGTTCCCGCACCGTTTCCTGAGCTTGCACAGGCCGCACCCATGCTATGAAAACGAGAACTATGAAAACAGAGAGAACCTGCCTGGAAGTTAATCGGCCGAATAGGTGCTTCATCATATTTTCTCCGTTAGTTTTTTTAAAATATCAATGACATAAGGACATAAAGCGACTACGTAAAAGATGTGTCTACCTCATATTTTTTTGCAGTTTTAAAATGAAGGCAACAACTCCGCAAACCTTTTCTATAATAATCGACGGTCACAATTCAGCCCTTAACAGGCAGACTCATCGCTTTAACACATCTTACTGCCGTGAATGCTCATCTCCTTACTTGCGGATCCTTGTAACACAGTTTATAACATATATTACAATTACAATATAATCAACCATAGAGAGCGACACGAGGTCGCATTCCATAAACTTTCAATCAACATATTTCACTGAATACTACTCTGTTTACCATCATGTTGCTTTATAAAGTCCTCGTATATATTCCATAACTCTATGGGATTTTTATGGTTGTCCTGCCCTATTACTATAAGTTTTCCAAGCTCACAGCAACCGGCATGGCCAAAAGTTGTTCTTTTTTTACAATTGGTAAAATTTTTCGCAGTTTTTAAATGATTTTTAATATATTATCCAACAGATCGACGGTATTATTTATACAGTCATCGACGGGTAGTCACAAGTTTTATCACCAAAATATTGCATCATGTTCAGATATATATTGGCAGTGATACTTATAGGGGCTTTGACAGCATGTGAAACAGAGGAAGCCTCTGATATTATTGATAGTGAAGAGCCTCAGGCCGAAGAGCAAACTATTGTTGCTGATACTCCGGTAGATCAATCAGAAATTGAAACCGTTACCGACGAAGAACTGGAGCAGTTTGTCCGTGTCATGCTTCGTGCCGAAGAACAACGCATCGGAACCCGTGGTGAATTGCGTGCACTATTGGAAGCAGAAGATCTGAAGATGTGGCGATTTGAGGAAATTGAAGCTGCCAGCCAACGCGATCCGGAACTCCGGCAACGCCGTGCAGAACTGAAGCGTGAAGCAAGGGCCGCATTATAGCTTTTTGTAACAGGGACCTTGATATCTCCCTGAAGAATAAACTTCAGGGAGATATTTTTTTTGCCTTATCGCCTTTTTATATCCGCACTTCTTCGCCGCTATCAGCGGCTTTAAAAATCGCCTCAACCACACGGATGTCTTCAAGTCCATCCATACCGGGAACGATAACATCGGAATTTTCAAGAATGGCACGCGCATCGTTATCCATTTGAAGTGCCTGTTGATTTGGAATTCGTTTATTTAGTATAACTCCATCGCTGGTTTCGCCCGAAATACCGCTGTAAGTTGAAAATGGCTGTAACCCATACCAGCCGTCACGGGTATCTACATGAAGCCGGTTGATATTTTCACCCATGCTTGTCATCAGTGAAGCCCTGGCACCACCGGGGAACGTCAACTCATACCAGGCCGTTTCATCCACTTCATCAAACTGGCTTCGGTTCGACTCCAGTCGTGCCGAAACCGATACCGGTTCTTCTCCGGTCACATACCGGGCGGCGTTGATGGGATAAACCCCCATATCATAGGTAGCTCCCCCTCCCATGGCCGACTGCAACTTCCAGGAGTCTTCTCTGCGGGCAATCCGGCTATAATATCCGGCAGAGGCCTCTACAGACCGAATAGTACCATAACGATTTTCTTCCCTGAAACGAATGATCTCTCGTGTATTGGGTTCATGCTGCATACGGTAACCGATCGTCAGTTTAACCCTGTTTTTCTCACAGGCACCGATAATTTTCTCACACTCATCTACCGTCAGAGCCATCGGCTTTTCACACCACACATGTTTTCCTGCTTCAGCGGCAATCACACTGTATTTCATATGGAGGGAATTCGGCAATACAATATAAACGACATCGATGTCCGGATTATCAGCGATGGTGTATAAATTTTCATAATTGTATACATTTTTGTCGGGTATACCGTATTTCTCCTGCCAAACCGGAATCTTCCATGGGCTTCCGGTTACAATACCCCTGAGCTCGCAATGCTCTGTAAGTTGCAGGGCCGGAGCAAGCTCATCGGTGCTGTAATACCCTAAACCAGCCAGGGCAACTCCGACTTTTCTTTGATGTTTTCCTGTAACTATACCCGGAAATCCCAATGATGCAACAGCCGCCGCTCCGCCAAGAGCCGAAACTTGCTTTATAAAACTTCTTCGGTTCATGTTATTCATTGCTATCCCACTTTTTTTTCTTTTTTTTTATCCCTATTGTCCGATAATAAACCTAATCCATTAGGGTTTCTTCTTAGTCTAACACCATCCACTATGATAAAAATTCTCTGTGTCGAAGATGATTATGTGGCCTCGTATGTGCTTCATCAGCAAATTGAGCGGATGGGCTATTTCATCATCGATAAACTGGATAATGGAGAAGATGCTCTGGAACTGTGCGAATGGAACCGGCCGGATCTGATCCTGATGGATATTACTTTAAATGGCGAGCTTGACGGCGTGGAAACCGCAAAGCGTATCATTGAAGAGGAGGAAATACCGGTCATTTTTATTACAGGAAACAGCGACCCCGCAGTAAAAGAACGCGCTCTTGAAATGAAACCGATGGGGTATTTCACCAAACCGTTTGAATTAAAAGATCTTCAGACTACCATCGAACGTGTGGCTAATCAGCGCACATAAAACTAATGGCAGGAACCACCGCCTGACAAATCCGGGCTTATAAACGGAATGCCCAAAGAAAGACCCCGAAGAATCAAAAGAATACCAACAAACAGTGCCAGCCAGGGAATCGCTTTTTGTAGTTTGAGTTGCCATGATCCTTTAAGAAACCCGGGGGATAATGCCATCATCGTCATTACCGGCAAGGTTCCCAGCCCGAATAAGGCCATATATCCCATCCCATAACTGATTCTTCCGGTAGAAAGAGCCGCTGCTAATGCTACATAAACCAGACCACATGGTAAAAACCCGTTGACGATCCCAATCAGAAACAAACCCGTGGGCGACCCTTCCTGCATGAGTGGTTTCATCCATGAAGAAAATTTTTCAGAAACTCCGGACAAAAAGCCTCCGGATGGAATCCATGAGTGATTCCATGTCCACAATGTTACAGCTACGATTCCGACGCCTGTTAAAACAGACAGGAACTGCTGATATCCCGCCAGCCACACTCCCATTCCAAGCAGTCCCAGGACTCCTCCCATCAGAGTATACGTAACCGTGCGGCCAAGACTGTATAACAGACGGCCAATAAAAAGAGAAAGACCAACGTTTTTTGCTCCAGGCAAAGCAATGGCGATGGGTCCGCACATACCGATACAATGGGCACTGCCCACAAGTCCAAAAATAAATCCGGTAACTAAAAAGTCCATATCTCGTTTATCAGTTTTATTTAATTCACATGGTCAGTTATAGGTCCCTTACTCCGGTACCAAGCAGTGGTGATCCGGAAACAGCGTTGACTTCTGCTTCTCTATCTCCCAAAGACGACTGCTGCCGGGACAGTGAAGCTGAGTGAAGTGTCACAAATATGGAACTCAGCATCATTGCAAGGATAGCAAAAAACGGGTGCAGCAACCCCATCAGAGCCACCCCTATTCCAATCACGTTGTAAGCAATGGCCCAGAAAAAATTTATCCGGATAGTTCGGCGGACTCTTTTCCCAAAAGAGAGCAGTTCGTTTATAACCCCCAGATGGGGATGAAAAAGAAGAATATCCGCATGATTTCGAATGGTTAACGTGCCGTTGTAAACCCCAACGCCAAGATCTGCGCTTGTTATGGCCATCAGATCGTTGGTTCCGTCACCCACAAACATCACTTCACCATACTGATTTCTGTACTTTTGGATCCACTCCGTTTTCTCTTTCGGAGAGCATCCGGA
>JASCXY010000054.1 GCA_030012235.1 Balneolaceae bacterium ANBcel3 | reverse complement strand
TCCGAAGAAGCAAAACGGGTAGGCAGGGTATACGCATAGGCCCCGGTATCTGCAATAGCTTTTACATAATCCGGAAAAGAAGAGATATCGGAGTCATCGAAGAAATTTAGCTCATACACTTCGGATACGGCAGCATCACGTGACCGGGTACGTGGGAGCAGGTTTTCCAAACTAACGGGTTGTGTTTCTGCTTCAGAAAGATCCAGAAGAGCAATTTTATATCCATCAGAAACAAACTCGGAATATAAAAGCCGGTTTTCGTCGGGGTGCAGGTTTGGCATGAAAGCACCACCGATCACATTGGTGACTTGCTCAACGGTTTCATCTTCAAGAGAACGTCGATAGATATTGAAGATACCGTCAATATTTGCACTGAAATAAAGCCATGTACCGTCGATGCTGATTGCCGGATCCCGAAAATCGGTGTGCGTATTTTCGAGCACCGGAACGGGGGTCATGGAATCCGGATCCCCGGATAGATCCATGGTATAAATAGATCGATGGGAGTGATTGAAGAAGGAAAAAAAGATGCGTGAGCCATCAGGATGCCATACGGGCTGGAACAGTTGTTCTCCGTCTTCAAATTGGGTAATTCTCTGCAGAGAATCTGAATCGGGGTAATACAGGTACAAGTTGACACTTCCGTCTTCAATTTTTCCGGCGGCAATGGTGGTGCCATCCGGACTCCAGGCCGGATCCTGAAGCCTCTGGCTGTGTGTCAGTCGCCTGGAGTCACCGCTTTCAATATCAAACAGATACAAATCCCGGTATTGCTCTCCATAGGTGTTCAGACGGGCTCTGCTGTAAGCTATTTTTGATCCATCCGGCGAAAAACTGAAAGAAGTTTCAATTCGGCGTACAAGTGAAGTACCCATATCACAGGCATGTGCATCGTGTGCGTGAATGGATGAAGAGGAACTGAGGCTGGTATGTACTCCGTGGCTATGGCGGACAGATTTGGAATTGACCCCTGAAAGATTACGGGAAATAGCACGGCTTTCTGAGGGGTTTTCAAACAGAGGAACTTCAAACGAGTAAAGTTCCTCTCCATCTTCTGTATCGATCAGATAGAGTGATGCAAGGGCCCCGTCCATAAACTTATTGGAAACATAGGCGATTTGATGGCCATCCGGTGAAAATGTCGGAAAAAAATTGTAGAAGCCAAAAGGCTCCACCCATGTCCGGTTTTCAGGATCTCGTTCTATTCCTGAAACCATATCCGTATAGTGTGTTTTTAATTCTTCAATCCATTCATTGTAGAGATCACGCCCGTCTATTCCGGTAACGTTTTTAATCGCTTTACGGACATCATAAACTCCTCGTTCGCTGAATGCCCGGGTGATATCCGCAACAGCCTCATCACCAAAGCGTTCCGCGATATATACGGTAAATGCAAAACCCTGGTTATAAACCAGCTCCCGCTCCAGGGATGTTTTAGAAGTGAAGGTCCCCATTTTTTCAAGGCTGAGGTAGGTATCATCCAGAATGCGGGTCCTGAGCAGCATATCACGGTGTGCGTCCCAGTCGTCGTAGAACAGCTCATTATGCATGTATTGAGCGGTTCCTTCTGCAAGCCAGGCCGGCATGCTTATTCCGGCAAAAGGATAGGAAATCAGGCCCTGTGGGAAGCCATAGAGCACATCGGGGCGCCGGACATCTTCATAGGAGAGCCATTGCAGATAATACGCAGGCCGTTTCCGGCTTCGTTTCATCGATGCCTGAAGCTGAACAATGTGGGTGAATTCATGGGTTATCACATTGCGCAGCCAGCTGTGTGTTCCGCGGAGAGGCGTATCCAGAGCCGGAAGCCATATTTCAATCTTATTATCATAGAAAAAAGCGGCGCCGTTAGAGTAATCCAGCCGGTCAATTAAGACAATGCTGATTTTTTGGTCGGGCTCATAATTATAGAATTGAGTGATTGGACCATAGATTTCCTCTGCAATTCGGGATATAACCTGAGCGGGTCTGCTGTTCCCTTCCTGAAAGTTGACATAGAAGTGGTCGCTTTCAATGGTGTACCATTCCAGGTGATTGTTTGGGTAGTTATAGTAAGAAGGGTTTCGCTGGCCATGAGCAATGACAGGAAAAAGCAGTACCAGGAGAAACAATATCCTCATAGCTTTTCTTAAAGAAAGACGGTACAGCTCGGCCAAGTTAATCATTGAATACATCAGTGAGTTACAACAATTTTAATGAGTTTAGCTTCTGAAACCGATCCGTTTTGAGCCCGGACCCTGGCAAAATAGACTCCGTTACCCCATGAGGAGGTATTAATCTGGATTTCCATAGGATGTCGTCCTCCGGATTCGGTTTGAGCTTCAAATACGGTAGATCCGCTTTGGTTGATAACGGTAATATCAATGACAGACGGTTCAGAAGTTTCAAATCGGATGTGGGTGAAATCCTGTGCCGGATTGGGCCAGTTATAGGTTTCTGTTTTATTGAGCAATCCGAATTCAGACCGGACAGGCGAGCCGTCTGGGGTACTGATCCCGGCTTTATTACCTGGCTGAGGTCCATAAACAGAACCCCACTGAACAGCACCGAGTTCAGGAAGATGCCAAACCCGGACCTCTCCGGCAGGAGCCACGGAAACAAGATGCTCATTTTCAAGCAGGAGCGGTGTACATTGAGATGGAGAGGTCGTGTGTGTACCCGTCGAACCAGCGAGGAGGGGGAAACCGTCCACCGGCCTCATAGAACGGTCATAGACATGGATGGTCATGGTAAGACTGTCACGCACGGCTGCAATCAAATTCAGATGGCCATCGCCATTTATATCTGCGAAAAGGGGAGGAGCACAAAAGTAACGGCCTTGTGGAGCTTCTAAAGGGAAAAAGTCCAGTAATCCTCCGTCCCGATTTTTACCATGAATGTATTTGCCTTTTTCGTCGGTGGCAAAGACATCAAGGACTTGATCGCCGCTCCAGTCTGCAAAAGCAGGCCAGGAAAGGGGGTATTCAGACTCCAGCAACGAATTCAATTCATAGCGATCGCTTTGCCCCGGCTGATCCAGCAGGAGCAGAGAGTTATCTGAAAGGATAAAAAAGGAGCCTTCGGAATCGGAATCAAACCATACATTTCCGACATACGTTCTTTTGGTATTCTCCGGGATTTGGGTAAGGGATTGAGAAAAAGAGTCGTCCGAGAGGCGAATCCGGTTATCTGTTAACAAAGCACTCAGCCCGTTGATGCTGCCACTTTGCTGAGTTTCTTCTGAGAGATACCCGATCTCCGCCGTTCCGTTTTGCAAGGCAATGACTACATCCGTGAGATCAACCTGGAGGCTGTTTGGATGTGTATAGCTCACCATTCCGGGGCCCGCTGGAAGTCCGGGGAAGGCCCAGATTTGATTCAGGCTGTTATCCTGAATCATCCATGAGGCTACGGTTTGCTCTTCGTCATAAAGTTGTCCTGCGATGAGTTGTCCGTTCAGCTCCATAGGTTGTGAAGGCTGCACATGCGGGATAAAACCTGTGAATGAATCCTGACTTCCTGTGGATTGAATATGAAAGCCATCTGCAGAGGTGATAACAAGGCGTTTTCCGTCGTCTGTATCCATCCAAAGGGGAGATACCGGAAATAGCGGATGAGCATGTGGTGTATAATCCGGGATAATGGGTTCGGGAAGATCGACCGGGTCGGCATACTCTCCGCTAACAGAGCGGGCGAAAAAATGTGATGTTGGCAGGTTTTCTGAAAAGTCATAGAACTCGAAATAGGACGGGCTGCCCGTATTGCTATGGTTGGATGGCTGAGTGTCCGGTCCAAAGCGATTTTCATAAACGGTAATACTATCCCTGGAAAGCGTAATTACGGTAAAATCATTGCCTTTCCACCAAAAGTCAAAGGCATGACCATTGGAAAAACGATCCTGGCCTTGTGACGGGGCGCGTCCGATGTCACGGGCTCCATCGGCTTCAACAAGCTGAACCCCTCGTCTGTCAGAGTTGGCATTGACCCGGTTATCTGCTATGGAGGATCGAATCACCGATTCGTCAATATGCCATATGAGCATTCCCCCGTTCAGGATTCTGCCCGAATCCGGATCATCCTCGGGAATATCCGGTCCGCCCGGAAGACTCCAGTCGAAACTACTCACATTTACCAGCACCCCTGGTTCCAGTAACTCGTCGTAATCCGAAGAATTCAATGGATCAAACCGGTCGTCTTCCGGATCAATAAAATGAGAAGAGTAGGTACCATCAGGTCTTCGGATGGTTACTTCAAGTGGTTCCCCGGAGGGATTCCTGTGCCTGTTTTCAACGAGAAAATACTCATCGGAGGAGATGAAGTGTCTTGCAACAGAGTGGTTTTTTCGGAGTGAAACAGCGGGAAGCTCAATAGGAGAACCAGAATCAAGCGCGATGTCAAACGGTTCCAGCCATCCAAGATACATTTTTTCCCATGCCGATGGTTCCGGTGGAAAAAGGCCCATATAAGAAAAGATAGAAGCACCGTCCATCAAGCCAAAGCGTCCGATTCCAGAGGTACCACTTTCTGTGTTAAAGAGATCAGGAAGTCCAAGAAAGCTGCCGATATTAGCGACAAGTAAACCGTTAATCGAGAGTTCCAATACAAATTCTGTTTCAGTGACATCCTCTCCGGCCCGGGACTGTGTTTGGGGCAGTAAAGCTGAATTGGTAACGGTCAAAGGGGTATTTCCAAGCGGAATACCCTGAAAATCCGGATCATCGAGTAACCGTTTCAGGGACTCTGTACCAATATACACAGAGGGGATATCCTGTGGGGTTTTATAGAGCGTTGTACCCATGAGTTCGATGTTTCTGCCGGATCCGGCATGAAAAACGATATACATGGTACGATCCGGATCCAGGTCGGACAGATCATCAGGAAGAGAAGATGTACCGGCATGGGTCCATGCGTCTCTGATCAGATTCGCCAGTTTATAATTTTCGTTGCCATCCTGGCCAAGAGGGGCATAATGGCTCATAGGCTGATCCAGTTGGATCACATCCTCTAGTAAATGGTAATCAATGGTTAACAGTCCATTGGAAACCGTCTCAAAATAATTTTTTGCAAACTGGAGATGCGCTTCAAAATAGTCGTAATCATGAGGTAGCGGGCCAATGACAATATCATCACGTTTGAGAAAGTCCAGGTCAAAGGTACCGTTTCCGGACGTAAATCGGTTCTCCTCTTTTTGAAACTCAGCCATTACGGCAACAATATGAATGGTGCCGGTGGCATTCAATGGGGAAGGTACCGACTCCGATAGAGAAGAGGCAATACGATGATCCGGTTTCAGAGGTGTTTGTGAAAATACTTGAACCTGAAAGGAAAAATAAAAAAACAGGAACAACAAAAACGTGTTCCTGTTTTTTGAAAAAAAACGAAGCATTCTTTTTTTACTGAAAGAAATAATAAGAAACTTAAAGAGGCATCAGAAAATTACCATGGCAGAAAATCTCAGCGTATTAGCCAGCGGATGATCTTCTTCAAGGGTATAAATATAACTGAAATCAACACCAAAAATGTTGTATCTGAGTCCGGCTCCGAACGTGAGGAATTCCCGGGCACCGTTGTTTGGTGACTCATAAAAATAACCGGCACGTAAGGCGAACAGGTTATCATACCAGTATTCCATTCCCATTCCGATCATAATTTGTTCAGAGAGAGGGACACTGACGGTACCGTCTCCATCAGGTCTTCGGTACGTTCCCCAGGAGTTATACAGTGCTTCAAAAGGCCCCATGCCTTGTCGGGCCATAAGTTTTGAAAAGTCATTGGAAATAGTAATGGTATTAAACCCGCTTTGATCCAGGGCCATTTTATACGCCCATCCGACACGAAGAGTCGTAGGAAGCGGATCTTTTTGGGCTTCGTCTGTATACTGGATACGTGGACCTAAATTAGAAAGATTAACACCGGCGCTAAAAGTAGCTTCCCTGTTGGCTACCTCAAATGGGTTGGTTCGGTACAACGCCGCAAGGTCGACGCCAACACTGGTACCATTTCGGGCGGTTTGTCCTTCTACATCGGTGCCGGGAGGAACGAGGTTACTGAAAATAAAACGTATTCCTGTTCCGAGGGCAAGATTATCCGTGAGCTTATACCCATAGGCAACCCCAGCGGCAACTTCGTAACTTGAAAACGTTCCAAGTGACTGGCCTGTACCGTCTGTACGCTCTTGTTCTCCAAGGTTAAGGAAGGTGATATGTCCGGCGATGGCTCCAATTCCGTCGATATAATACCGGCCGGAAAGGTAGTCATAAAACATGTCTACGTTAAAATCCGGAAGCCAGTCGGTGTGAGTCAGGTTCACTTCGTGGCCGGTCTGAAAAGCAAGGCCGGCAGGATTCCAGAAAGTGGCGGTAGAGTTATCGGCGACGGCAACTCCGGAGTTACCCATAGCGGCCGATCTGGAGTCGGGTTCAATTTGTAGAAAGGGTACAGCAGAAACTCCGGCTTGCGCCCAGGCCGAATTGCTTTTGGCAAGCAGGATCAATGCGAGCAGGATAAAGGTAATAAGCTTATTTCTATGTGTCATGATATTGAATGGCTCAGTTTTATAGGTGTTGTTTAATAACGTAAAAATTATCGTAATATGACAAGTCTTTCGATTTTATCTTTAACCTGGCGACCATTGCCTGTTTGTGCAGCAACTTGCAGGTGGTATAAGTAGGTGCCTGTAGCAAGCCGATGCATATCTTCATCGCGGCCAAACCAGTCAATTTTAACCATATTTCCAGAGGTGATGTATTGATCACGGCGGATGGTGGTTACCGGTTGACCGGATGGTGTGAAAATTCGAATTCGAATATCCAGCGGAGTTCCCGGTTGGTTGTGTTCGAATACGAAACTTGTAAAGTTATGCATTGGATTCGGATAATTAAAGACATTTCTGAGTTGAAGGTCTTTAGAATCCAGCACCTGAAAGCTAATTTCGGATTCCCCCATATTATTAAAGACATCCCAGGCACGTATCCGCAGTCGGTATGAATCTTCTTCAAGACCATCCAGGGGGTATTCTATACGTCCGCTGGAGAAATCATCGAGATTACTCTGATAGTACTCGTTGAGCGGGATAGTCTTGCGGTTTTCGGGAGCATCAAAATCTTCAATAATGGCAACGATTTCATGTCCAACGCCGGCTCCAGTAGTGTTTATACCATAGTCATCTGAAAGAAGAACGATCAGCTTCGGGCTGTCATTTACAATGCCACCATCGATAAAAAGCTCATCGTTAAGGTATATTTCGATATCCGGCCCTCTCTGATTGTCTGTTGCGTCCGGATTTTGTCCCTGAATTCTGAAGCCGGAAGTGGCACCGGTTGCGGAGAGATTACGTTCATGAGCATAGACATGAACTTGTCCTGTTTGTTCAGAGTAGGAGACGTCTTTAGGTATGACAAACGTACTTTGAAACTCTCCGTCTGTGACAGAAACGCGGCCATTAAAAAGCATATCCGACTGAACATGATACCCACAGTCGCTCAGGAAGCAGTTTTGGGCAACTACCCACTCTTTTTCAGGATAGCGAACCAGCCTGGAGGCATCAAATACCCGGACATTGGCTTCTCCGGAAAACGATCTGTCAATCGTACTGTCCGGTCGTAAAATATGGCCCTGAACGGTTACCTGGTCAAGCGATCGTATGTTGAGGATTTCTTCTTGATCATCGAGCAGGGTGTCGTTGATATGTGTGACTCTCGCCTGGCTTTCAGGGAGGCCTATTCGCATGGCCGGATCGCCCAATAAGGTGAACATTCTGGAGTTGAAACGTTGGCCAACAGGGGTCATTTTTGTATTTCGATAAATATCCCCTATACGCAAAGGCCTGTTATTCTCATCTCTTTTTGTTATTTCGCGTGTTAACTGAATATTAAGTCCAAAGCTAAGATCAGTAGGACTGGGAGAAGTGTATGCGACACGGCTGGTAGTATATGTCGCTATTATTCCGCCATCCGGATGTAACAGTAACTTTTCTGCACCTGAATAATCATCGCTGTCATCATATCTTCCGAACGAACAGGTAGCGGTAATCATGATTGACAGGCGGTCTCTGTTATTGAGGCGGGGGATATCATCGGCGGTAAATAAGCGTTGGTCTGTGAGAAACTGCTCTGATCCATGGCCGGAGAAATTAAAAAGGAGAGTGCCGTTATTAATGCGGTCGATCATCGCATTGGTGGCCTCAGGGACCCGAAGTCCAGAGCCTGTATTCACCGCTGGGTAAGAAATTTGATAAATTTTATCGATACGGATACCTGTTGCATCCCGGTCAATCACATCAGCGGTTCCGTTGGCATTCAGGATATGAAGATCTCTGTCATTTCTTCTTGAAGCGATATCGTCATCGGCAATAAACGTGAAAAGTGTTTGCCAGTCGCCCTGGTTCCGGGGGTCTTCATAACGCTTAATTTTTTCTATGATCATGGAGGCATCTTCCGGGGTTTGAACCGGTATACGGCCAACGGCAAGATCAGGAATATGCGTAGCATCATTGCTGATCCAAAGCCCTTCCGATTCACCCATGAAGGTAAAAAAGTCATCGCTGGCATATGAACGTTCTCTAACCAGAGACTCTTCACTCTGGAAGGTAAATACATGGTTCTGCATAGGTGTATTTCCCATTATACCTTTATAGTCGAACGTGGTATTTCCAAATAATAAAAGGTACATAGGTTGTTGCTGCTGATATAAGGCGCCTCTGTCATATAAGAACTTGACATAGTCTCTCAGGGCAGTAACATCAGGAACACCCCCGCTGAATTCGTTAAAAATCTGACTTTGAGTGACAACGACAGGAGTTAGTCCATCCCCGTTTTGACGATGTTCAGCCAGAATCATGGCCTCTTCCCTAAGCGTTTCTGATGTAATAATCACATAGTCTGGATACACCCCCGGGTTGCGAAGATCCTGATTGGGTACAGACGAGCCTGCGGCCGGTGTTTTTGGATCGCTTACAGCCAAAAAACGCCGGCTGGGATCCGTTGATGCGTGAATGGTATAGTAATCGTTGTTTAAGATTGATTCCAGCCATATTGGTTGTACCGGATCGGTAACATCAAAGATAAAGGGAGCATGACTAAATCCATTTAGATTATAAGCAGCCCGTGGTCCAAAGGCATCCCGAGGCGGATGAAAAAGGAGCTTATTGTTATTTGCTGTCAGTGTCCGGTGTGCCCGTATGCGCACCCAGTTAACCCAGGCGCGAGCCTGGCTATTTACCGTAGAGAGTGTCGCCTGAAGCCTCAGGATGTCATCATCTATATGCAATCCATTAATCGTATGACTGAGCGTGTTCATACGTGCTGCATTTCCAGTCGCATCGGAGTAGCTTCCTATAGCAGAAACCGAAAGATCGGGAATGCCGGAATACCCGTTGAGTGTGAGGTTGAACCGGGATAAAGCCGTGCTTCTTGCGGCCATGGAGATTTCAAGATGGATCTCAGAGTCGGGAATATGACCCGGAATAGTATCTGTGAATATATTCAGTGTAGGATTCCCGGGGGTTAGTGCTCGTCCAAGCCACTGGGTGCCGGATTTGAAACGTGCTTCCGGTTTCTCTAGTTCAACTTCCTGCCATAGGAAATCCTCGAACTCATTAATAATGGAGGTGGGGCGTCCGTCGAGAGGTTGCATTTCCATTCGCAAGCCGGCTTCGTTTCCTATAGTCAAAAAAACATAGTTTTTATTTGAGTATGGGTGAAGTTTATGTTGCCATCGCTGGCTTTGCTCATCAAAAAAGACGCTATGCGGGCTATTTCCGACAAAAAGGACCCGGTCATCATCATCAAAACTTCCATTTTCCTCCCCTTCAACAATGATGGGGATTTGCGTAAGAACAGACCTCGGATCGCTGTTTAGACGAGACAGCTCGTAACCATCGGTTGTCCATATTTGAATATTTCGAGGGTCAATGTTGTCTACTTGTACTCCCAGATCCGATAAATAGTCGGAATTAATTTGATAAAGATGATCCTCTTCCAATGGTATTTTGTACCATTGCCCGGATGCAAGGGGCGCGTCGAAGGATAACGATGCCGTCTTTGTCTGCCGTAGTGACGGGGTTTCTGGTTTATATACGCGAATTTTCAGATTACGGGTAACCTGAAAAACAGGATTTCCGGTTTGCTGAAGCCGTGCAAGGTGTATGGTAATGGGAACCACAACCCGGCCCCGGGTATACCCTTGTTCACCAACCGTTATGACCGGTGTTTCGGTAGTAGAAAGAAGAAACTGATCCGGTTGTTCCGCAAAATGAATGGTACTTGAATCAACAGGTACGGGAACAACTTCCTGTTCCAGAATGCGGTAACGGGCCTGGTTGTTTTCCCAGGGCACGATCAGGTAGTCCGGCGGGGTAATTGACAGCTTGTCGTTAGATAACTGGTAATCGGTAAACGTCTCGGTTTCTGCAACAATACGCAAACGCTGAGCTCTGCTATCTGCAAAGGCCAAAAGAAGAAAGGCTGCCACTAAGGCCGCTATTGCCGAGTTACGTATAGATTTCATGAAACCAGGTTACAATTCAGTACTTGCTATCCAAGACGAAACGTGCGATGATAAACGCACAATATGTCCAAACAAAGATAAAACCCACTAGAATAATAAATTATCTCTGTGTAGTTTAGTGGCTTAATGTTAATAGCCAATGGTAACCATGAACTATAGGCAATAACGATTTGATGATCAATTGAAAGTGAAATTTAAATCCTGTAAAAGATAAAGTCAATTCGGGAAAGATAAAAATTTAGCTTAACTATTGTCCGGATAGCCAGGGGGGAGTAGATGATATCATTAGAAAAAGGGTTATGCTGATTCGATCATAACAGCACAAGATTCTCCGAGGGGATTGGATATTACCGCGCATCCTCTCTTTAATCCATACTTTTTTAGTATATAGCAAAGAGAAACGATTTGGCGGGCACCGGAAGCTCCGGCCGGATGGCCCATACAGAGCGCCCCTCCATGAAGATTCACTTTGGCTGGATCCAGGCCTGACGTACGAATGGTAAATAAGACAGAAGCCGCGTACGATTCATGAATTTCAAAAACATCGATATCTTCCGGGGTATAGCCAGACAGGCTGTATAGCTTTGAAAGGGCGGCTGCCTGGGTTGAAAAAGATTGTTTCGGGTTGTTTGCGACAGAAGCATATGAGACAATACGGGCTATAGGATCTTTGCCGGAACGGGTCAGCGAATCTTTTTCCATAAGAAGTAGTGCAGAAGAGGCATCCCCGGGCATGGCCGAAGTTGCAGAAGTGATACTTCCGTCAGCGTCATAAGCCGGAACCTGGTTTTTAACGGTTTCTGCCGGATACAGCGAATAGCCCTCATCTACTTTAACAACAGCATGCTTTGTTCCAGATCGGATGGTCACTGGCAGTATTTCATTTTTAAAGGCCTGTTGTTCAGAGGCTTGTTTAAGCTTATTAAATGATTGCAAGGCATAGTGCTCCTGTTCTTCTCTGGAGATGTCATGAGTTTTGGTTTCTTTCTCAGCAAGAATGCCATAGTGTTTTTTTGAGAAAGGGTGTGTTTGCCCGTCACACTCCATTCCGTCGTGGAGAAGAAGGTTGCCTTTTTGTTTTTTGAGGCGGATACCAGGAAGATAGTGGGGGATTTGACTCATGCTTTCCATTCCACCTGCAGCGGCTATTTTTACCGTTCCCGCTTTTATCGTGTCAGCCGCTGTGATGATGGCCTGCATTCCGGAGCAACATCCGGAATGGACAAGGGTGCCGGGAGTATGGTAGGGGAGGCCAGCGAGAAGGGCCGCCTGACGTGCCGGTGATGAACCGGAACCGGCCGGGAAAGCGTTGCCCATCCAGACGTGATCGATCTTATCCGGTGTGATAGAGTTGCGCTTATAGAGAGCTGCAATAGCGATGGAGCCAAGCTCGGGAGCTCTGATGGTTGAAAGTGCACCTCCGGCCAGGCAAGCTGGGGTGCGCACGGCGTCTACTATGTATACAGGGTTCATGACTTAATAGATAAAAATGCTGCTCAAATTATATATCAGAATCGTCCCGCCAGAATATCAGTTTCCAGTTTTGGGTGCTGTCTGTTCTTGTGAGCCTGAAATATGCAATGCCATTACTTCGCAACGGAGGTTCCGAAGGGTCTTCTCTAATGGATAAATTAAACGATCTGAAAACGGTTGCTTCCGTTTGAGGTTCATTGATGAATTGATCGATGATATTATTCCATTGGAGATTCAGGTCATAACTCAGCATAAACATGTTGTTCGTTGAGTTCATTTCAAGGGGTCTTCCCCAGGAAATATCCTGATTCTGAATATGGTCCCGGTAAGTAAAAGTAAAATCCGCATGAATCAGAGGGCCATATAAAGAGGTGTCTCTCAGTTCATAAGCTTTTTGAAACCGGGTATAGAATCCTTCAATAGTAGAAGGGTCTCCCAGCAAATCAGAAACGGGGTCTCCCTCCAGCTCTCCCGGTGCAAACGGATTGACGCATGCCGCAACAGAGGCAAGAAGCCCGAAAATCAGCCATTTTGAAAAACACCTTGCGGGAGGGTTCATCGGTTAAAAGGATTGAGTGTTTCAAAACCCAAAAATACAAAAAAAGGATCAGATACGGTTAAATGCACGATCAAGATCTTCACAAAGGTCATCAGCATCTTCGATACCGGATGAAATGCGAATCAAAGAGTCCTTAAGCCCGGCTTTTTCTCTAATTTCTTTTGGAATAGAGGCATGTGTCATACTGGCAGGATGACTTATGAGCGATTCAACTCCTCCCAGGCTTTCAGCAAGTGTGAATATCCGGGTGTTACTCATGAACGCATGAGCCTTTTTGATAGAGTCGTCTTTCAGTGAAAAAGAGAGCATTCCTCCGAAGTCTTTCATCTGCCGGGCGGCAAGGCTGTGTCCGGGGTGATATGCAAGCCCGGGGTAGCGTACCTCAGCCACCTGGGGATGATTCTCCAGGTAGGAGGTTATTTTCTTTGCATTCAGGCATGAGCGATCCATACGCAAAGCCAGAGTTTTAATTCCTCTCAAAGCCAGGTAACAGTCCATAGGCCCTGGAACAGCTCCGGTCGTTTTAGTCTGAAAGGAGAGGTTTTCGGCTATTTCATCGTTATTCGTACATACCGCTCCTCCTATAAGATCTGAATGTCCGCTGAGGTATTTGGTTGTAGAGTGAACAACGGCATCGATTCCCATTTTTAAAGGTTGTTGCAATGCTGGTGATGCAAAGGTGTTGTCCACCACGGAGAATGCGCCTTTTTTTTGAGCCAGGGAGGCAAGCTCCCTGATGTCTACGATGTTTAAGAGGGGATTTGTAGGGGTTTCAATCCATAACATCCGGGTTTTATCGGTACACGCTTTTTCCACATCGGATACCGATTGCATATCTATAAAATCAAACCGGATTCCAAACGGTTCGAATACTTGCGTAAAAAGTCTGTAAGAGCCGCCATAAAGGTCGTTAGTAGCTATTACATGATCACCTGGACGTAACATTTTGAGCACGGCGTCCATGGCGGCACATCCGGAGGCAAAGGCATATGCATGGGCCGCTTCTTCCAGTCCAGCCAGCATTTCTTCAAGAGCGGTGCGTGTGGGGTTGGAAACGCGGGCATATTCATGGCCTTTGTGGACATTCGGGGCTTCCTGTGCATAGGTGGAAGTAAAAAAAACCGGAGGCATAACTGCACCGGAAGTTTCTTCTGGTTTTTGACCGGCGTGAATGGTTTTCGTTGAGAACTTCATGAAGGTATGTAAAAGGTTCGATCAGTAATGTACAATAGGTATAACAAAAAAAGGCTTCATGGATTTCCATGAAGCCTTTTTTTAGATAGAAAAAATTACAAGCCGGCTCTGCGTTGTGCTTCTTCCGCTTCTTCCATCATCCCCAGATGGGTGTATACACGGAAAAGAGAAAGCCAGTAGTCTTGATTATCTTCATCCAGCTCGGTTGCTTTTTCATAAAAAGGAAGAGATTGACGAAGATATTCATTTGCTCTTTCATTTAGTTTCTCTACTTCATCCAAATCATCGATAAACTCTCTTTGAGTTTGGAGGATGGCCGCTCTGTTTTGATATACAATGCCAAGAGTATAATGAACCATGGGTTCTTCGGGCATTCCTTCAAGAGCAACAAGTAATTCCTGCTCAGCTCTTTCAGAGAGTTCGAAAGACTCCTGAATCATTACTTCGGCTTCGGCGTGCATTTCATCAAGCTGATTCAGCTCGTCTTCAAGGTCTGCATCGGTTTTTCCTTCCCGGGCTTTATCTCTGATTTCAGTCATTAAATCGTATATACCTCTATAGGTATCACGAACCATATCATCCAGCTCCTGAGTCATTTGATAGACCTGGGTTCCGTATACCAGGCGGTATTGAGGGTTTTCCGGATCTCTTTCGATCAGTTCCTGAACGGTTTCCAGCGCTTTATCTGTCTCGCCAAGCCGGAGGTATGCATTAGCAATCTCCTGAATAACTTCAATTTCGTCCGGATGGTGTTCACGCGCTTCATTCAGAACACGTATGGCATCTTCGTCCCTGTCGCTTTCCATCAGGTAGAGAGACAAACGATAGAAGCTGAAGATCTCTTTATTGCCAACTTCGTAGATTAATGTTTCTGTGATACGTTGAGCTTCTTCGAGTTCTCCAAGACCATAGTATACCTCTGCAAGAAGTATGTATGTATGAGAGCTGTCCGGATTAATGGTTAATGCGTTGTTCAGGTGATGCTTTGCTAGAGTCAGAGAGTCTGTTGGTGAATCCACGATTTGGTCGGTAAGTGGTTCCAGAGCGGAGTTGTACTCAAATCCCCAAACTTCAATGATCACCTCAGGAAGGTTTTCCGATTCATTGGTTGATAAATCCTGTTCTTCATAAAGGCGCTTTGCGGTGTCGAACGCCTCTTTTGCTTTTTTATAGTCATCCAGTCTTTCATCGGCAGGTTTGGCACTGGCAAAAGACACATGGGCAACGCCAACATAGTAATATGCGTCTGCATTTTCAGGGTTGGACTCAATCGCATTTAATGCTTGTTCCAGAACTTCATCAAAATCTGCCTGAAGAAGTGCTACTCGGGCAGATTCAATATTCGGGTCTGTTGCGCATGCCCATACCGTAAACAGAAGGACAATGGCTAAAATCGATTTAGGGAAGAGATTTGTTTTCATTTGTTTCTTGTCTATTTAATGAAAGTCAGTGTAAAAACATTGGCAAATTCCGACTAAACGGTTTTAACTATACAACCAACGAGCTTTTATCTGATCATGTTATGAAATACTTAAAAAAAGAGATGATATTGAAAATAAAAGGAATACGTGAGAGCATCAAAAAATTAGCAGATAATACAGAGAAATAAAAATCCGGCTTCTGAATACCTCATTACAGGCCATATGGCCAAATATACCTGTCCGGAAGGTCGATGATCAACGTAAACTTGAAGGTAATATAAGTTGAAAATACCATGTATATTGAAACTAAAAGTAATAAGTGCTGCATGTTTCTGCAAGTCCAGGGCTAAATTGCTTTTTTTATGAAGCAAGAACCGACAGGCATGTAGCGATTAAATAAA
>JASCXY010000053.1 GCA_030012235.1 Balneolaceae bacterium ANBcel3 | reverse complement strand
ATACCAACTCTTTTAAAAGACAGGTATTTGCCCATACCTTTATTATCGCATAAATCCCGGTAAAGTTAATCGAATAAAACCCCTGACAGGCCGGTTATACCATTAAAACCATTTTTTCTTACGCCAATACTCTCCCCGGATGTGCTTAAAACCTCTTATCAGATGTCATCAATAACACTCGTAATGTTTGCACTTTCTCTATACATTTGTAATAGTTAACCCATAGCTCATTCTTCAATGGCGATGTAACGGACCATTAACAAGCTTGACCTAACATAGAACCGCTAAACGATCTCTCTTTTTCCCATGTCCTCTTTTAAAGCCGCTGCCCTTCAACTCAACAGCCAGCCTTCTTTAGAAGTTAACTTAAGTAATGCCTATAACGCTATAAGGCGTGCGGTGGAACAAGATGCCGTATTTATCGGACTTCCGGAGAATTTTGCTTTTCTGGGTGATGATCTGGAAAAACAGCGTCGGGCAGGAGATATAAATGCCGCGGTTATGGAATCCATTCCCCAATGGGCAAAAGAATTCGGAGTACACCTGCTGGCCGGTGGATTTCCAGTGCCCGCGAGCAACGAAACCCCGGCCAAATCATACAACCGCTCCATTTTGGTCGGCCCGGACGGAACCATCCTTCAACAATACGACAAAATACATTTATTTGATATTTCGCTGTCCAGGCCGGAATCCTACAAAGAATCGGAAACGGTAAAACCGGGGGCTTTGGGGGGCGTTGTAGCTGAAGCCACCATCCGTGGCGTTGAACAAAAGGTACGTATCGGATTATCCATTTGTTACGACATACGATTCCCCGAGCTTTACCGCCTGCAATCCAGTCAGGGGGCCGACATTTTGACCATTCCGGCGGCCTTTACCCGTCCGACCGGAAAAGCACACTGGGAAATATTGCTGCGTGCACGTGCCATTGAAAACAGTTGTTATGTCATAGCGCCGGCTCAAACAGGTACACATGGGCTCTCCAGGAAAACCTACGGCCGTTCTATGATTATTGACCCCTGGGGACGCATCCTTTCCGATGCCGGAGAAAAACCGGGAATGGCTTTAGCAGAAATCAACCTTGACGATATAAAAGACATAAGACAAAAGCTTCCGGCGCTGTCACATAGAAAACTCTAAAAGCGGGCACGATATTTGAAGTTTACTCGAAATCTTTTGTTATTAATGGATTCAACCATCCACTCAACTCCATTCTTCCGGATATGGCCTCCGACAATGTAATGCATTTCATACAAGCGGCTTCGTTTGGTTTCGTACACTTAAAACGTGAAACCACCCCGGAGGCGGGCTACCGGTTCATAGAGGTCAATGCCGCCTTTGAGCAGCTCACAGGAATATCCGCGGATGAACTGATTGGAAAAACAACAACAGAAAGTAGCCATATCCACCCGGAAAATCCCTGCAACTGGGAACAGTTGCTTGGCGTGTGGGGAAAAAATCAGCCAGACGGATATATCGAAATATTCTCCAATGCCCTTAAAAAGTGGTTCAAAGTGCAGGTGGCAAAAACCGGCCCGGAACACTATTCCGTCATTTTTATTGATATCACAAAAGAAAAAAATCAGCTATCTGAGTATGAACGTTTCTTTTCCATCAATCTGGATCTCCTTTGCATCGCTGATACGGATGGAAATTTCATAAAAGTTAATTCAGAGTGGGAGCACATTCTGGGATACCCCATTCATGAGCTGGAATCCATGAACTTCCTGGATTTTATCCACCCCGAAGATCTTTCGGCAACCTATGAAGCCTTGAATCAACTGGATGCTCAAAAAACGATTTTTAATTTTACAAACCGATATAGACGAAAAGACGGAACCTATAGGCATATTGAGTGGAGATCGCGTCCGATTGGAAATAAAATCTACGCGGCGGCTCGCGACATTACCCATCAAAAAGAGCTTCAGGCTGAACTCACCTACCATCGTGACCAGTTTCATTCTCTCGTTTCGCATATTCCGGGCGCCATTTATCGGATTCAATATGGAAAACCCTCCCGAATTGCTTTTATCAGCAAACAGATAGAAGAAATCAGCGGATATTCCCCTGCTGAGTTACTTTCTCAACCGAATAAAACGCTTTTAGAGTTTATCATTCCTGAGGATCAGCCAAAAATAAGAAAAGAAGTATGGGATTGTATTGAACAAAATAAAAGCTGGGAAGTTTCTTATCGTTTTATCAAAAAAGACGGGTCTATCACCTGGATAGAAGATCGTGGAAAAGCATTCAGAAACAACGATGGAGAAGTTGTTTTTTTAGATGGATTCATTACAGATATCACCCAGCGAAAAAACCAGGAGCGCATTCTTATTGAAAAAGAAGAACGGCTTCAGGAAGCTCAAAAAATAGGAAAAACAGGTCACTGGGAATATCAAATCGATCACAATACGCTTTACTGGTCGGATCAGACCTATAAGATCTATGAACAACCCGAATCGTTTCTTCCAACATTTGACACAGTCCTCCATCTTTATCATCCGGATGAGCAAGATGCCATCCGTGATTCCTTTACGGAGAGCCTGAAAAAAAAGAAATACTTCACTTTGGAAACGCGTATTGTTACTCCCTCCGGAAAAGTCAAATATGCGATACAACGTGCCCGGTTCGATTTTGATGAAGAAAACCGGCCGGTCATGGCCATTGGGACGGTCACCGATATTACGGATTTGAAAAAGAAAGAACTGGAGTTGCAAATCAGTAACTCCCGGTTCAGACAACTGACCGAACACAGTCGCATCATTACCTGGGAAGTGAATACTCAGGGCACTTTCACCTATTTAAGTGACGCCATAGAGCGGGTATTGGGTTATACTTCTCTGGAGCTGACGGGAAAAAGAAAGCTTCTTGAGTTAATCCCCATCAGAGATCGGAGGCCCTACGTCAAACAAATCCGTACGATTGCCAAAAAACGGATTCCGTTTAACGACCTTGAGTTCGTTCTAAAGGCAAAAGACGGCCGACAGATCTGGTTTTCAACAAGTGGGATACCCCTCATGGAAAACGGCCGTTTTTTGGGCTACCGTGGGACAGTGATTGACATTACTGAAAGAAAAAAAGCCAAGGAAAAAATACAGAAAAGCGAAGCTCATCTTCGTTCACTGGTAAACAGCATGAACGACCTTGTTTTTGTGCTCAATAAAGATCTTGTATTTGAGGATTTAAAACAGCCCCTAACAAAAAAAGTATACTTACCACCTGAGAAGTACATTGGGAAAAAAATTCATGACATTGCTCTGCCGGAACCGGCTTTGACCAAAATCTGTAAAGTGGCCGAAAAAGTACTAAAACTACAACGCCCCTCGAGGGTGGAGTATTCCCTGCCATATCCGAACGACACAACGGATCATTTTCAAATGCAGATCTCCCCTGTTTTTGGTGATAAAGAAGAAATTTCCGGCCTGATTTGTGTTTCCAGGGATATAACAGAATTAAAGAATGTTGAGGATCACCTTTTCAGAAACAATCTTTTTCTGGATTCGATTTTAAAGACTCAGGAAGAAATGATCTGCCGGTTCTTTCCGGACACCACCATCACCTTTGCCAATGATGCGTATTGTGCGCTATTTAATCTATCCAGAGAGGAAATAACAGGGCAACGAATACTGGATCTCATTGATGAAAAAGAGATAAATAAAGTTCAAGACAGTCACAAACAGATTACCTTCCAAAATCCATCATCATCATCCATACAGCACGTAACTTTGAAAAACGGGGAAAAGAGATGGCAGGAATGGACCGATCATGGAATTTTCGATGATGAGGGAACGCTGATCGAGATTCAGACTATTGGCCGTGATATCACAAAAATTAAAGAGGCCGAAAAAGAACTCCGGGAAAGTGAAGAACAGCTTCAGTTGTTCTTTCGACAGTCGCTGGAAGGCTTTTTCTTTATGATGCTGGATACTCCTGTGGAATGGAACGACCAGGTGGATAAACGAAAAGTACTTGAATATGCCCTTTCCCATCAAAGAATGACCAAGGTCAACTCAGCGCTTCTTCATCAATATGGAGCAACCGAAGAACAATTTCTGGGAATCACTCCAAAAGAGTTGTTTAAACATGACACGTTAACCATTTATCATATCTGGGAACAGTTGTTCGACCACGGACAGCTACACATAGAAATGGATGAACGAAAAATGGACGGTACCCCCATCATCATTGAGGGAGATTATATATGCCTTTATGATGAGCAAGGGCGAATCACCGGTCAGTTTGGTGCCCAAAGGGATGTGACAGAACAAAAAGCTTCCGAAGTTGCTCTTATTAAGGCGAAAGAAAAGGCAGAGAGAGCCAATAAAGCAAAGTCTGAATTTTTAGCCAATATGAGCCACGAAATCCGCACACCGTTGAACGGGATTATCGGATTTACGGATTTGCTTACCAATACCCCTCTGAATTCGGTTCAGATGGAATATGCCGAGTATGTGAACACGGCCGGACACTCATTACTATCTATTATTAATGATATTTTAGATCTCTCCAAAATTGAGGCTCAAAAACTGGAACTGGATATCATTGAAACGGATCTGTATGCACTGGCTGAAGAAGCGACCGATATCATTAAACATCATGCTTCCCAAAAAGGTCTTGAGCTCCTTTTAGATATCTCACCGGAAATCCCCTCTTATGTACATGTTGATCCCGTCCGCCTGAAACAAGTTTTAATAAACCTGCTGAGCAATGCGGTGAAATTTACTCATAAGGGTGAAATAGAATTAACCGTGACCTTCAAACCCTTACAGGAAAAGAAAGGCACGTTTACCTTTCTCGTTCGTGATACCGGTATTGGGATCAGCGAAGAGCAAAAGGAAACCTTATTTGATGCCTTTACACAGGCCGACAACTCAACTACCCGTACCTATGGCGGTACCGGACTCGGACTGACCATTTCAAATCTGCTGGTTCATAAAATGGGCGGAAACATAGAATTGGAAAGTCGCCCGGATAACGGAAGTACTTTTTACTTCTCTGTAGTCACTACCTACCGATCTGAAGATTCTACAGGAACGCGCCTTAAACCAACCGTCCAACACGTGGCCATTGTGGATGATAATTCAAATAACCGAAGAATTTTGAAAGAATATCTGAATCACTGGAATATTCGATCCACGGAACATGAAAGCGGAGAGCAATTGTTGAAGCAGCTTGATGCGGGTGAAAAAGCAGATCTGATCATCATGGATTATCTTATGCCCGGGATGAATGGCCTTGAGACCGTTCGCCGGCTTCGGAACACCTTTTCCAGTGAACTTCCGGTTATACTTTTGCACAGCTCTTCTGAAGATGCGATCATTAATGAACAGCTCCCGAAACTAAATATTCGACACAAGTTAGTCAAACCGCTTAAATCAAGAGAACTTTACAAACTTCTGCATAATGAAGATGCGAAAACTCCGGAGAGCGGGCAAATTTCAGGAGTTTTAAAAAAGACGGAACCCGGGGGTTTTAAAAAAGAGTCGCTTCAAGGCCGCATTCTCATCGCTGAAGATGTCCAGCCCAATTTGAAACTGATCCTCACTCTGCTTTCGGCCATTGCGCCTCAGCTTGAGCTCATTGAAGCACATAATGGGGTCGAGGCCGTTGAAAAAGCCCATTTGCACCGTCCAAATATGATTCTCATGGACATTCAAATGCCTGAAATGGACGGGCTTGAAGCCACCAAAGCCATCCGCTCCTCGTCTGATGCGGAAGTTGCGAAAACTCCCATTGTGGCACTCACTGCAGGAGCACTAAAAGAAGAAAAGGAGCGATGCCTGGGGGCTGGTATGAATGACTTTCTAACTAAACCTCTGGAAATAGACAAAATACGGCCTCTGTTGAGGATGTATATCCCATCATCCGGTTCCTGAATCCACTCAGCTGTGCTGTCGGATCACCTGTTTGAGGCGGGTAAAAGTGTCCTCTAATTCCTCAAAAGAATCCATAACTTCGGAAAATTTATTCTCTTTCACTTTTCCTTCGAGCCTTTTACTTGTGACTCTAAGTTCTTCAGCACTCATATTAGCTGCACAGCCTTTGATGGTGTGTAATGCTATTGCGGAAGATTTTGCATTTTCTTCCTTTAGCGCATCATAAAGCGACCCTATTTGGCTTTCAATCTCGACAATATAGCCATCCAGCAAAGTTTCCAGCAACTGTTCGTCCCCCATGAACCGTGTGAGCGCGTCCTCCCGGTCGAAGATATTCAGATCTTTTCTATCGTTATGATTATCTGTCATAGTAGTTTACCAAAATAATACTATTCCACTATATTTGCATCCATCATTTCCTCTGTCCTCCCAAATTGAAACTCAAAAACGGGACTCATAGTTCGCTCTTTTTTTCCCCTTTTCAACCCGGCTGCTTCCCTCTTAAAAGGTTTTTACGTATTCCGTTCTTACGCCTGGCCGATAATTCTTTTTAAATACGCACCATATCCTGTTTTCCCCAATACTTCTGCTTCCTTAAGAACCTGCTCTTTGTCAATCCACTGATTTCGCCAGGCTATTTCCTCAAGACAGGCAATTTTTAGTCCTTGCCGGCTCTCAATAATTTCTACAAACTGTGCCGCCTGCAACATAGCCTCATGCGTTCCGGTATCCAGCCAGGCAAATCCACGGCCCAGTATGTTAACCAAAAGCCGCCCTTTTTCAAGATAGCGTTGATTAATCGCCGTTATTTCCAATTCTCCTCTTTTAGAAGGGGTGATTTGACGAGCATATTCAAGAACCTTATTATCATAAAAATATAATCCGGTAACCGCGATGTTGCTTTTGGGTTTTTCTGGCTTTTCTTCGACAGAGAGCACATTATTATCCGCATCCATCTCAGCAATTCCATACCGGTGAGGGTCGTTCACCGGATATCCAAAGACCATGGCTCCGCCCTGCTCATGAAGCGTTTTTACACTTTGGAGCAGGCGTTCCCGAAACCCCTGTCCATAGAAGATATTATCTCCAAGAATGAGAGCAACCGGATCCTTTCCAATGAAGGATTCTCCTATCAAAAACGCCTGGGCGATACCTTCCGGGCGGGGCTGCACTTCATACGAAAGGCGTATTCCCCAATCAGAGCCCTTTCCTAACAACCGCTTGAATCCCTCCTGATCTTCGGGTGTCGTAATGATGAGAATGTCCCTGATACCGGCAAGCATCAAAACCGAAAGGGGGTAATAGATCATGGGTTTGTCATACACCGGTATGAGCTGTTTAGATACGGCGCGGGTAAGCGGATAGAGCCGTGTGCCACTGCCTCCCGCTAAAATGATTCCTTTCATGACATCAGATAGTTTAAATACAAAAACATGATGATTTATTATCCCAATGGATGTTCCCCATTTCTGAAGAGAATCACAAGAATATTTTTATTATCCGGTGTATTTCATCATACCTCTGCAAAAAAAGTATACCTGGGAACATTTTTCCGAGCTACGGAGCAGATTTTTTGAGGATTTTTGACTTTCAATGCTGAGTTTAAATGATCTTTACATACCGGAAGTTCCCCTTTCTTTTCGGCTGTACCAGTCCATTATCTTTACCGCCTGATCCAGATAAAGATTCATAGCGGCAATGATACCCTCCAACTCCTTTCGGATATGTTCTTTTGGCAACCGGTTCAGATTATTTATTTTATACAACGTGAAAGAAACCCTTGTCATACAACTCATTCGAGCGGCTATTTCTACATCATCCACCTGAATTTCACCATGAGCCGCCTTCCAACCCTCTATGTACACTGCTATGAGATCATCGATCCACTCATTCATATTCACCCATTCAGGCCAATGCCCCCGGCCGGCATACTCAGGATGAACCAGTCTTCCGATATCCTCGCCGGGAAGACTTTGACTCACATTTTCCCAATCAACAGCAAAGATCCCCTTTTCTCCTCGTATAAGATTATTTCGGTGAAGATCAGAATGGCAGTACACAAGTGGCAAGGTGGTGTGCAAATGTTTTAAAAGGCTGCTTGCATGTTTCTTCAGATAGGAAAAAACTTCCTGTGCATGATCTACCCAGGTATCTTTAAACCCATTTTTACCAAGCCAATCTGCAATTATACGGGCCGAATCCAATATAACTGGAAAAGAGAGGAGTTGCCCTTTTGCCAACCAGGACGGTGCTTCCCCCGGTTCAAGTGGTGCATTAAACCGTGATACAGATGTTGCAACGTTTAAATAGTCTTCTCTGGTCCATGGTGTTCCGACATCTTCTATGTACGAAAAGACCATCATTATCTTATCTTTTTCTTTCTCCAAAGCCAGAAGATCCGGGATATTCAATCCTCTCCGCTTTTCAACGGGAAACTGCTCATGAAACAAAGCTTCTCTCATCCAGTAATGATAACTGTCTTTTTTTTGCTTCCTTTTCACCACTATTTTCACTACCAAACTGACAGGTTTATGCTTTTTTTCCTGAAAAGATACTTTCAAACCGTACATGATATCGGTATGCACACCTCTTGCGATACCTTGTAATGCATGATAATGGCAGGAGTATTCCAAAAGACGCTCACCATGTACACTTTGAATGATTTTCTGCAATACCTCTTCCGGAATTCTGTGATGGGCCGCAACATCCATGGTCTTCAAGCCATCGTCTTTCTCTGTCCTACTGGCATTCACATTTGTTTCTGAAACCTGATGCTGTTTATCTGAAACTCGTTTGTTATCCTCGGTTTCTCTGGTATGCGGCTTTCCTTGCTCTTTATGCCGGGACAATGTTTTAATGTTCATTACATCCTCTTCTCCACATTCTTTTATTGCGGTAAGAGCACCCGGTTCTAAAACGCTACATTCCTCCCTGGACTTATCACTTTGGGGTGAAATGGTTATCGGCTGAGCCCAGTTCTTTGTCCTTTTTTTCCAGCCCCGGACTCTCTGTTTCCACATTTCGCGGAAGGCCTGCCCCAAATGTATACCAAAACGTTCTCCGTCACACAAAGGAGAATGACGTACACGATCTCTCATCTCTGCACGTATGGAAGCAAGGTTTTCCGGATCTTGAGCCAAGGCTACGGCCTTATCCACATACTCGTCCCAGTCTTTTGCCACAAAGCCGGCATAACCAGCATTCCTGAGATGTGTTTTTGAGTGTTTCCCTGCAAACGTCGGGCCCGGACAAGTAATCACAGGAACTCCCATCCAAAGCGCCTCACAGGTACTCAGACCACCGGAATAGGGCCAGGGATCCAGAGCAATATCCACCTGGTTATACGCTTTTAGTAATTCCGGATGCGGAGAGAACCCTTCAAACAAAATTCTGCTTCGATCGATTCCAAGGTCTTCCAGCAATGAAGCCACCGGATCTGTAAAAACAGCCGAACCAAACTGTTTGCTTTTCAAAAGAAGCCTGCTTTCCGGAACACGATGCAGTATCCGGGCCCACTTTTCAAGAAGTTTTTGATTGATTTTTATGGGGTTATTAAAACAGCCAAAGGTAATATGCCCTTGATTTAAAACAGGTAAAGAGGCCACTTCCGGTGCATAGTCCGGCGGTAAATAACAGATATAATCATGTGGTAATCGTACCAGTTTCTCTGTGTACCATTTATCCTCGCCTTCAGGGGTCTCGTAATGGTCTGAAATCAGATAATCCACTGCAGGAAGCCCGGAGGTATTGAATAGTCCACCCACCCATTTGACTATTACGGGTGTCGGTTCATTTAAAATTACCTGAACACGGCTATCAGCTGAAACACCATTCAAGTCTACCAGAATGTCAATATGGTCAGCGCGTATTTGTTGCTCAATGGCTTGCTCCGACTTTCCTTTTACGTTTCTCCATGCGGCACACATATGGTGAATCCGATTCGTTATTTCATCGATCTTGTTGTGCAGACTATATGCGTAAATTTCAAACTGATCCTTGGGCAACTGTTCCAGCCCCAGGGCAATCATCCATCCAACGGGGTGTTTTCTAAACCCACTGGACAATAGCCCTAACCGCAGCTTTTTATCCGCCTTTTTATTATCGGGTTCCGGCCGCAGAGGTTGTTTTTCAGGACGATACAATCGTGCATATTGCTGATATGCTTTAAAAATATGACTCTGTGTCCGCACAGGATTGTAATGCATTGCCATCAAATACGCATTAAAAACCCTGATATTATCAGGGTCGGCTTTATGTGCTTTCAATAGATATTTTTCAGCTTCGTCAAAACGTCCCAAGTCCAACAGCAAGTTGGCATATCCTCCAAGAACAATACTCAGCCGGGGAAATTCCGATAACAGATAATCATACTGCTGCAATGATTTTTCATACTTACCGGTGGTCCGATACAATTCCGCGAGTGCAAGTTTGAATGTCGCCAACTGTTCCGGCATCAGAACCATATAATGTTCATATAGCTGTTCCACTTCGTTAAACTTTCCGGCAGCATTAAGAACTGCCGCTTTTTTGAGTATTGCATCCAGATAGTTCGGATCTATTTTGAGTGCAATATTCAGCAGCTGCAAAGCTTTGTCCGTTAATCCCTGATCTGCGTAAACTGAACCGATGAGAAATGCGACTTCTGAATTTGAGGGGTCTATTTGATTCGCTCTTTGCAGTATGGGGAGAGCTTCGCCTGCTTTTGCTCCGGCGATCATCACTTTTCCCAGATGGATCCAGCTTTCCGCAGAAGAGGTATCCATTTTCACTGCTTGCCTGGCTATCATTTCAGCTTCTGCCAGTTTCCCCGTCTTCCATAACGCCAAAGAATACACCTGCAAAACCTCTTGAGAAATCATCTTTTTTTGAATGCTTTCTTTTAAAAGAGTTTCAGCCTTCTGAGGTTGATTTTTTAGAATCAGTGCCTTGCCCAACAATGAGACAACTTCTGCAGACGGTTCTTTATTCAATAATGGCTTCAATAAATGAATCGCTTTATCCGGATTTGGCTTTTTTGCCGATAACATGGATTGTATTTGTTCCAGCTGATCACTCATTTTCGATCGAACTCCCTTCGTTTATCTTAAGCATATGGTTTATGTGACAATACACTACCTGCAAAAGATGTGCCATCCCCCTCTGTTTCGATTTGGCTGCGCCGAGGTACATATCCCGTCAACGGTTTCACAATCCAGCTTCGCGAAGATAGCATTGGCATAGATATTGCTTCAATATTACGTATTTAACAGACACATAATCGGATTTCTGCGAGATGCCCTATGGGGTCTCCATCCGATGCGCCCCGACTATGCACGGGTTAAATTTTTTTTCACTCAACCTGAAAAAAAACTTCCGCCCATGTAAAAACCGGTAAATACTGTATTATACAGGCATTGCTTAGAATTTCTTAATCAAATTAAGTTTTGTTTCATAAAACCGATAATTGCTATACACAGCAGCAATAATCCATAAATTGTTATGCGAAATCCACAGCTTGAATACCAACGACAGTCGGTGATGAATGCTTCACCGGTAAAACTCATTATTAAGTTATATGATCTGGCTATACAAGCCTCATATAGTGAAAATGAGAAGAAGTTGAGAGACATTCTGTCCACCTTGATCAACGGGTTAAACTTCGACCATGAACCTGCGGCACAGCTATTTAACCTGTACAGATACTGTCAGGAGCT
Organism: Balneolaceae bacterium ANBcel3; assembly: GCA_030012235.1. GTDB lineage: Bacteria > Bacteroidota > Rhodothermia > Balneolales > Natronogracilivirgulaceae > JASCXY01. The sequence continues at coordinate 3,975 of JASCXY010000053.1, read as the reverse complement.
GGCAAGGGAAGAACGGTACGAGGAAATCCGTGAGATTCTTGAACCGCTCAGAGATGCCTGGGAAGAATCTGCATCGCAGGTTCCCATGCAAAACGGAACATTGTCCTGACTAACGTTTTTCACCTATATCGAATACGGATATGAGTTCTGTAGGAAACATTTTCCAGCAAACCAACCCATACGAAAAGTTCATTCCTCAGCTTGTTGAGCTTGAGAGCCAGACAAAGTATCGTTTACAGGCGCAACAGGAAGTTCAGAGAGAACGAAAAACGGCATTGGGTTCTGTGAGTTCGAGTATCTCAAAATTCAACTCGGTTTTGAAAGAGTTGGGAGAAAACTCCAGTACTTCCTTTCAACCCTACCGTGCATCCTCTTCAAATTCAAATACGGTGCGTGTTCATGCGACTCCGGAGTTGAGCAGAACATCCAACTATAATCTTACGGTAGAGCGACTTGCCAAAAATGACATTGCCCACTCGGAGGCCATTACGGCAGATGGAATGGATTTATCTGCCTTGGGACAAGGCTCTGTAACCCTGACCATTGGTGATAAAACCGAAACCATTCAGGTAGATACCCAAAAAGACGATGGCGAAGGGGTTATGGTGGACATGTCCAACCAGGAAATTCTGGACGCATTTACTTTGGCCGTTGAAGAGGCCTTTGGAGATCTGGTACAGATCAATGTATTCAAGACCGATCAGGATCATGTTCAGCTTTCCATTCAAAGTACGGCCACCGGCTTTGAAAACAGAATTCAAATAGAAGATGCCAGCGGGGCTTTAGCCTCCATTACAGACGGAATTACGCATCTGACACCTCAGGAAGAATTAAACTCCCGCTTTACTATCGATGGTATCACCTTTGAACGAGGTGAAAACAGAGTAGATGATGTGATTAGCGGCCTGGAAATTGAGTTGCTGCGTGTAAATGAAGACCCGGTCCGAATCCGGACAGAAGCAGATATCAATAAAGCGACGGAAAATATCAATCGTTTTATCACATCATTCAATGAGATGAACTCGACCATACGAGATCATACTTTTATTGATGCCGAAAATAATAAAAGAGGCACACTGCAATCGGACAGATCTATTCGGAACTTGACGATTAATTTGCGCCAAATGGCTCTTTTGTCTAGTTCGGGTGTGGAAGAAGGGCAGATTTCACGTCTGACCGAGATTGGTATCGGATTTAAGAATGACGGTTCTATGTATGCTGAAAATCAAGCCTTGCTTGAAGAGGTTTTACGTGAGCGGCCGGATGAAGTCGCAGCACTGTTTACAAGCGATACCTCTCCTGTTGCACAGATGAAATCACTTGCTGAGTCTTACAGCAAAGCCAATACAGGGGTCATTGCTTCCATGAAAAACGGCATCGACCAGCAGCTGGATCGCCTGGACAACCGGATTGCTGTCCAGGATCGGCATTTGGAGCGTTTTGAAGAGCAGCAACGTACCAAGTTTAACGAGTTGTATTCTATAATTACACAAGCTGAAGACCAGTTTAATCAGGTCATGGCCTTTCAGCAACAGCTTGGCGGAATGTTCAGACGTTAATAATTGACTTTTTTACCCTTAAAATGAAGTATATTTCTGAAAAATTGGAACGGTTTGCCGATCTCGGTTTTGAGATTGTGGAGCAGTTGGAACAATCGGATCCGTCCATGGAAAGGATTCAACAACTGATTCAACAGCGAAGTGACCTTATTTCTGATCTGGATGCCATATTGGAACATCTGGAAATGGAGTCGGTCACACAGGAAGAGGAGCATCAGGTGAACGAAACCTTTCGAAAAATTCGGGAAGCACAATCGGTTATGAACCCGGCACTTCAACAGTTACTGAACCGGCAAAAAGTGGCGATGAACGATGCAACACAACGAAGAAAAGCCGATGATCGTTATCACCTTTTAGAAACCCCGGATATTTCTTATTTTTCTGATAAATAAATAATGGCAAGGATGCTATGGATATCAAGAAACTGAACACACACATCAGCGAAACCCACGGGCCCCGTCAAAGTGCTTCTTCTTCGGGGATACCTTCATCTCCGGAAATAAAAAAACAGAGTACAGACCAGGTTTCGATTGATCAGCATAAATTCAAACAAAACGAAGCGTTGTTTGCCAGGACCGAATACGACAAGCAATCCCAGGCGGCCTTTGATAAGCTGCGGGCGATGAAAACGGAATTAAATGCCTATGAACAGGCAAAATCGGATCCTTCCGCAGATCCCTCTAAAACAAAAATAGGCCAAATGCTTGACAGCCCGGATGTCTGGGAAGATATCGCCAAGAAAATTTTAAATAGTTAATGCAACTGACGCCTGTCCGGTTCTTGTACGGGTTTGGCAGCATAAACAACATTTCATCGGAGAAACAGTCTTAGGGATTGCGTATATTTGGCACTCAAACCATGGCCAATTCCTGATCGGGTATAAAGCATTATTTTGATCTTTTCGATTTTTCGTATATACTTAATTGGCTACTATTTAACGCATTTACCTTTTATCTCTTGTCTGGCCAATGAAAGGACGTATTCTGATTCTTGACGATGATAAACTATTGCTCGGGTTTATGGAAGAGCATCTTTCCATGAATAACTTCGAGATTTTTGCTTTTGATTCCCCATTAAAAGCCCTTGAATATCTCGAAGACCATCAGGTGGATCTGGTGATCAGCGATGTGAAAATGAATGAAATGACCGGCGATGAAGTTATGAGCCGAATCAACAAGCTTTACCCGGATATCGGAGTTATTCTGATTACAGGATTTGGCAGTATTAATCACTCGGTGAATGCCATACGTAAGGGAGCTTTTGATTACATAACCAAGCCTTTTACATCGCGTGAAATTCTTTATCGGGTAAATCGTTTTTTTGAAACAAGCGAAGAAGACCGGAAAAAGCCGGCTGCTTCACCTGCAAAAAAAGCCGGGGCCACACCTGAAAAGGCCAGGCCCGCTTCTCCGAGACAAAAGAAAACCGACGCCGGTAAAGTTAGGATGGTCGGGAATCATGAACATATCCGGCGTCTCCTGAATCTGCTTCCCCGTATTGCCAGAAACAATGCTCCTATTTTGATACAAGGCGAAAGCGGAACAGGAAAAGAGGTCTATGCACATCTGGTTCACCATGAAAGTGACCGTGCAGAAGGTCCCTATCTCAAAATAAACTGTGCCAATTTACCATCAGAGCTGGTTGAAAGCACACTCTTCGGCCACGTGAAAGGCGCGTTCACAGGAGCCATCAGCGACCGAAAAGGAGCCTTTGATGAAGCCGACGGCGGAACATTGCTTCTCGATGAAATAACAGAAATAGATATCACCGTTCAGGCAAAACTGCTTCGTGTCCTCCAGGAAAAAGAATTCCAGCGGGTCGGAAGCCAGAAACCCATCAAAGTGGATGTCCGTGTTATTGCGACTACCAACCGCAATATGAATGAAGCAATATCGCAGAATATTTTCCGGGAAGATCTTTTCTACCGGCTCAATGTATTCCCGATTACTATTCCGCCTCTGCGTGAACGAAAAGAGGATATTCCACTTCTTGCCCAGTTTTTTATTGATAAATACACGCAACAGTATTCTTTTACTGACAAGCATCTCTCCAAAGACCTGTCTCAGCATTTAATGCAGCTCGAATGGAAAGGTAACGTACGTGAGCTCGACAATAAAATTCACCGGGGAGTGATCCTTGCACAGGACGACCCGGAAATAACCATTGAGCACATAGAAGACAACATGTTTACGGAAGTGGATGAAGAACTTAAAAGCGAAGTCCTATCGGATGTTCCTCTTATTCCAATTGAGGAAATGGAATTGCAGATGATCAAAAAAGCTCTGGAAAAAACTCAGGGGAATCAGAAGAAAGCGGCCAAGCTGCTTGGCATTTCTGACCGAACCATCCGAAACAAGCTAAAAAACAGTGGTTGGGCCGGGGCCGACGAGTTGTAAATCCGCTTTTTTTATTTCAG
>JASCXY010000052.1 GCA_030012235.1 Balneolaceae bacterium ANBcel3 | reverse complement strand
AGAATGACCAACAACTTTCATTTACTTGTCGGGAAATGATATTTTTCCAAAGTGACACTCCGGATTCTCTCCGCAAATGAGTTCATTTGCCAAAACAGCAAAAAGCAGTCCCTCCTTGGCATCCGCAGAAACACCAAGAACATCCAGAGACTGTACCGGGTAAGGCTGAAGCTCTCGCTGCAATCCATCCATCATGGTTTTATTATGCACACCTCCGCCACTTACAAAAACCTCTATCGGATGATGAACAGGTACTGCACGGCGTATTTCTTCTGCAATGGTTTCTACGGTAAGCCTGGTAAGTGTGGCAAGAAGGTCTTCAGGAGCGGGATGTACCTCCTCTTCGTCCATGCACTGCTCTACCCATTGGATATTAAACACCTCGAAGCCTGTCGAGCGGGGCGGTTTCATCGAAAAATAGGGATGGGATTTTAATCGCTTAAGCAAGGTATGATCGATTTTTCCACCGGAGGCTTTTTCGCCACCCTTGTCAAATGTTTCTCCGGGATAATATTTTCGAACCACAGCATCCAGCAGAGTATTCCCCGGCCCGGTGTCATAGCTCAACACCTCTGAATCATCCGGGCCTTTCTTTATCACTGAAAAGTTGGCAATTCCACCCATATTCAACATAATCCGTGTTGCCTTATCCGAAGAAAAAAGCAACCGATCCGCATAACCTGCAAGAGGCGCTCCCTGTCGTCCGCGAGCCGTGTCCCTCTGTCGAAAATCACTGATAGTGATAAGGTCTGTCGCATGCGCAATATGATCCCCGTCGGCCAGCTGCATCGTTGCATGAAACGGTTTTCCGGAGAATCCTGCCGCGGGGGCATGATAAAAGGTGTGCCCATGACTTGCAATCAGGTCTATCTGTTCTGCCCCGATTCCCCACTTCTGAAAAGCATCCAGAAGCATACGGCCAAACAACTTCCCCAATTCCGTGTGAAGCACGCAAATATCAAGAGGCCGTACCTGTTGAGTATGAATCTGCCTGATCAGGCGTTCTTTCAATCCGGATGGCCAGGGCATCGTTAAAAACTGTTCTATGCTAAATCTTGTCTGCTTACCATGTCCGCTTATTCGGCACCATACGATATCCAGGCCGTCGGCAGAGGTTCCTGACATCATCCCAACGATTGAGCGTTCTTTCTTGCCGGCTATCCCGACCAGTTTTTGAAGTGATTTATTCATAAACTTTACATTGACTAATACCGTATCTGCCCCTATCATTCAAAGTAAATTAATGATCTTTTTGAGGAAAAATGACCGAAAAAATAGATGAAAATGCCCCGGAGGACTTCGCAGCTGAAATTGACGTCCTGGTAAAAGCCATTACAAAGGAACTCGGGCTTAATAAAAGTCGTTGGTATTACGACGATGCTTCAGAAACGCTGTATATTGAAATTGAGCATCTGGAAACCTTGCCGGAAAAAGTAATTGAAGAAAAAACCGGCATTTTTCTGGATGAATCTGAGCTTGATTTTGAGGAAGTGATTCTGCTGCCCTATTCGTAATCATAAACCCATTTTTGAGCTATACGTAACCATACATGCGGCTTGTTCGTTTTCTATTATTCTTCCTGGGTGCAGCCCTGTTGGTTATCGGGCCCATATTTCTATTAAATAAAGATAGTTTTATCCGGGTATTCCAGAATAGAGAGGCTTTGCTGGACGGACGTGAGTGGGTTGCTAAAACGCATTCTTTGGGTGGACTTATTTCGTTTATTGGCGATCACCCTGAACATGGCACTATTGTTTCGGTTTCAAGCGACCCTGCCCACACTCCTATCCGTTTTGCCACTCAGCAGGCGGTTCCGGCAGGAACTCTTAACCGGATCGTACTTCTTGCAGGGTTGACGGAGCAAACGCTTTCCGGAAATCTGGAAACATCCGCTCCCGTGTCCCCGGAAAAAATCACCCGGTGGTATCTCAATGGGGCCGACGAAAACCATCTGCGTCGTTTTAATCGCTGGTTGAACTCCATTGAATCAGATCCAACGCTCCGTGAACTGATGCTGTACTATATCCGTACCAATGACCCGGCCGTTCACGATTATTTTTTCTTTGTTTTAGGTGAAGATTATCTGGCCGGATTGGTTCAACGGCTGGATGAAGAATACGGGTCTATCGGACAACCGGTTCCCTTATGGGGTTTACGCCAGATTCTTTCTCAAAAGGCTCCTGGCATGACCTCTGAATCCTTTCCGATGGACAGGGATACGGTTTTCAAGCATGCCCTGAAACATTCTCAACAACACCTTAAAGGGGATGGGGATGCATTATCAACCGGTATAGAGCCGGTCTCTTTTCAGGAGCAACGGATCATGCATGCATTATTTCCACACATCCATCCCGAACATTTTGCAGCCGTCCTGCTGGCTATTTTTTCGGGTGATTTTATGTCACCGGAGATCAGTGAAAAACTAAAAAACGTACTTCTTACTGATGCCGAAGACCGGCTTTTGGAGCCACACATCCAACAATACGCCGCTCATTTTGATGAAGGAATGGGATATCTGGCAGGGTGGACGTATGCCCGGCTTGCCGATTCCGGCCACCATCAGGTGCAAGTCATCGTTCTGTACAACCTTCCTCCGGGCCTTTGGTTTCACATGAACAGTAACTTCATGATCCGGGATTATCATCATCGGTTATTCTATGATTCTTCTGCCATAGAACGCTCTCTTCAACTGAAGTCAGAGCCCATGCCTTAAACAAGCTCTGTACCGGCTTACATTACATCATTAAATTCAGGCTTTTTTCGCCCTGTATAAACGGCTACGACCGGTAGATACCAAGCTGAATAATAGAAGAAAATCCGTCTTCTGCCGGCCGATTCTACTGGCTTATTCTTTTACTTTTGAGTATTCTGATTTAACATCTGTTTACACACAACCTACCACTGTAAAAATCGGGGCTTTTACATGTATTCGCATTTAATTCATAAAATCGATCGTGACATTGCTGCTCAGCTCAAATCACTTGGAGTAGGGAAAAAACGAAGTGAAAAATATACGTATCCCTGCATTACTATTTCCAGAGAATTCGGTTGTGAGGGGATACCCGTTGCACAAAAACTATCCGAAAAGTTAAGTACTCCGGGCTACCCCTGGGTCATTTTCCACCGGGATCTGATATCGACCCTCACAGAAAAGGAAGATATAAAAAAAGACCTTCTGGATGCTATCAATACAGAAACACGGGGGTTACTGCACCAATACATTGATCACCTGCTTGCACATAAGCCCAGTGATTACAATGTTTTCAAAAAGAAAGCCGAAACCCTGAATATTCTTGCGGCACGGGGCCGCTCCATCATTGTGGGGTCAGGTGCTGCAATTATTACTTCGGATATCAAAAATACGTTCCATGTTCGGCTTCAGGCATCCATGGAGTTTAAAGTGCAACAAGTTTCAAAGTTGTTGAATATGACGGAAAAAGAAGCCCGTGAAAAGATTGAAGAAAAATACAGGAAACGCACAGAATATATTTACAACTTTACCCGTCAGGATGTCACCGATCCGCATCACTATGACCTTGTCATTAATAACTCCAGGTTTAATGCGGATGAGATTGTGGAATTAATTCATCGTTCTTTAGTGTTGCTGAATATGCTGCCTCAATCCGGGGACGCATAAACCGTAACATATGAAACTCAGATGCAAGCTTTGACTCGATTGTGGTACCTGCTATGGCTGTTACCTCTTTACCTGGCAGGAATGATGATCCACTTAGGAGCGGTATACCATGGACTTGGTTCAACCTATCAGCATGGCGAAAGCTATATTGCTGATGTCCTTGATTTTGAAATAAAACAAATTGCAGCTCAGACCAACGGACATATAACGGTTCGTTTCGATATAACGGATGGAACGGAAGTGGTCCGGAAGTTGTCTCAGCCCATTCAGAATGCCGCCCAGCTACAAGCTTCAGAATGGATACCTGTTCGATATAAACCATCCAGTTATCAACCTGTGGTACTGGTTCCGATTTACGAGTTTCATCGAAAGATGGTACTCGTAAATCTGGGTGTCTTATCTATATCCTTTGTTGTATCCCTATTTTTGGCTATTCTTGCTCACCGGTATGCCCTCCGAAAAACCCGGACACCGGATCAGCCAACGTCATACAGAATTATTAAGAACGAATAAAACATGCCCGCATCTTCTTCAGCACATGAGACACTCTCTTCAACGGAGGGAACCCTGTATCTTATTCCCACTCCTTTAGGTAAAGATCCAACCAATCGTGTACTTCCTGATGATGTGATTAAAACCATTCACCAACTGGACACCTTTTTCGTTGAACGTATTCGTCAGGCCGTATCCTTTCTCAAATGGATCGGTCATCCAACACCTGATTTTAAGTGTAATTTTTTAGAGCTGAACAAACATACTCCCGGAGAAGATCTCATTGAAATGCTGAACATCCTGAAAAGGGGTAAAAGTGCCGGGATTTTATCCGAGGCGGGATGCCCTGCCATTGCGGACCCGGGCAGCGGACTGGTTAAACTGGCGCATCAATCCAACATTCGGGTTGTACCTCTTACAGGTCCATCCTCTATTCTTTTGGCTCTGATGGCCTCCGGACTAAACGGGCAATCTTTTTCTTTTCACGGATATCTTCCCAAGCCGGGAAAAAGCCGGTCGGAGAAAATTAAATCCCTTTATTTGAGTTCCAAAAAAAATGCATCTACTCAGATTTTTATGGAAACTCCGTATCGGAATAATGACGTATTCAGTGAACTGCTGGAACTCCTTCCGGATAGCACTCCATTATGTGTTGCTTCCAATTTGACATTACCTGAAGAAACCATCCAGACACGTTCTGTCGAAAAGTGGAAGAAGACAAAAATCAATCTCGACGAAAAGCCATCTATTTTTCTGTTTTTAGCAAACGAGCCAGATCTGCCTGTTTCTAAAAATAAAAAGGCCCGTCCTTCGAAAAGAACGGGCCGCAGATAAACAAACAAATGGCTTATTAATCAACGAATTAAACAGTCATCAGGCTGTTTTACTTAGTGAAGCGGCTTCTTCAAGTAGTTGAATCATTTCTTTATTTTGATTGGATTTCGCATGATCCATGGCCGTCCAGCCGCGATCGTCGGCATACGAAGCATCCGCACCGTTCTGAAGCAACAAAGAAACGATTTCTTTATGCCCCTGATTGGCTGCCCAATATACCGCTGTAGTTCCTCTATTGTCTCGCAAATTTATTTCGGCACCATTATTTAGTAAATATTCAACGATATCCTTGTGCCCGTGCTTTGATGCTTTTAATAATACGGATCGATTGTGCCCGTCTGTGGTATTTACATCAAGGCCTTCTTCAATAAAACGGCTGACGGCTGAAATATCACCACTTTCAGCGGCATCAAGAAGCTCTGTTTCCTTCATAAGCACCCTCGTTATTTTAAGGTTATAGTAAGTGTCTAAAAGTATTGTAATAGATTTATATCCACTTTGCAACTGCAAGTTGATATTCTGATTTTTTTTTACAACAAAAGCACTCAAACGATTCTGAAAGCCCTTTTCTGTAAAAAAAAGAACACATTGATACTATAACCAGGTCAGACGTGTTATCGTATATTTTTTTTTAGCAACTTTTGATACCGGATGCTCCGGGACACGTTATCACGAAGATAATCGTTACGATATTTCGTATTTTTAGTATCTGTTTTTGCTGATGATTTCACGAACATAAATTCTTTTGGCATCTGACCCGAACATAACCTTTTGATATGGTTGAAATCCGGCTTTTCGAATTCTGCCCTTCCTTTTAACAACCAGCTTTCATAACATGTGCGATGAAAAATATGAATGATAGACATATGGACATTCGTAAAATTTCCCTTGCAGACCTGGATGAACGGCTGACAGAGATCGATTTTAATGAAGACGATCGAAACATCGTTCGAAAAGCGGTATACATTGACCGTGTGCCCGCTTTCAATGAAATACAAGAACTCACCCCTGCGCAAAAATCCATATTGTCAGATATATTTTCCCTGCAATACAATCCAGCAGATTCTTTGTTAAAAAGCGGCGATGGTTCGTACCGGCTGACGTTAGAACTTTCTGATAGTGCTCGTGCTGAAACTGTTATTATCCCTGAATGGGAAAACGGACTTCTTAAAAAATGCGCCATAAGCATCTCCTCACAGATAGGTTGTTTTTTCGGATGCTCCTTTTGTGCAACCGGACAATTGGGTTTTCACAGGAACCTGACCACCGGCGAGCTTTTAGATCAGTTTCATGTCGCTAATGAGGTCGTTTCCAATGAGCTGAATACCGTTCCAACGCATCTTTATTTTATGGGAATGGGTGAGCCCCTGCACAATTACAGGGCTCTTTCTGACGCGCTTTCGATTATGAAAGATCCTGACTTTGAAGGCCTTCCTCCATCAGCCATCACCATTTCAACGGTCGGCCTTTACCGACAAATCCAAATGCTTACCAGAGATCACCCCGAAGTCCGTCTGGCGGTATCCATACATTCGGCCGATCAGAAAATAAGAGAGCGCATTATGCCGGTCAGCGCCCGACTTGGTCTCAAGCACATCCGCGAAGCACTGAGAGCATACAACAGAGCGACCGGCCACCCTGTCACTATCCAATATCTTTTGTTAAGGGGTATCAATGACAGCACTGAACAGGCCGAGACCCTGATTTCATATCTGAGAGGTATTCATTCTGAGATCACATTGATTATGTACAATGAAATTGAATCCTCAAATAACAGCAGGCCTAACCTCGAGGTTCTGAACCAGTTTAAGGATATACTTATTCAAGCCGGGCTAAAAGTGGATGTAAGATGGTGCTACGGCGAGGATATACAGTCCGGATGCGGTCAGTTACAGCCGCCTGTTTTCAACGACCGCGTGCATTTCTCCATGCGTCATCCGTCACCCTGACGATTAAAAGGCTTTTGTCTCTTTTCGGAGTTCCTTTCGGCTGCTCTTGTGTACTCCGGCCGCCCGTATTCTTGATTTGACCATGGAAGGCCTGTTTATCCTGAAAAGGCCGATTTCGCTCCCTTGTATACACAAGTGAAGGCCATTCATAGGACGTGATCCAGGAGACAGGAACGAATATCCGCCTTCCGTTTGTTATCCCAAAAAACCCCTTTTTGCTTCGTTGCGTCAGGTAGCTCACTATGCTGTCTACTGTTTTTATTCGTGCTTTTCAGAAAAAAATTCCAATACACCCAGTCTTCTGGAAAACGCAATCCCTCCTTCCCGGTTCCCGCATAACCGGTTTTGAACAAATCTTATGTGATAGACCACCCTGACCCTATTCGGTATGCTTTTTGCGGTCACTATCAGTAGACTTTTCTTTTTACTATTAAATCCCTCACATCCATTATGAGCGTTATTGAAAAACACAAAAAAGTCGTAACCGTTCGTTTTTCCGGAGATTCCGGAGATGGTATTCAGTTAACCGGCTCCCAATTCAGTAACACAACAGCACTATCGGGAAACGACCTGAGCACCTTTCCTGATTATCCGGCAGAGATACGGGCCCCGGCGGGAAGTGTACACGGGGTATCAGCGTTTCAAATTAACTTTGGCAGCCAAAGGATACACACCCCGGGGGATTCATGTGATGTTCTTGTTGTTATGAATGCCGCAGCTCTTAAAGCGAACATCACATCGTTAAAGCCGGGCGGAATTATTATTGCCAATATGGATGGGTTTGGAAAAAAAGACCTGGCTTTAGCCCGATACGATAAAACTTCAGATCCTCTTGGAGATGCCAAAAAATCAGGATTCCAGCTCATCAAGATCGATGTCACCAAGCTGACACGGGAAAGCCTGAAAGATACCGGCCTGTCCACAAAAGAGATGGATCGTAGTAAAAATATGTTCGTCCTGGGTGTTGTTTACTGGCTCTACAACCGCCCCCTTGATCCAACCATAGAATTTTTGACCAGCAAGTTTAAAAGTAAACCGGAAATTGCAGAAGCCAACATCAAAGCGATGAAGGACGGTTATTCGTTTGCCATCGCAACTGAAGTTTTCAGTGAGAGATATACCATTGAAGCCGCTCCGATTGAGCCCGGATCCTACCGGAATATTACCGGAAATGACGCGGTTGTCCTTGCGATCGCATCAGCAGCTCAAACTTCAGATTTGCCGGTCTTCCTGGGATCGTATCCCATTACACCTGCGTCTGAAATTCTTCATGGGTTATCGAAATTAAAGCACTATGGCATCACTACGTTTCAGGCGGAAGATGAAATTGCGGCCATTACTTCTGCTATTGGTGCATCCTACGGAGGCAGTATTGGTGTAACCAGCAGTTCGGGTCCGGGTGTTGCACTCAAGTCAGAGGCCATTGCCCTTGCAACCATGCTGGAGCTTCCGTTGGTAATCATCAATGTCCAGAGAGCAGGGCCATCAACTGGGCTTCCTACCAAAACAGAGCAGTCGGACCTATTTCAGGCGCTTTATGGTCGTGCCGGTGATTGTCCTGTAGCCGTACTTGCTGCCCGGTCTCCGGCCGATTGCTATGCGATGACCTATGAAGCCTGTAAAATTGCAGTGGAACACATGATACCGGTTATCATGTTAAGTGATGGATACATAGCAAATGGCGCAGAGCCCTGGAAATTGCCGGAAGTCAAAGACCTTTATGCTATCAAGCCTCCCCTGTACCGGCCGGCTGAGAACGGATCCGATGCTTCTCCGTTTTTCCCCTATTCCAGAAATGAAGATTTTGTGAGGCCATGGGCTATTCCCGGTAACAAAAAAACCATCCACCGGATTGGTGGATTGGAGAAGGAGGATCAAACGGGAAACATCTCCTATGATCCTGATAATCATCAGCATATGACCCGGATGCGGGAAGAAAAAAGAGATGCCATAGCAAAAAAAATCCCTCTCCAAACGATCGACGAAGGCCCCGATCAAGGGCCATTGCTTGTCGTCGGATGGGGATCTACTTATGGGAGTATCAAGTCCGCCATAATGGAAGCCAGGGAAGAGGGATATGCCGTTTCTTTTACGCATCTCAAGTATCTGAGTCCGTTGCCCCTTAACCTTGGAGACCTTTTAAGCCGGTTTGACAAGATACTGGTACCCGAAATCAATAATGGCCAGCTCATTCATGTCCTTCGGGATACCTATCAGGTTCAAGTCGAAGGTTTCAATAAAGTGCGCGGCCAGCCCTTAAAGGTGCACGAGCTAAAAGCCGCTATTATTGAAGAGTTTTCCTGATCCGAGAACCCCTATGACATTCGTTTGATTTTACATTTAAACCGATCTATCATGAGTACGCTAACCACACCTTCAAAAGAAAAAAAAAGGAAAAGCTATGCATCCAACCAGGAAGTAAGATGGTGTCCCGGATGCGGTGATTATACCATTCTAAAACAGGTTCAAACACTGCTGCCTACGCTGGGAGTCGAACCTGAAAATATCGCCTTTGTCGCCGGAATCGGCTGTTCTTCACGGTTTCCGTACTATATGGATACGTATGGAATTCATGGCATTCATGGCCGCGCACCGGCTATTGCAACCGGATTAAAGACGTCTCGCCCTGATCTTAGTGTCTGGGTAATTACAGGCGACGGGGATGGGCTGTCGATCGGCGGAAATCATCTTATTCATAGTCTGCGCAGAAACATCGACTTGAATATTCTTTTATTCAATAATGAGATTTATGGCCTGACAAAAGGCCAGTACTCTCCTACCTCCCAAAAAGGACATATATCTAAATCCAGCCCGCAAGGGTCGCTGGACAATCCATTCAATCCGCTTTCACTTGCACTGGGTTCTCGTGGGACGTTTTTAGCACGAACCATGGACAGAGATCCGAAACATCTTCAGAAAATGCTTGAACGCTCCTATCAGCACAAAGGGACGTCCCTGCTTGAAATCTATCAAAACTGTATAGTCTTCAACGATGGCGCTTTTGAACCCTATACCAACAAAGCCACAAGGAATAAAACCAGCCTTTATCTCCAACAGGATCAGCCTCTTCTCTTTGGTGAAAATAACCGTTATGGAGTCCGCCTGGATGGTCTTAAGCCGGTAGTAGTGGATCTCCAAGAAGAGGAAGTTTCAGCCGATGAGTTATGGATTCACGATGAGTCGGATAAAACGAAAGCCTGGTTATTGACCACATTTTTTGAAAATAATTTTAAAGATAATCTTCTCCCAAGACCTTTTGGGGTACTCTATTCTGAGCAGATTCCTACCTATGAAGAGCAATTGCAGATTCAAATAGAACAAGCCAAAGAACGTCATGGAAAACCTGACTTAGAAAAACTATTGAAAGGAAATGATACCTGGGTTGTAAGATAAGGTGTATACATAGTATTTTAACTCATGGCTCATTGGCCTGCTTTTACCGTGTTAAATCATCTACGGGCTGGACGGGCCCGGAAAGATCCGGATTCATCTATTTGTTATTCCTATGGGAAAAAGAGCGACAACCTTTTTATTTCTATTCTATCTGGCCAGTGTCGCATTATATTCTGTCCATGCCCGGTCTCCGGAAACCATCTCGAAAAGTGAGGACAAAGACTTCAGGGTTGGCCTGACATTGAGTGGAGGCGGAGCCGCCGGACTTGCTCATATTGGCGTTCTAAAAGTGTTTGAGGAAGAGGGGGTTCCCATCGACATGGTGGCCGGAACTAGCATGGGGGCTATCGTTGGAGCCCTGTATGCCATGGGATATACTCCCCAGGAAATGGAAAAAGAAGTTCTTGATGCTAACTGGAGATTTCTTTTTGAGGAACCAACACTTCGACGGCACCTACCCATGGAAGAAAAGAAATACGACGGAGTGTTTAATATCACATTCCCCTTTGAGGGAAGAAAAATTCAGTTACCATCCGGACTGGTATCCGGAAATTATATCTTTCATTTACTGGCACGATTGACTTCCACCGCTCATGATGTGACGGATTTCTCCACGCTACCCCGACCTTTTCTATGTATAGCAACCGACCTCGAAAATGGGCAGCAAGTGATTTTGGATCATGGATTTCTGCCATTGGCTCTGAGAGCTAGCATGTCCATTCCATCTATTTTTGACCCCATAGAAATAGACGGAAAAATCCTAGTGGATGGAGGGGTTGTAAATAACCTCCCGGTTACTGAAACCCGGGATATGGGGGCCGATTACATCATTGCAATTGACGCCAGCTCCGACCTCAGACCCGCTGCAGAACTGCGATCACTGCCGGAAGTTCTAAATCAAACCATCACCATCGGAATCCGTGGCTCCATGGAGGAGCAAAGAACATTCGCAGATTTTTATCTTCAACCGGATCTTCGTGAATTCAGTACACTAAGCTTTGGAGAAGTAGAGGAAATTATACGGGCAGGTGAACAAGCAGCCCGGGATCAGATTAATGAAATCCGATCTATGGCGGACTCATTGAAAGCCCTTCGTGGTTCCTACCAGCCACCGCCTTCCATCCAGTCATCCGAAAGACTGAATATTCGTACCATTACCATTGAAGGGCTGGAAATGGTTCCGGCAGACCATGTCATCTCCAAGCTGCAGATAGAAGAACATTCAACCATTCATAAAGATGAACTCGATGATGGCCTGCTTAGACTTTATGGTATGCAGCGATTTAACCGGATCACCTACAGATTGAACTGGTATGATCAACAGGCAGACCTCATTATTAATGTAGAAGAGCAGACCGCCAACTTATTACAGGCCGGACTCTTCCACAACAGTGAACTGGGGCCGTCCATCATTTTTAATGTTACATTCCGAAACCTTGTGTACCCCGCCTCAACTGCTCGAATGAATATACGGCTCGGACATGAAGCCATGCTGGAAGGGGAATACTTTAATTATATCGGCCTCGAACCTCGCCTTTCCTTTCAAGGTGCCGCTGGCTTCAGAGAACGAAAAATAGATCTCTATGAAGGCCGGATTAGAGAAGCAAATCTCAGAACCGATATTTTTTATGCGGAAGGATTGTTCGGGCCACTGTTTGCCTCTGTGTTCAGAACGGGCTTTGGGTATCGTATCGAACGGTTTAACTTAACCGAAAGCTATGGGCAAATGATCGTACCCGAACGCTGGAACACGCTTCATTTCCTGTCCGGGGAAGCTGAATTTGACAGTCGAAACCGATCCGCTTTTACCACCCGGGGTAAGCACACCAGAGTTCGGGCCGACCTTTCACCGGAATTTATTACAGGAGATGAAACCTTTGGAAGCATTCAGTTCTCTTCATCAAACTACATCCCTGTAACCCCGGCTTTTACCATTATTAATGTACTGAGCGGGGGGCACACCTTCGGAAAGAACATTCCTCTTCATTATCTCTTTCATCGCGGTGGACACAACTCCTTCTGGGGGTATAAACAAGATGCCCTCAGCGGGAATAACTATCTGGCAGCCCGCCTGGCTTTACAATACCGCTTCTACAGCCATTTTTATCTCACACCTGGTTTCAATATTGGAAATACGTACGATAAGCTGGATTTTGACTTTCTGGACAAAACCCCTGTATGGGGATGGGGTTTAACGATTGGGTGGAACACCATTTTTGGTCCGCTTGAAGCCGTTTTCATGGGCAGTAAAGACCACACCTTGCTTTTTGAGTTTCAATTGGGAATAACGTTCTGACAGGATTAAAAAACGATCTTTTTTATTTGTCCCAATACCCCTGATTAGCTACATTACTAATAAGAAAGAGAACCACATTCGGGGGACAACATATGAAAAATCCAAGGATTCTTATCCCTACTGACTTTTCAGAACTTAGCCTGTTAGCGCTGCCTTCTGCTGTGGCTATTGCAAAACTCTTTGACGGAAAGATTACCCCATTCCATGCCTATATGCACGTTAATGAGTTGGACGGGTTTTACTATATGGGAGAAACCAGCCCTGAATCGGATTTAAGAACCCTGGAACGCTCATTATATAGTAAACTGGAACAGATTTCTGAAACTCATATCCCAAAAGAGTACCAGGGAGAAGCTGTCATCAAGGCAGGCAATGCCGCCAGGGCGATTGTTGAAACAGCTAAAGAATACGACCTGATTGTCATGACCAGCCATGGCCGGACCGGATTCTCACGTCTGATTCTTGGTTCCATCTGTGAAAAGGTAGTCCGAATGTCCACGGTTCCCGTTCTGGTCCTCGAAGAGAAAAGCCGCCTTTTTCCCCTCGAGAGAATTCTGCTGACAACAGACTTTTCCGACAACTCTTTATATGCCTTTGAACCGGCGGCGGCTTTTGCTGAAGCTACCGGGGCAACCATAGACCTGGTACATATAATAAGTTATGAACAGTTTGACACACTGGCACAGGCTCAAAAGAACAGCGAGGAGCGGGAAGGACAAATACAGGAACTTGCTTTAAAATACCTTGGGGACCTGAAAAACCAGGTACATACAGAAATTCTTTTTTCTGACAAGGCCGTTCATGAAGAAATTGCACATTTAACTAAAAGCAGAGATTACAACCTGGTAGTCATGGCTACCATCGGAAGAACCGGACTGGATTATATGGTATTGGGCAGCAATGCTTCCAGTGTCCTACGTCATGTTCGAACAGCCGTTTTAAGTGTTCAACCGTCATCGAATTAAACACATCGACTTTTTAAATAATATTCATTTAACCTGTTGTGACTATGAAAAACGTACGAATTCTAGTACCTATCGATTTTTCCAAGCTAAGTTTCAAGGCTCTCGAAGCCGCAGAAGAATTTGCAAAATTCTTTGACGGAGCCATCACTCCGTTTCACTCCTATCTCTCCCTGCCGGATTCGGATGTATCAGGACGAACTACCGGAGACAAACTGGCGGATACTCAGGAAGAACTTGAAAAAAAACTACTGACCCGGCTTGAAGAACACTGCTCCAAGTACATCGATTCCAAATATTTGAATCCCGGTCTTATCAAAATCGGCAATGCTTCAGATACCATTATCGAAGCCGCTACAGATTTTGATCTCATTGTAATGACTACTCACGGCCGTACCGGTTTTTCCAGGCTGATTATGGGCTCTGTTGCTGAAAAAGTAATTCGCTTTGCACCTGTACCGGTAGTCGTTGTTGAAGAAGCATCCGTATTAAAACCTCTGGAAAAAATCTTGCTCACAACCGATTTTTCCGACTATTCCCTGAAAGCGATTCCCTATGCAAAAGAAATAGCTGAAAAAACAGGAGCATCGATTGACATCCTGCATATCATCAGTTTTGAACAGTTTGGAAGCATTCCCCAGGTTCAGGTTGCTATAGACACAAAAAAGAAGCAACTCAAAGAGTTGGTAAACGAACACTTCTCTGATATGAAGGATAAAGTAAATACCGAAGTGGCGACCACTGAGTTTTCCATTCATGAGAAAATTACAAAAAGAGCGATTAAGCGAGGCTATAACCTGGTTGTAATGGCTACCATTGGGCGTACCGGCCTCAAATACCTCCGCCTCGGAAGCACCGCATCAAATATCGTGCGACATGTGGAAAATGCCGTCTTTACAATAAACCCAAGACGCCTAAAAGACCTTCCTGAGGATGTCCACTCTCCCAAATCAAAGTAAATGGTGATCTTTGAGCCCGGTTTTTTATGAATTCCGGGCTTTTTTTTGCTTCTACTTGATATCATTAAAGATTAGGCGTATCATACACATGTATCTTACACATGCCTAATCTTCTATTTCCCATGGATCATTCACAGCTCACCCGGAAGCAAAAGCAATTTTTCGACTATATCGTTGATTACAAACATGAATATGGGATTTGGCCAACGTACAGGGAAATTGCAGACAAGTTTGATTTTAAATCCCCTAATAGTGTTACCCAAAACCTTCAGGCTTTACTGAAAAAGGGATATCTGACCCGGTCTGATAACGATGAGTATGAACTTGCGGAGTCCTTTGAAAAGCACTCCCTTGATGAACATGGGTTTTCTGCCGGTATTCCAGTACGTGGCCTCATCGCAGCCGGTTCCTTGCAGGAAGCGGTAGATGCAAACCTCGGTACCATTACCCTCGACTTCCTGTTTCCTAACCTGGATCGTATGTATGCCCTCCGGGTCTCCGGTTCAAGCATGAAGGATGCAGATATACATGACGGTGACTTTGTCCTATTAATGGATGATGATATTAAAGACGGGGATATCGGTGCGATACTTTATAACGGAGAAACGTCTCTTAAACAAATTTTTTATGACCAGAACGGCCTCCGCCTTAAACCCGCTAATAAAGAGTATGAAGACATTATTATTGAGCCGGATGTCTTTGAAGAGGTACGGATTCTCGGAAAATATGTCGGACACGTAAATCGCACGGGAATCTATAATACAACCAACCCCAAAAAAATCCACTAACGATTATCATGGGTTGTGTAATTTTTTAATGCATAAGTTTCATTTAAACAATGCCTGGGACAGCAACCCCCTTTTCACATGCCTAAAACGTTTGTATTGGCGGCCTTCTTTTTCTTATCTGCAACCATAGGCGGCTGTGGCCTTTTCAGTGATGCGGATGAAAAGTTTTACTTTGGTGAGAAAAGACAACCAGATAAACTGGAATATCAGTATATCGCACTTGCCAATGAGATTCATTCTGTCAAACCATGCTACCTTATTCATTCAAAAAGCCTGAGAGTGGCAGCGTTTAACTCGATAGGTAGCCAGGTATCACTTCTCAGAAGCACTTGCTTTTCGAAAGTTGGAAAATATTCCGGCAATGAACAAATATGTGATCATGTCCGCTCTGCAAGCACATTATTATTCTCAGGAGCAAATTTCAGTAAAGATTCTTGCCGTC
>JASCXY010000051.1 GCA_030012235.1 Balneolaceae bacterium ANBcel3 | reverse complement strand
TGTATAGGTCTAAATAAATATCGCATTCCGTAAAAATATTTTACATTTTACTATTTATAAAAAAAACACAAGATGAGTATGATCTCCCCACAAAACTTAGCTCATTCAAAAAAAAATGTTCATTAGACAACCATTGCAAAAAACAGGGGATGGAAATACAAAAACCCATTCGTATTTACTCATTTGCGGTATGAACACCAACTAAAAACAATACCGTGCCACAATCGATGGTTAGTACTATAAAGGTGCATCAAATCGTTGCCTTTTGCATCATCGCCTCCAGACTCGCCACGATCCGGTTGGCCGCTTTACCGTCCCACTTGTCGGGAATGCCCCCCTTCTTCCACTGACCGGCAAAGAGCCGTTCAAATGCTGGTGCAATATTCGCCGGATCGGTACCAATCAGCTCATTAGTACCTATCACTACGGTTTCCGGACGCTCTGTATTATCGCGCAGAGTCATGCACGGCACGCCCATAACCGTCGTCTCTTCAGTTATACCACCGGAATCGGTAAGCACCGCACTGGCGCGTTCCACCAGATAGTTAAACTCCAGATAGCCCAGTGGTTCGATCATGTGAACCCTGTCAGAGAGCTCAACATCAAGCTCCCTTATGATTTTAGCTGTGCGTGGATGCACCGGAAAAATCAGAGGCAGATCCTTGCTGGATGTAATTATCTCCTCCAGGTTCCTTACAAATATCTCCTTTTTATCAACATTAGCCGGTCGATGCAGCGTAATCACGAGATAACCACCCTCTACCAAGCCCGCCCTTTCCCAAATACCCGGACGGATGAATTTGTGCCTGTTGGCCAGTAACGTATCGATCATAACATTACCGATGAAATGGATATGTTCGTCCTCGATACCACTTTTCCTGAGGTTTTCCCCGGCCCACAGGGATGTGGTGAAGAAGATATCGGTGATACTGTCGGTAACCATGCGGTTGATCTCCTCAGGCATAGACAGATCAAACGAGCGGATACCCGCCTCAACGTGTGCCACTTTCGTATGCAGCTTCTTTGCCACAATGCTGCATGCCATGGTACTGTTTACATCACCGACGACCATCACTAAGTCGGCGGGGTGGGAAAGCAGCTCCTTCTCAAATGCGACCATGATCGCAGCGGTCTGCTCTGCCTGAGATCCGCCGCCACAACCTAGATTTACATCAGGATGCGGAATATTCAGTTCCTCGAAAAATTTGTCGCTCATAACCTTGTCGTAATGCTGACCCGTGTGGATCAGTCTATACCGAAACAGCCCGTCGTTGCGTGAATTGATCTCATCCATGGCATGGATGATCGGAGCTACTTTCATGAAATTGGGCCGGGCTCCGGCGATAAGTGTAATATCTATCAAATCAGGTGCATATTATGTTAATATTTCCAGCGATTTCAGGACCCTGTGTAAATCAATAAAGTTGATGGTTGCCATAACCAACGTTTTCAAAATTTGAATACTTTTTATGAATAGTA
Organism: Balneolaceae bacterium ANBcel3; assembly: GCA_030012235.1. GTDB lineage: Bacteria > Bacteroidota > Rhodothermia > Balneolales > Natronogracilivirgulaceae > JASCXY01. The sequence goes on along the minus strand of JASCXY010000051.1, from coordinate 14,380 downwards.
AACAAAATGTAAGAAGCACTTGAGAAGCTGTATGTGATTATTATTTGCTTCTTTTTTCAAAATTTCCATTCTTCCATTGCCTTTCACTGATATATCGATACAAAAAATCGGCCACATTAATCTTAGCCTTCAGCATCAACTCCTTTCTTTCCATAAATATCTTTTCAGTTTCATCAGATGCAGCCAATTCTTCTGCTTTCTTAAGTAACTCTTCCGGATGATCTGGAATGATTCCAAAGCCAAGTTTATATTTATTTTCCAGTTCATTGAGGTAACCGATTCGGCCCACAAAATCGTTATATCGGATAAACGGAGTACCCAAAACTCCCGCTTCGGCTGACATGGTCTGGCTATCACCAATGACAAGTTTTGCATGAGCTAGCAGGTGATGCATGTCTATCGGATCAACAGGAATGCGATAAGGCTCAAGTTGTTTGGTCAATGGCCTTTCGGAGGTGATCAATATATCGCCGTATGGTTTCAGCTTTTCAATCAACAAGCCAGCAAGACTGTCATTTACGCCCCTGATGCCGCTATCATGATGAGCATTGAGACTGGCAAAACGCAAAATGAAATAGGGTTTGTCCGGATTGGTATATTTTGAAGTAATAGTCGGATCAGGATTAAAATGATCTGGATGTAGATAGGCAAGTTCATGATAACCAGGATAGAATTCGGTTTTCTTGTTCCATCGACCGTTATCACAACTTTCCGGACTCAAAATGGAGGTAGCACCGGGATAGGAGATCCATGCATGCATGGGGACCACATGGGCATCATCTTCATTGACGTTTACTGCTGGTATGTTCAGGAGCTTTCCGACATAAGAAATATCGGCGGAGGTGCCGATCAGCAAATCGGGTTTGTGTCTTTTACAATATGTAATCATTCTTCGTCCACGACGAAACAGATCTTTGAACAATCCTGTTTTACCAGCGCTTTTCCCTTCCGGAAGGATGTTTACGTAATCAAAACCGGAATGATCCAGCAGCTTTCTCAGAACATCCTTGTCTTTGATGAGAATGTGTATAATGTGGCCTTCTTTTTGAAGCTTCAAAATCACATTTTTGAACAGGTGGAAATGGGCGGGATGACCGAGATGGAACAGAATGCTCATAAAGTTGAATTACGCATTAATTATTACGATACAGCTCTGATAATGCCAACAACATCCAGGCCTGTCCCCATCGGATGTAGGGGATTTTGTTGGTAAAAAACGGATACTTTCGGTAATAGAAGTACCCGCTTTGATCCTGCATGTTTTCTATGGTCCATTGGGCAATGGTGTGGGCAAAGGGGAGGTAACTCTCGTCGTAATCTTTGAGAAGGGAAAAAGTAATGATGCCCTGACTCTGGTGATGAATATCGGTGGGCCACCGGGAAGGGAGGCGCCATAACGATCTTCCGTTTTCTTCAAATTGTTCTTCCTTATAAAAGGCTGTCCCTTTTCGGATAGCTGCTTCCGCCTCATTCTCAAGGTATCCCGTAAGATTCACGATGTTTTGCAGCGATACAAGAATAAAACCCTGATGAAAGTCAATCTGTTTCCGCTCGGCTCCGGTTTCCGGGTCTTCGCTGTAATACCATGAGCCGTTCGGCTTCTGCCTTGACAGAACCAGACTTACCGCATCCTTAATTTCCGGACTAGCTGACTGATCATTTGCATAGGCCGCTTTTGCCAGTATTTCTGTGGCATGCAAGCTGGCGTTATAGCAAACCACTTTTGATATGTGTGTATAAGCGAAGGAAATTCCATCTTCCAAATTTGTTATGGGTATATCTTTCTTTACATACTCTGAAGCGCTAATAATGGCCTGTTTAGCTTCTTTATTTCCGGTAAGCAGGTAATATTCGTAAATGCCATCGATCACAGCGGATGTAACCACAACTGACGGCAAATAGGCTTCCTTAAATTCTTTTGGTGTTGCCCACGGGAAATTGTAACCCCAACTTAAACCCGAATAACCTTTGGAGTTATTGTCCATTAACCATTTAAAGAGCCAGTGAGCTTGATCCAGATATTCTTTTTTTTCTGTAGCCTTATAAAGGTTACAATAGGCCTTCAGAAAAAGTCCCATTCCCTTGGGATTACGTTCTTTTTTTATCCCGAGGAGCGGACGAAGGTTGATTGGAAGCCTTTTTTGTATTTGGGTAGCTACAGGGGGTCCCCATTTACCGAATAATAAAAAGTTGATGTGAGCATTCAATATATCGTAGGGGTCGTATCCCTTGTATTTCTCCCGCTCTATGAATTTATGCAATTTTTCTGTACAAGCTATTGCTATATTAGGAGCAACAGTTTTCTTATCCCTGATTTCCTCGTAATCTCTCACACCCTTCCCTCCGTCACATCATCAATAATATTCTTTAGGCGCGCCGCCACCTTACTCGCATAAAAATGATCTTTCGCATATTCGTAGTTATATCGGGACATCTCCTTCATCAACTCCGGACGGTCAAGCAGAAATTGGATTTTCTTAGCAATATGCTCTGGGTCCCGGTTATCCAGAAACAGGCCCATCTTCCCCTCTTCAAAAAAGTCAGGGATACCGCCCACGCGGGTAGTTAAAACCGGAAGACCGAAAGCCATCGCTTCGAGGAGGGAGTTAGGCATACCTTCGCCGTGGTTGGATGGAAAAATAAATATGTTTGCTTGTTTAAAAGCCTCAACTTTTTGTTCGCCTTTTACATACCCTATAAGTCGAATATTTGAAAGTTCATTTGAGAATATATATTGTTCTAATTCGGTAATAGCGCTCCCATTACCAGCAATATTAAAATATATTGAATTAGAACGCTCTGTTAATAAATGAACAGCCTGAACGGCCTCTAATGCACCCTTTGCCTTCTCTACTCTTGAAAGAAAAAGCAATTCGAACTTGCTTTTATCACCTGATTTTTTTTCAGTTGAAAACTCATTTAATAGATTTTCATCAACAATTGTTGTTTCAACAAATATGGGTTTTTTAACTCCCCAACTAACCAAATGCTTTTTAAAGGTACTTGATAGTACAATATATGCATCAACTTTATTATTGTAAATGTAGTTAAATATTTTTTTATAGATTAATGATGTTGATATCTTATTTGATAACTTATCATTCCATCCACGAAAAAAAACAACTCTCTTCACCTGTCCGCGAGAAAGTATACGCATTTGAATCAAATCTCTAAACCAAGAGTACCCAGCTAATGATGGATTGTAAATGATTACAGATGCTTTCTTTTGTAGTTTATATAATCTTACTTGGGCTCTAAAATACTCCCAAATAAAACGCAGTATATTATTATTTTTAATCGAGTAGGTGGCATCGAGATAATTAAAGTCATTGTTATACTTACGGAGTGCTCGATAATAACCGCCTACCCCCCCACCATATGTGCTCTTATCAGACAATGTTTTATTTACAATTAGTTTCATAAATAATAGCTTTTACCTTCGATCTTATACATAACACTATGTATCTTATAACCGGCCTTTATTGATGATTTTATTTGCGGAATATTGTCAAATGCTGTTTTAAGCAATATTTCATTATAATTAGCATTATATATTTCTTTGTAAATCATATGATACATTATTTTTGAAATACCCTGACCTCTAAATGACGGAGTTACGAATATTGGACCTATAACAACAAATGACTTTTTATTGGTTTTTATTTCATTAAGAGGATCAAAATTATAATGAGCCCACATATACCCAATCACCCGCTGCTCATCCAGGGCGATAGCAAGAACTGATTTTTGAGTAGATGTAGCTAAGGTTTTTTTAAGTTTTCCACAATCAGTATTGAATTCTTCAATGAAAAATGGGTATTGGATAATTTTATATTCAAACTCATTATCAAATTCTATAACAACTTCATCTTCATTTATTTTTCGTTCGAAAATCAGCAACAAATTTTGAAATCCAATTAAAGGCAAGATTTTCTTAACAAAATATCTAAGAAGTAATCGAATTTTCGGATTTTTTATCATTAGTCCTTAACTGATTGAATAAAGGTGCCAATAATGGTAACGGATCAGACCATCTAAAGTGCAATATGTCTGAAAATAAACAGGACATAATGCGTTCGGTAATACCTGCTGAACTTTTCCTATTTGATAAATCCTTTAGTAAATTTAATGCCGCTCCTGATGCACGCCTACTCCGGAAGTTAAGTGCATCCATACTTCCCCATGGCCGTGCATTACACTCTAGAAAATATAGTTTCCGAGATGTTACATCTTCAATGAACTCAAATTGAACAAATCCGGTAACTTGAAAATGCCTCATTACTTCATCAATGAAGTTCCGAATAGCTTCTGAATACCTTTCTTCATAATTCTTTAGATAACTAACCATACCAACAGGATTCTGTCTAACCTCCTCTACCAGTATGTGTTCGTTCAATTGACCATTTTGAAACCAACCACCCAGATGATACAACCTTTTATTTTCGATATAAGGTTGAAAAACCAACTCTTCAGCATAGTCTACATATTTTAAAGAGAACTCCTCCCAATCTTTTGAATCAGTCAATACTTTCGTTTTAAAAAGGTTAACGGTAGAACTGTTCCATTTTGCCAATACAGGAAATGAAACCTGCTTCGGCATTTGATTCCATAAGTAGTTAGTTATACCAAATTCATTTAGTATCGGATGTTTAAATAACCAATTGGTAATTTGTAATTTTTGGTTAAGCGTCTTTAAGTTTGAAAAAGGTTTAGGATATATATTAAGCTTGGCATCATCCAGATGTGAAAGGGCGAAATTAAGAGAAGAACCACCACTGATCATTATAGGGGTATCATCACCATATTCGTCAAGTAGATTATTCAACTGACGATTCATGCTTTCATCATCTTCACAAACAAGTTTCTTACCATAGCGAGACAGGTATCCATAATAACTTTTGGGTCCGATCAGAAATACACGTTTCCCAGTTTGGTTTAAAGTCCTGAGCATATACAATGCTTGTGGACCCATGCCAAGAATAATGACCGCTTCTGAATCAGTCGATGCTAAAACACTCTCGGTCCATTTCACAGATTTTTATTTACGTATGCTCTTGTTGTTGAAAAATGCAATTTATTATCAGAAGTGCAATGAATTAATAATTGTTCGAAATTATCATAATCCAAAAAACTTTTAGAATGAGTAAGAAAAGTGAGATGTGCTTCTAATGATGTCTGCTTGGATTGATGATAATCTCGTACTTTGTCAACATAAGAAAGTAGATGCTGAAAATGCATATATCCAAAACTACCATAATACTCTTTATATTTTGCTTTTTTTACTATTTTTGGAGAATAAACTCCTCGCCCTTTTTGCACTTTCCTCTTATGATGAATACGATAATAATGAAGAGGACGAAATGCTTTCTTTAGCAAATATGCAGAGTGAGGAAGTGCAGAAGTTTCAGTAAAGACCGGTAGTTCCCATACACCGCTGCCTTTTTTTTCATAAGCAAAGTTATCCGGATCCACCTCCCAGGGTTCATACCGGGATACCGCATCCCGAAAATCCAAATAACTGCCATCTGCATACTTGGCATATCGCCCTTTCATGACGGACACATCACAAACAATGCCGTTGTTTCTTAACGCATTATACAATCCGTTGGATGGCTGGCAGAGCCACCCGCCTGCGCGATAAATAACAACACGATAGCTTTCATTTAAAGGCTGTAAGAGATTTTCGAGATATTGCTTCCCCTTTCCTATCCATTCATCCAGCAGTTCAGTCTCCACATGGCCTGAGTGCCACTTTGTATAATCAAGCTTCCACTCTCCGTTTTTCAGTTCTGCGCCTATCCACTGTGGATGAAAGTGGAGCTGAACATCATGCCCACGCTTTATAGCGTCTTTTAAAACCTCTTCCCATGTATTGGCATACTGTTGCCATTTCCTTCCTGGGGCATTCAGCATGTGAAGCTGTTGTCCGATCTCGGCATAAAAGGTGTATTTTGCTCCATATTGATCACAGATATCCAGGATGCGCCTTGCCGGTTCAAACATCAGGTCTTCGGGGTCTCCGGTGCCGTCGCCGTAGATTTCCCAATCGTCGTGTAATAAAATATTGCAGATAGACATTCTATATTCTAATCCTAAATCAATTAATGCGGGAATAATCCAGGCACTTAGAGGGTGGAAATACCGGAAAAGATCTTTTCTGTTCGCTTTGCCCATGTATAATTTTCAAAAACATCTTCTCTTGCCTTTTCAGCCAATTCATTTGGGTAAGTCATGCTTAAGGCAGTACCTGTTTTTTTAATTAAATCATCAATCGATTCTGGTTTGCAAATTAATGCGTTCTTTTTGTCCTTAAGCACTTCAAGTATTGTAGGAAATCCATGTGCAACGATAATTCTACCAGCCCCCATGTATTCAAAGAGTTTTAATGGCGAGCAATACTTCATTGTTTTTACTTCGGAAGACCATAGTGCAAGCATAACATCTGATGCATAGAGATATTGTGTTATTGTTTCGTGTGGGACCTGACCAGTAAAAACTACATTTTGAAGATTGAGTTTTTCAGCAACTTCTTTTAGTTGTTTTGCGCTTTCATCAGGCCCCCCCACAACCAAAAACAGACTCTCTCGATATTGTTGTGCCAATTTCAGAACATTATCAATTTTTCGATTCTCGTATAACCTCCCTAAATAAGTAACAATCTTTTTATCTTTTGCAAGGCCCAAGCTATCCCTGGCTTTTTCTTTTTCCATTGGATTGGCAAACTGTTCGGCATCAATGCCATCATGGGCTGTTACAATTTTTTCGGCAGGAATACCTTGATCTATCCAGTATTGACTTAATGCCTCGCTAATGCAAACCACCTTCTTTATTTGGTCTGTTTTTGCTTTTTGGCACAGGAAGGATTTCCAATAATTATCCAGCCAGGAATATCTCTGATGTAGAGTGTTATTGTGCAGCTCAACAATAAGTGTTTTTTTTGTGCTAATGACCTGTTTTAGCAACAATGGTGAACGCAAATAGATTAAATCAGGGTTGATTTGCTTAATGGCTTTACGAACAGCGCTAAAGTTTAAATATTTGTTAATCTTTGAATTATTGAATAAAGGTTTTCTCAGGTGAAGGTTATAAGGCAAGTGGGAGCTATATGGATTACGAACTCCTGTTTCTGGTTTGTTCCCTGGTAAGGAAAGGGTAACATTCATGCCATTATCACTCATGGCTTTGCACATGGCTTTAACCTGAAGCAGGTTGGCCATTTGAGATGTCAACAGGGCGTTATGAAGATAAAGGACTTTCAAGCTTTTTGTGATTTGGAGAGGGACTGTGTTTGTTCTTCTTTTTTGTAAGAGAAATTGTATTGGCATAAAAACATGTAAAAACAACTAAAACAGCTGAGGAATTTGCAAAAACGAAGTGATTGTAATACATGAAGAAATCCCAAATAAAATAGATTAATATTACATAACGTAATTTTTTGTTTTTGATCGTTTTTATTAAAACCCATCCCATCAGGAAAATGAATAAGAGTCCGAACAACCCTAAACTATAAAATAGCCTAATGGCTTCGCCAACTAACCCCTGGTGATCCAAATAATACTCGCCTGAACCGGTAAAGCGCCCACCTTCTCTCACTGCCACGTGGTATAGCCCATGGCCAAATAAAAAATCCTGTGCGTCATTAAATCCTAAGCGCTCTGGTTGGCTTAAAAGGAATAAGCTGCCCCCACGTCCTGTTGCGATAAAATCATCCTGCAAAATCGCGTTTATCTCAGTTGTTCCAAAGTTATATTGTAAGGAATAGTTCACGATATGCACCAAATCAAAGCTACCCCAAACTTCTCGTTCTGGATTCAAAGTAGGTGTTATCCTAGCCCCGAGGTAGAGTAATAATATAATCAAAGGAATATATCTGATAAACCGTAATGGACTTGATTTACTTATTACAAAACCAACTAATAAAAGTGTAATCAATGGAAATATTATTACTGGTGCTCTTTTTCCACTGGCAATTGCAATGATGAAAAAAGATCCAATAATAATCCAATCTTTCTGTGTTAAACGGCCATGTTTCCCAACCCAATATAGAAACAAGCCAGCCATTGGAATGACTACCGCAAAAGCGCCTGATCCATACTCCATTGAACCAACATTTCGCTCAATATCGAATCCAAAAATCAATATTTTGAAAACACTTAATCCAACTTGTACTAGAAGTACCTGAATCAAAGCTTTCTTTAAATATTCACGCTTTGAATCATTAAACACAATATCCTTAAACCCATGATATAATAGAAACACAAACCCGTACTTGTATAGATATTGGCTCAGAATGGTGACAATACCCCCACCCTGCAACGTATATGACGTCCAAAATGAAACGGAAAAAAGAATAAATATAAGATTGACATATTGATCGTGTTTGTTGTAAATCACTGGTATCTTTTTATAAAATAACGCCAGTGCATATATTACAACAACTATTTTATAATAATTATGAATAGTCGTACCAACGTATGCAAATAATCCAGACCAGAATACCAAGACTATCAGAATACTCAGTTTGTTTAGCCCTATCTTGTAAAAAGTATAGAACAAACTAAGAAAGACGACAAAATAAAAATATGTTTCTTGGAGTTCGAACATTTAGGGTGTTTAGGATATTGGATTCATATATAAGTACATTTGCCCCCTTTCCTAGTATTAGGAACGAGCTAAATAAGAGTTTTCAGGAAGCTTAACTTACACCGTTTACCAATAAACCCTGATGATTTAGCTGCTATAAAGCACTAACAGCTGATGTACAACAACTCGATTGTTAAAATCCTTGATATACTTTTTTTGAACACTATTACTCACGGAGGCAAACATTTCAGATTTGGTTGTTTCTATTGCTTTTAACAAACCAGCTTTTAAGCTTTCTATGTCTAAATAAACAAAAACAAAATCTTTGTGGTTGAACTTGTCAGAGGTGTTACCAGTGTTGCTTAAAACCAAAATGTTACCATTCCCATAAGCTTCAAATGCACTTTGTGAGGGATAGTTTCCAGTACTTATTATTGAAACGAATATCTTTGATTTGTATAATTCGTTTTTTAGGTGTTTGGAGTAACCTACAGTAACATATCCTTCCTCGATTTCTTTCTTTAATATATTCTTAATTTCACTTTCTAATGGCCCTTGACCTCTGATAAGCGTTTTCCAATTCTCTAATATACCATTAGAATAGAGTTGCTTTATTGCTTTTGCAAACAAAACAGGATTTTTCCTCTCTTTAAAATTTGATGCGTATACAATAGTATTTTCTTTGTGTGGGTTCACCGGAGGATAATTGTTTGTGAGAAAAGGTATCTTATAAATATGTATATTATTTTTAATCCATTCTTCGTCAGGACTGTTTTTTGTTTGAAGCTGCATAAATCTGTTATATACAGTTTCACTAACAGATATCAGTTTAACTTTGCGATTACTGTAAATATTGAATAATTTGAAGTAATGTGATGGTTTTGCAATAGAATAAGGCCCTGTTAGTTCAAACAAGCATTTTGCTTGATTATTCTTGGCAATTCGAATGGTCGAGATCAGTCCCATATCTCCGAAGAAATGGTGTACAACGTCTATTTCATTAACATTTTTCTTCAAATAATTATATAGGTGATAAGTACAAAAAAATAATATCATTTTAAAAATGAAGGAAGGAACCCATCTTTTGTATGAAAACAAGATATTTAAAAACCTCGACTTTCTTTTGGTTTTCTGGGGGCGTTTCTTGTCAAAAACATCGAAAAACAAATTGCTGTTTTTGATTATTTCCATAAGTTCAAGGTCTCTCGAATATTCATTGTATAGTTTTTGGGGAAGTAAAAAAGTAACCTTACCGCTTGGATAATTCTGACTTATACCATTGGCAACCTTTAAAGCTCTTTTTTCAGCTCCGCCGATTTTTAATGAAGTGACAATAAACCAAATATTCATTACAATTATTCTTGCTCTTATATAACTCTTTGTTCTAAAGAGAAATCAACTCGATAATGGCTTTTCAGTTTTGGCAAGCAGGATTCTAGATGTATTGTTCTCAACGTTTTTATTATTTCTGACCATTGGGGCCAAAATTAAGGCCGGCTTATCGGTTTTTAAAAAATATTTTGGTCTAGGAATGTGAGGAGAATTGGTTATCCATCAAAAAAAACTAAAAATTAATTTAATGCTACCACTTCACTTTCTAAATAAACACTAAATTCAGAAGCCACTTTGTTTTTAATTACTTGCATTAGTTGCAAAACATCATTTGATGTAGCATTTCCATCATTTTCAATCCAATTAGCATGCTTCTCACTAACTTTAGCATCGCCAATTTGAAAACCTTTCATTCCCGCACGATCAATATACCATCCAGCAGGCTTGCCACCCTCCGGTTGCTTAAAGGTGCTGCCTGCTGTTGGTTTGGATAAAGGCTGCTTTCTTCTTCTTTCAGCAAGATGAGTTGCAGTTTTGTGCTTGATCTCTTCTATTTCGTCATGGTAGGTCGCTTTAAATCTTGCTCTCAGAATAAATAATCTCCGTTCAGGTATATTGCTTGCTCTATAACCCAATGCTAAGCGTTCCTTACTCTCCCACCATCGGTTTCCTTTCATGTCCATTAACTCGACATCTATGAGTACGTCTCCAATTTCCTTCCTTCCGTTTGCTGTTAAACCGGCATTAATAGCAATTCCCGCACCAACTGTTCCCGGAATGCCAATCAAATATTCATAACCTCCCCACCCAAGTCCTGCAGCAAATTTTGATAGTTTTGGCATGGGCACACCAGCCTCTGCTGTAATTACATCATCTTTTAAATTAATCTCTTGCAAAGATTTTCTTGTACAAATTACAATACCATCCAATCCCTTCGAATCTATTAATACATTAGATCCCCTCCCTAAAAACCATACAGGAATTGCGTTTTTATGGGCATATTCTAATACTTTCGGCAATTGCTCTACATTGGGTTCCCAGAAATACGTTGCGGGCCCGCCTATATTCCAGGTAGTATATGGCGCTAACATAACTTTTTTTTTAAATCCTGGAATAAAATCTAATTCTTTAATCTTCATCTTAACACTTCAACCTTAGCACCTAAATTTGATAACTTATCAAAAATATTATTGTAACCTCTTTCAATCTGCCAGGCATCCTCGATTATTGTTTCTCCTTCTGCAGTCAAGCCACTTAAAAGCAAAGCTGCACCCGCTCTTAAATCTAAAGCTCTTACCTTATTACCCATCAATCCACCATTCTTTCCGAAAATATTCAAAAGGTTTCCTTCAATCTTATAGTCGAGCCCCAACTTTTTCATCTCCTCCGCATAACCGTAACGGCCTGGAAATCTTAAATCCACAATCTTTGAAATTCCGTTTGCCTGTGCTGCATATGCTGCTAATATCGGTTGTATATCTGAATTTATACCAGGATGAGGGCCTGTACTTATCTCAATAGGGTAACATTTACCGCCACGAACAATTAATCTGTCCTCAAATCGAAAACATTCTGCCCCACTTGATCGTAAATGTGCCATAGTAACTTCCAAAGCTTCAAAAGGAAATCCTCTAATCTCTATATCACCATGAGTCATTACAGAACCAGCTAGCCATGTAATAGCCTCCATATTATCAGGTATTACAGAGTGTGTGACACCATTTAAACCACTCACACCTTTTATTTCTATGTGTTCCTGACCATAAACACTAATTTTTGCACCCATTTTATTCAAAAATTCAACCAAGTCAAGAATTTCAGGTCGAATGTGTGGGTTCCATATACGTGTTATCCCATTTGCTAACGTGCCACATAAAATAGCGTTTTCTGTTGCACCAGTTGACCTAATAGGCAATTGAATATCCGTTCCTTGAAAACCACCTATTGGAGCCCTAGCGCAAAGCATTTCATTTTCCTCCCATACCTCAGCTCCAAGTTTTTTTAATAACATCACATGAAGGTCATATTTTCGATCTCCAAGTTTACATCCACCTGGAAGGGGTACGGAACCTTCTCCTGTTCGGGTAGTTAATGCGCCTAATATCAATAATGTATTACGAATCGATCGCTTTTCCCAAAGTAATATAGATTTTATAGGCTCCAATTCATCAATAATTAGCGTTTCATTATCAGGTTGATGGACACTCTTCCCAAGCTTGTTAAGCATATCAACATGAATCTTTGCATCCAATAAACCAGAGGGATAGTTATGAATTTTTATTTTCCCCTCCGACAATATAGAAGCAGCTAATAATCGAAGTACGCTATTTTTTGCTCCAGATAAATGTACAACACCTTCTAATTTTGATTTCTGAACAGAAATAATCATATATGATTATATTTAATAAGAAAGTTTTACAAAACCCAACCGGTCCTACAAACTCAATTCATTTAATTAATTGACACCTGATTTAAAAAATTTCACTTTCTGTCTGTAGGCTTCCATTTCCTGCCTCTGCTTTTTATTCAATCCTGTTAAGTAGGCAACAATAAGGATTAATAAGGAAACAATAAGGATTGCAGCAATAAGATATATCCAATTCAAAGAAGGTACATATCCGCTTAAAAAAAATGATCCGACCCAAAGTATAATTAAGACCAATAAGGGCCTTATAAATCTTTGTGGCCGTTGAATTCCATGACCGACTTTTTTGGTAATAATCCATGGATATCCAACACTCATCACCATTCTGCCACCTATCAGGCCTGTGCAGAGGCCTACAATACCATATTCCGGAACAAGTGCAAATATCAGTATAATGGAAATCAACGCAGATACAAGACCCATATATACCATTTGAGTTATATCAAGTGTAATATTTATTATTGCCCCGTCATTTTGAATAAAAATGTACTGTGCGATACTTAATAGTATTAATATATTCACGGTGGCCCCCGCATACTTTTCCTCTCCAACCCAAAGCGTCAGAAAACTTTCGTTAAATAAAATAATCACTGCTCCTATGGACGTGACCATCAGCCAGGTGAGCAGCATCATATGCCCTCTTACTCTGTGCAGCTTGTCAAATTCTCCATTTCCATAAAGCTTGCCCATTCCCGGTAGTACTCCGTGTATTACATTATGAATTAATCCTCTCACGGCATTTATGAGATATTTGGTGACAACATATTGTGTTACCATTACCGGCCCAGCAATAAAACCAAGTAATACACGGTCCGTATTTAATAAGAGCATTTTCGTACCGGTCCAGCCCATAAACCAGCCACTGAGTTTGAAAAACGAAAGCGCTCTTTTAAAATCAAACTTTCCAAAACCGAACCAGGGAATATGCTTTTTGACAATGACGTTAAGTGTTACCCCAATCGTTGCCATTACCAAAACCTGAACAGAGGCAAGTGCTATCAGTCCGTACCCCATCAAAACGGCAGCAATTTTTAATCCACCCCCGATCATAAAAACAACTGCTCGAAGCCCCATGTTTTTAAATCCCAAATTCATTCCTCTGAGAACGGATTCAAAGGGATCAAATGCTTTTTTGGTTACCAATGCCATTACCAAAAGTGCGCAGGTAATTCTTACAGTAGAATAGTATACTGCATCAACCTGTGTTATAATGGGGGCAAACCACGTCAACACTGCTCCTCCCAACAACATGAGAGGCATTACAAGCAGAATCAAGACAAACGTAGCGGTTACATATTCTCGAAGCTCTTCTTCATCTTTACTATCCCGCTCTTTGGCTACCGTCCATTTTAATACCTGTGTGGTGCGAATATCACTAATGCCGGTATAGCTTGTAAATTGTCCAAGCATCTGCCAGACACCGAACAGAGTGCTGCCAAGACCAGTGACAAGAAATGGTGTTACTACAAAACCGGTGATTGTTTTTGAACCATAATCAAGAAGTGACGTCACCGAATTCAGGTAAGCGCGCTGCTTGAGGTTCTCTTTACTCTTTTTATTCCTGATACCGTTATTGGTACCATAGGAGCCTTCGTTCACAGCGGTTTTATGATCTGATTTCGTATTTAGGTCTTTCTCAGTCAGAGAATCGATGAATTAGAGAATTATCCTCGATGACACAAAATTCTGGATTACTCTTAGCAATGTTCTAAAAAGAGTTATTCCACTGGCTCAGATCGATCAGAAGTCCATCCTGGCAATCCAGAATTCCGAGAAAAACTCGGCCTGATCGATAAGTTCGGTGGTCAGGGCGCGGTTCTCATTCTACAGTTCGCAAGCCTGTTCCTAAAGCAACATGAGTGATGGTTCACTTTCTAGTTCCTTGCGCAGCCTCGTTATCTTCGAGACCATAAGCATTTTTTCGCTTTCCAGGTTGACATACAAATCCATTTTTTAAGTAATAATGTCTACCAACGCTCCCACACACTGCGGATCACCTTTTTACCGAAGATAAATCCAATTCCGGCCATCCCCCCAAAA
>JASCXY010000050.1 GCA_030012235.1 Balneolaceae bacterium ANBcel3 | reverse complement strand
ATCCGGATATGCCCGGATACGAAGTACAAGAAAACGAAAAAAGCTCAGAAAATATAAAAGTCCCCGCCGCCTGGCTTATTGATCATTGCGGCTTTAAAGGCTATCGTATGGGCGACGCCGGAGTCCACAAAAAACACGCCCTCGTGCTTGTAAACTACGGTAATGCAACCGGAACAGACATCGTAAAACTGGCAAAGATAATCTTAAAAGCCGTAGAAGATACCTTTGGAATCCTGCTGGAGCCCGAGGTCACCATTATTGAGTAATGGCGATTCAGTTGCTAAAATCCACTTAATGGTAACCTGCTTTTAATCCTTTTTCTTTTCAAAGAAATAGGTCTGCATCTTATCTGTAAATGCAATGGATGTATCGGAAAACATATCCACTTTATTTTTCCCAAATACTTCTCTCGACAGATATACACCAGCCTGTTTCCAGTCTTCCATCCGGGATATTTTTTCAAGTGAATTTAAGAAGAGATCTTCATCTCCTCCGAATATCTCATCGATAAACTCACTCTCCATGTCGCTGACATACGAACGAATTTGAAGAAGACTGTGTGCAGGTGTAATACTGCTGCTTTCCTTTTCAGGTTTTGGCTCCGGCTTTGGCTCCGGTTTCTCTTCCACTACAGGATCAACAACAGGTTCAGGTTCATTCTCATCTTCTGTGACTTCCTGTGGCTCCGGAATATCTGCTTCAGGCTCTTCTTCGGATGCCTCGTCAGGGATACTTTCATCGTCATCCGAAACAAGAGGGAATCCTGTTCCCGTTTCGTGATCTGAAGAGTCCTGGTCATCATCACCGGCAGTATCACCGATAAATCGTTGCCAAATAGGAACATCATCATCGTCACCCGATGATGCAGCCGCGGAAGTCAATGATATTTCCGAATCAGACTCAAGGGGCCCGTTTGTTCCCTTATTGCTCAAACTGCCAAAAAGTTCGGATACTTCCACTTTTTCTTCCTTACCTTCTTTCATATTCCCCGTTGCTGCTACACTCTGTGGTATAGCTTGAACGGAAGAAACCTCTTCTTTAGAAGATTTCTTTTGATCGGCAACTTTTGAGGCCTCTGCCTCTTCTTTTTGCTTTGAAGCTTGCGCTCTCTCCTTTTCCTTCTTTTCTACTTCAGCCTGCTGAGGCCTGGTTATGATTTCAACAAGGCGATTCTTGTCGACCATGGCAATTTCTTTCTCAAATTCCCTTGCTACCAGCATATTCTTTTTCTCTTTAAAGAATTTGGCGATAAGCAATGGATCCACGCCTTCTCCAAGAATCTCGAACCAAGGCTCAAAAAGCTTCGACCACTGTTCAGTACCATAGGTTTCTATAACCCGCTCATCCAGCCGTTCAATGATACGCTCGGCCTGCTCTTTCTTAATCACATCCCGGCCTTTCTTCTCCATAAACCGGGGTATAGCCGTAGCAAGGTATGGATAGACTACCACCCACTCACACCGGAACTTAATGCTTTCCAGATCCAGTTCTTTTTCTGTATCAAAAATATATTCAGGAATGAAGGATCTTGGTGTCACCAAAAAGTCAATAATTTCAGCGATCGAAGACTCAAGAACGGACGTAACAAGGTTTGCCGGAAGACGAACATCATCCCCTATCTTCCCGAGAAACTCCCCCCAGGCTTCTTCCACGGCTTCCGTACTCATATCAACCCATTCAATTTTGGGGGGCGATACTGACTCAAGGTTTTGTCGCAACTCAAGTTTAATACGCTTCACTAAAAAAGCCGGAAAACCAATCTCCAGTAAATATTCCGGAGTGTAAAACTTTCTTTTGCTGTCCAGTTTTCGGATAAAACGTTTTGTGCTCGAACGAACAAATCGATTCATAATCGTGTCATCATTTGAAGAAATGGTTATAACCTACAATATACTTATTTTTACACCAATATATTGGTGGTTTTAACTCCTCTTCGTACTTTAATAAAATATGTTCTCTGTTATATCTGATAATCTTATAAAAAGATACGGAAAAAAAGAAGTCTTTCGTGATATCAATTTTTCGTATAATGGCGCTTATTGCATTGGCATACAAGGGCCAAATGGTAGCGGAAAATCGACATTACTTAAATGCCTCTCCGGCCTGATAAGGCCATCACATGGTAATCTCTTATGGTCTTTTAACGAACATAATATCGATCTGAGTATGATTCGATATTATATCGGCTTTTCAGGGCCTTATATTCATCTCTACCAAGAGCTATCTGTCTATGAAAACCTGGCTTTCATCAAAAGCCTTCGATCCGACATTGCCCCTGATAAACAAAATATAACAAGAAAAGAAAAGGAGCAACATAATCTTACAAATAAATCCAAAGAATTGAATTATTCAGAGCCCTCTGAATCGCGCTTCTCCCCGTTATTCCGATCACTGGACACTCTTACTTCGTTTATGGAAATCAATCACCTGCTCGAATCTCCCTATGGCGTGCTTTCTTCAGGACAACAACAACGGGTAAAATTAGCCGTTGCACTGGCGGCATCTCCTCCAATCTTAATGCTGGACGAACCAGGAACAAACCTGGATACAGATGGACAAGAATGCATATCGAAACTGATCGAATTTCAAAAAAACGCCGGAGGAATGATTTTTTTGGCATCCAACCGGGAAGAAGAGCTTGCTCTTTGCGATTTCAGAATCAAGTTGTCTATAAATTAGTTTACTGCCCGGTTTTAGTTTTTCTTACTGCACAGGCTCTTTATATTATCAGGCATTCCCTCGAAACATATTGACTAAGAGAATCATCATGACAAATGAACCCCGCGATCTTTTACTTGCAAAACAAATATTGACACATAGTGTCCAGCTCCAGAAAGACGAACGCATCATGATCCATCTGGTCGGAATGAATGGAATCAGTCTGGTACGGGCACTCGTTTCTCTTGCAAGAAAGATCCAGGCCATACCTTTTGTCCAGATTGAAGACACCGAGGTTCAAAAAACACTTCTTGAAACCGGTAATCATCGCTATTGGAACGATCTTGCCGATGTAACCGGCCTTCCGGTCATGAAAAAAATGGATGCCTATGTGGGAATTCGTGCATCTGAAAATATTTTTGAAACCTCCGGCGTTTCTCAAAAAGCCAATCAGGCATATCAGTCCTCGTTTCTGCAGCCGGTTCATTTTGAAGAGCGGGTAAAAAACACGAAATGGTGTGTTTTGCGCTATCCCTCACCGGCTTTTGCCATGAATGCCAAAATGTCCACTTCCACATTTACCGATTTTTATTATAATGCCTGCCTGTTGGACTATAATAAATTGAAAGATGCGATGAAGCCTCTTGAAGACCGCCTCAGAAAAGCCAGTGAAATCCGGCTGCGCGGCGATGGAACCGACATCCGTTTGCATGTGGATGGACAAAACTGGATTAACTGTCACGGTACCCGGAATATTCCGGACGGAGAACTCTTTTCGGCTCCTCTTCTCGATTCTGTAAACGGTACCATCCGTTATGCCCCCAGTGTATATCAGGGTAAACCGTTCGACTATGTCACTTTGCATGTCAAGGATGGCGTCGTACAGGATTTTGACGCACCGGACCGGGATGCCCTGGAAGCCATTCTAAATACCGACAAGGGCTCCCGAAGATTTGGAGAGTTCAGCTTTGGGACCAATCCGGCCATAGAATATCCTATGTATGATATCCTGTTCGACGAAAAGATTTATGGTTCGAACCACCTGACGCTTGGACAGGATTATGATGAAGCCCCTAATGGAAATCAAAGCCAAATTCACTGGGATCTTGTATGTATCGGCACAAATGTCTACCTGGATGGAGAATGCATTCGTAAAGGGCGTCACTTTATAGCAGAAGACCTGATGCCCCTGAACCCGGACAGATTTTATTCCTAAGCCCGGCTCTTGCCCATCCCGCACACCCGATTTATTGAAATACTATGGTTCGATTCTCAAATACCAGAGTGCGTCGCTGTAAATGATGCCATATGGCTCTTGCGAGTACCACTTTCTCAAGGTCTCTTCCCTTTCGGACCAAATCTTCAACAGAGTGCCTGTGATTTACATGAATTACATCTTGCTCTATAATGGGTCCTTCGTCTAAATCGGCCGTCACATAATGACTTGTGGCACCAATCACTTTTACGCCACGCTCAAAAGCAGAATGATATGGACGTGCTCCGGGAAATGCAGGTAAAAAGGAATGATGAATATTGATAATCTGCCCGGGGTAGTCTGCTACAAAATCATCCGAGAGAATCTGCATGTAACGGGCAAGGATCATTACATCGATGTTGTATTCACCAAGCAACTTTTTCTGGGCCGCTTCCACCTCCGACTTATTATCCTTTGTAACG
This sequence comes from Balneolaceae bacterium ANBcel3, assembly GCA_030012235.1. Lineage (GTDB taxonomy): Bacteria > Bacteroidota > Rhodothermia > Balneolales > Natronogracilivirgulaceae > JASCXY01. The sequence continues at coordinate 11,604 of JASCXY010000050.1, read as the reverse complement.
TCAAATTGATGATAGTCTATTCCATAGCGATCGGCCGCCTGCTTCATATCGGGATGGTTACTAATAATTAACGGAATATGGACATTCCATTCTCCGCTATCATACCTTGCCAGAATATCGTGAAGGCAATGCCCGTATCTGGAGACAAATACCGCCATTCTTGGAACGGTTCGGGACAGGGAAATCCTTCCTTTCATTTGAAACGGCCGGGCAATCTGGCGGGCAAATTCTTCTTCGATTTGCTCTTCCGGAATGGCAAAACCTTCCAGATCCCATTCCACACGCATAAAAAAAACTCCTTTTAACTTGTCTACATGCTGGTCTATCTCCAGAATATTCCCGTTATTCTCTGCCATAAACCGTGTTACTGCCGCAACGATTCCTTTTTGATCCGGACAATGGATTAAAAGTATCGCGGAGTTTTTATTGCTGTTCCCTAAATATGTTTTCATGTGCAGTACTTTGACAATTCCTGCGTATTAACTTCCGGTATTGTTTTAGCATATAAAACCCCGGGCAGGATGGATCTGTTTGCATGAGTGTATGGTTATCATATGCAACCGGACACACATGCTGTATTGATTGAACCCCTAAAATAAAAAAAGGCGATGACTTTATCGTCATCACCTTTTGTTCGTTACTCATTTCTACTCAGACCAGGCTTCTACATCATCGAACACTTCGATAAACTCAAGCTGATTACCGCTTTTTGAAATGTTAATGTCATAAACACTTCTTCCTTCATTGCTTCCTGAGATCAAAATAGTAGCCAGTTTGTTTACCAGTTCTTTCTGTATAACTCGTTTAAGCGGTCGTGCACCAAATTGCGGATCAAACCCACGCTCTCCGAGCCAGTCACGCACCTGGTCGCTGATATTAAGCTTAATATGCTTTTTCTCCAGCATGGAAAATACCCGGGCAAGCTGGATATCCACAATGGAACGTATATGCTCCCTGCCCAAAGGATGAAACACAATAATATCATCGATCCTGTTTAAAAATTCAGGCCGAATGGATTGCTTGAGTATCTCAAGAAGCCTGGACTGAAGCCGCTCATAGGCTTCATCGGATAATTCGCCTTTGCTTTCTTCAAGCTTCGTGCGAATCTCATGAGATCCAATATTACTGGTCATAATCACAATCGTATTGGTGAAATCAACGGTCACCCCTTTATTATCTGTTAAACGGCCATCATCAAGCACCTGCAACAGAAGATTAAAGACGTCCGGATGAGCCTTTTCGATTTCATCCAGCAAGACTACTGAGTACGGTTTTCTTCGAACGGCTTCTGTCAATTGCCCTCCTTCATCGTATCCTACATAGCCTGGGGGTGCACCGACAAGCCTGCTCACACTATGCCTCTCCATGTATTCACTCATATCGATCCGGACCATGGCATGCTCATCATCAAAAAGATACTCAGCCAATGAACGCGCCAGTTCTGTCTTTCCAACACCGGTAGATCCAAGAAAAATAAAAGAACCAATCGGCCGGCTGATATCCTGCAACCCCGCTCTGGAACGGCGGACCGCATTCGACACAGCCTCAATCGCATTGTCTTGTCCTATGACTCTGCGGTGGAGTTCCTCTTCCATCGCTAATAACTTATTTTTCTCACTTTGAAGCATCTTTCTAACCGGTATTCCGGTCCACCTTGATACAATCTCGGCTATGTGATCGGCTTCCACCTCCTCTTTTAGCATGGGGGACGCTTCCTGAAGCGACATGAGCTTTTCATTGGTTTTGTTGAGCTCTGCCTCCAGTTTATTGATCGTTCCATATCTTAATTCGGCTACTTTTTCGTATTGTCCGTTTCGCTCGGCTTTATCGGCTTCGTTGCGTGCCGTCTCAATGGCTTGCTTCATCCCACGGATATTCTGTATCAGTTCCCGTTCGTTGTCCCACCGGGATTTCAACGCTTTGTACTCTTCGTTTAAATCGGCCAGCTCTTTTGCAATTTCATTCAGTTTTTCCTCGTCTTTTTCCCTTTTTATGGCCTCTCTTTCAATTTCAAGCTGACGAATCTGACGATCTATCTGATCCAGTTCCTCCGGCATGGAATCTATTTCTATCCGAAGTCTGGATGCGGCTTCGTCCATCAGGTCAATCGCTTTGTCCGGAAGAAACCGGTTGGATATGTACCTATGCGATAATTCTGCTGACGCTATTATGGCTGCATCGGTAATTCGCACCCCATGATGAAGCTCATATTTTTCTTTGATCCCACGCATAATAGAAATGGTATCTTCCACCGATGGCTCACCCACATAGACCGTTTGCAAGCGACGCTCCAGGGCTTTGTCTTTTTCAACAAATTTCCGGTACTCGGTCAGCGTTGTAGCTCCTATCGCTCTGAGCTCCCCTCGGGCAAGGCTTGGTTTTAAGATGTTGGCTGCATCCATAGCTCCTTCTGAGGCACCTGCACCTACCAGCGTATGGATTTCATCGATAAATAAAATAATCTCCCCATCTGCGTCGATTACTTCTTTTACCACCGCCTTGAGCCGCTCTTCAAATTCACCTCTGAATTTTGCTCCGGCTACCAAAGCACCCATATCAAGAGCAACAACCCGCTTTGATTTAAGCCCCTCCGGAACATCTCCCTGCATAATCCTCAATGCAAGGCCTTCTGCAATCGCCGTTTTTCCAACACCGGGCTCTCCGATCAGAACCGGATTGTTTTTAGTTCTTCGGGTTAAAATCTGCATGACACGGCGAATTTCCTGATCACGGCCAATCACCGGATCCAGTTTATTCTTTTCTGCCATTTCATTCAGGTCACGTGCATACTTCTTCAATGCCTGATAGCGCCCCTCTGCATTGGGGTCATCCACCTTCTGAGAACCACGGACATCCTGAAGTACATTCATCACAGCATCTTTTGTAACCCCGGTATTCTTAAGCAACCGGGATACTTCGCTGTCGTGATCCAGAAGTGCAAGCAACACATGTTCCGAACTGATATAATCGTCTCCAAATTCTTCTGCCGTTTTAGAAGCTACATCAAACAGCGCCTTAGAATCGTTGGATAAATATTGCCCCGATACGGATGCTCCTTTAACCACCGGAACTTTTTTGAGCTGCTCTTCGAGTTCTCTTTCGATTTCATTCAATGAGACCCCGATTTTTTTCAATATCGTTACGGAAATATTTGCGGAGTCTGATAATAGCGACATCGCGATATGAACCGGCTCGAGCGCCTGGTGCCCTCTGGATGATGCCAGTTCAAGTGCCGACTGAATAACTTCTTGTGCTTTTATGGTAAACTTGTTCAAATTCATAGAACCTCAACTCTTACATGTTTTTTTGTTGAAGCATTGCGAATTCTGTACCACGATCGTTTTTGGAAGCTATCCATGTCGATATGACAGATCGCCACCTCTATAACCTGCCATTTTGTAGCCTTACTTCTTATCTTCTAACTCTTCAAGTTGCCGAAATAGTTCTTTTTCTTTCTCGGACAGCTTTTCTGGCAACGCAACCTGCAGTGTTGCATAAAGGTTCCCTTTTTGTCCCTTATTTTGAAAGGCAGGCATGCCATGCCCGGCTACACGCATCACTCTTCCTGGCTGAGAACCAGCCGGTATTTTTATTTTAATACTTCCGGTCATTGTCGGAACAGTTGCGACGCCCCCTAAAACGGACTTATACAGGCTTATAGGGACATCAATGTAGAGGTCATCTCCCTCTCTTGTAAATACATCATGTGGTTTAATTTTCACCTTGATATACAGATCACCGGCTTCCGCCCCCTGGCTTCCCGGATGTCCACGGCCTTTAAATTTTAATCGTTTCCCATCATGTATTCCTTTCGGAAGCTGGATTTTCATAGACTGATTACGTACACGGACCGTTTTCTCAACCCCGTTAAAGGCCTCTTCGAGGGTGACCATCAGTTCTGCATTAATGTCCTTTCCTTTTCTCCGGACAGTATCAGATCCCCATTGATAGGCCGCATTTCTAAAATCTGCCTGGCCACCGGATTGTTGTTGTCTGCTTCTGCCAAATCCCCCGCCAAAAACCTGTTCAAAAAAGTCTGAAAAATCTCCGCCTGAGAAAAAATCTGACGTGCCTCTGGAATGAGCCTGCCTTCGTCCGGCCTGTCCCTGGTTTTGGGCCCATTGCTGCCAGTTGAAATCACCACCTTGCTGCCCCCTGTTCTTATAATGCTTCCAATCCGCACCCAGCTGGTCGTATAGTTTCCGGTTTTCTTCGTTTCCAAGAACCTCGTACGCTTCACTCAGTTCTTTAAACTTTCTATTTGATGTTTCATCGTTTTGGTTCACATCGGGATGATACTTTCGGGCTAATTTTCTATATGCCTTCTTTATCTCCTCTTTGGAAGCACCTTTGGATACACCTAATATTTTATAATAATCTCTGTAGTTCATATCGGAATATCGCATAAAAACATGACAATATGACAATAACTATCGTTTTTTTTATAACTCACTAACTTGCAAATACCTTGCCATTCTATGATCGTTTCATCCGCTTAAAGAGCAACACTATGGCTGTATCTACACCTGTCAAAAAAAAGGCGATAGCACATACGCACTACCGCCTTCATTTTGAAAAGCGAAAAGAGTTATTATTTATTTGTCAGGAGCTTTTTAACTCAAAAGCGACAAAGAAACGATTATTCCCACGAATAATCTGAAGCAAAAGCACATCTCCGGGTTCTACCTCAGAAATCACCTGATTAAATTCCGAAATCGATCCTACCGGCATACGGTTAACAGAAGTAATAACATCGCCTTGTCTTAAACCGTTTTCAGCAGCCGGGCTGTTTCTGTCGACCTCTTCTACCACGATCCCTTGTACATTTTCTCTGATCCTTAGCCGCTGAGCAAGCTCCCGGGTCAATTCCGTGACAGAAAAACCAATAATTTCTCTAAGAGTTTCCGCATCTGCACTGGCTAATTGTTCCGAAGGAAACTCACCAAGCGTTACTTTGACTTCTTTCTCACTTCCATCACGGAAGATCAAGAGGGAGATCTCTGTTCCCGGAGTCATTTCTGCCACTCTGCGGCGAAACTCTGAACTTGAATCAATCGACCGGCCATTGAACTTCAAAATAACGTCTTCCGGCTGTAATCCGGCTTCCTCGGCAGGAGATTCATCAACAACATCACTGATAATGAGCCCTTTCGCCTCTGGCAAATCTAGTGCCCGGGCCATACTTTCATCCACCGGTTGATAGGTTATTCCTACAAATCCGCGAATAACCCGTCCCTTTTCAATAATAGATCTCATAACGTTCTGCGCCATATTACTTGGAATGGCGAAACCTATACCTTGAAATCCTCCTGATTGTGATGCGATGGCAGTATTTATTCCTATAAGCTCTCCCTTCATATTAATTAAAGGGCCACCTGAGTTTCCACGATTAATAGCGGCATCCGTCTGAATAAAGTTTTCATAGCCTTCAGCTCCCAGGATATTCAAATCAGACCGGCCTTTGGCGCTCACAATACCCTTGGTAACAGTATGTGCCAGTGCGGTGCCAAGTGGACTTCCTATGGCCATGACCATTTCTCCAACGCGCAGTTCATCGCTGTCACCAAATGAGATATAGGGCAGATTCTCAGCTTCAATCTTTAATACGGCAACATCTGTATTGGGATCTGAACCAACAACGACGGCAGGAATAACCTTTTGATTGATCAATGTAACTTTGATGGTATCGGCCTGGGCAATCACATGATGGTTGGTTAAAATATACCCGTCCTCCGAAACAATTACACCGGAACCAAGTCCGCGTTGCTGATATTCACGCTCCTGACCACCACGGTCACGGAAAAAAGGATGGTCACGAAAGAAGGGATCATCGCGAAATGGACCGAAAAAATCAAACATCGAACCGGATGATCTTGCACGGACCGTTCTTTCCGTTGAAACCATTACAACTGTTTGTTTGGATTTATCTGCAAGATTAACCAAAGCATGATTGAGCTGTACAAGCAGGTCTGATGAGGATTCTGATACCTCTTCCGACAGAGCAGTGGACGGTTCATGTTCAAATACATAGGGCTCATCAGATGAACTTCCCATGCCAGCCGGAAAGCGCAATATCAAAAAAAACAACACGATGGTAAGTGCTGTAGCGAATTTGGTATAATGGTTATTCATGTTCATGCTCCTAAATACAGTTATTTATGATTTAAACCACGCTATTTAAACTTCTGAAACCGTCTTTTTATTGTTTCACCTGCAGATTTAACAATTCATTCATATAACAATCCATCCTGCTTCCTATTTTACCATATGAATTCATAGAATTCTATTAAAGCCAAACCCTAAGTAAAAGCAACTTTATGGCACGAATGACCCCCGTTATAGATCAACTAATTGACCAGCTTCTGGAAGAGAAGCACCTCATTGCCCCCTCAAGGATTGAAATACTCGATACCATGGCTGAATATATCCGAAAACGGTCAAAAAGCAAGCGAAACACGAATCTTGTTTATATATGTACCCATAATTCACGTCGCAGCCAAATAGCTCAGATCTGGTCACATACCGCATCGGTAGCCTTTCAGTTTCACGGCTGTACTTCACTTTCAGGAGGCACAGAGGTCACTGCTTTTTTCCCGTCTGCAATACAGGCAATGAAAACACTGGGCTTTTCTATTGAGTCTTCCTCCGGAAGCAGCCCGAATCCTGTATACGATGTTCACGTGGGAGAACAAACTCCCTCCATTTCCTGCTACTCAAAAAAGTATGAAGATGCAGTAAAATCTATCGATGATTTTGCCGCTATTATGACCTGTTCGGATGCGGATGTTCATTGCCCTGTTATTCCTGGTGCTGAAAAAAGAATACCATTGACGTACAATGACCCCAAACATTTTGATGAAACAGATCAGCAGAAAAGTGCCTATTTAAAAACGGCCGTGCACATCGGACGAGAAATACTTTATGTATTCAATAAGGCTCTTTAAAAAAAAGGCGGGAGCTGATACTCCCGCCCCATGTACAACTACGAAGCGTACATCACCAGGTCGATTATTTTACTTTGATCTGTTTATTCACCTGCTTTTCTTTTTTCTCTATATCAAGTTTTAATACCCCATCTTCAAATCGGGCGTCAATCTTATCCTGGTTGATGTTTTCGGGAAGCATTACGCTTCGCTCAAACCTGCCATATCGGGTTTCAACCAAATGATATTTGGTGTTTTTATTTTCATTTTCTTCTCTGCGTTCACCGGAGATCGTCAAACGGCGATCCTGAAGATCGATGTTTATTTCATCTTTTTTGATTCCCGGCAAAGCTACATGTACCCGATAATGGCTCTCGTCTTCAATTACGTCAAGGCTCGGAACAAACATACGGCCGGTGTCGCTGGTTACGACATCGTTAAAGAAATCATCAAGAAGGTTTGAAAAGCTTCTTGGAACAAGTGTTTGATCAAAGCCTCGAATCGGACGATATTTTGTGATTGTCATAATAACCTCCTGGTTTTTATGGTTACTGTTTCATTGTTTCACCATAAACTATGACAAAGGCCGTACCAATCCTTTTTCTATGCCAATTCTGACAATTCTCTATGTCAAAAATGAATAATATGTTGACAGAATTGGCAGAAAAGACTTTCATCCTGACGGATGTATGTCTTTTTTTCACTCTGAGACCTGATGTCTTGCCAATGCAGACTCTGGAATGGCAGACTATCGCTCATTCCAGGTGGCTTTCCACTCTTTAGTAATTAAATAGGCCATTTCAAGACTTTGTTGATAGTTGAGCCTCGGGTCACAAAAGGTTTTATAGTTTCGTTTCAAACCTTCTGCTTTCAGCCCGTTAGCGCCACCAACACACTCTGTGACATTGTCACCCGTCAATTCCAAATGAACACCGCCGAGGAAAGATCCTTCTTCCCGGTGTACCTGAAATGTCTCCTTGATTTCGGTAAGAATATCGTTAAAACTACGTGTTTTCAGGTTTTCTTCGGTAGCATAGGTATTGCCGTGCATAGGATCACAGCTCCAGATCACAGAATGCCCTGAATTTTTAACGGTCTGTATTAAACCCGGAAGATATTTTTTGACATTATCTTTACCCATCCGTGTAATCAGAGTCACTTTCCCTTCTACATTATCCGGATTCAGTTTATCCAGCAATTTAACAACCTCTTCGTTCTCAAACGGAGGCCCGACTTTAACTCCAACTGGGTTACGGATACCTCTGAAATACTCTACATGGGCACCATCAAGATCTCTGGTACGATTTCCCAGCCAAGGCATATGGGTACTTAAATTATACCAGCCCTTGTTATGAGGAACCTGAATGGTCTGGGCTGAATCGTAATACAAATTCAGCGCTTCATGAGAAGTATGAATCCGTACCTGTCTCATGGCATCAATCCGGTCATTGGTGATCGTTTCAACAAAACGAACCGCATTTGTAATGGACTTCACCATGGATTCGTACTCTTTGTAGTACTTGTTTCTTCTCATGAAGTCCAATTCCCAATACTCCGGATGATTCAGATTGGCAAATCCTTTGCCTTCGGTCAACGATCGAATGAAATTTAGCGTCAAAGCAGAAAGCTTATACCCCTCAAGCAACCGTTTTGGATTAGTCACCCGTGCTTCCAGGTCCTGCTGATATTTATTAAAAAGATCCCCCCGGTAGGTTGGTATTTCCTCTGACCCCACTTTTTCAACCGGACTGGAGCGTGGTTTAGCGTATTGTCCTGCAATCCTTCCAACACGGATAACCGGAATATTCATCTCATGGATCAAAATAAAACTCATCTGAAGCAAGACCTTCAGCAAATTTACCGTTTGAGGTGCATTGCAATTATCGAACACTTCCGCACAATCTCCGCCCTGAAGCAAAAAAGCTTTTCCCCGGGCCGCCAATGCCAACTGATCCCGCAAATCTTCTACTTCCCACGAATTTACCAGTGGTGGGTACCCTTTTAACTCTTTAAAAACACTCTTTAGTAATTTCTTGTCTGTATATTCCGGAAGTTGTTGTACAGGGTAATTCAGCCAGGAATCAGGGCTCCACTCTTTAGTGTTTTTTTTTGCCACGTTCATTGAAATGTTTACTTCACTTTAATTTCATTCACTTTAATCGTATAAAAAGTGAATCGTTCTTTACATTAAACCATGTTCAGCGATATTCAGACAGAATACGGCTCCCGAATCGAATGTTGCTCCAACCATACCTTTCCGATCCGGCATCAACACGATGTAAATTCTACGTAAACTGCCTATAAATGCTTTTCAGGATAAGCATTAAATATAACCATAAAAAAACCCCGAAACCGCCTTTTTTAAAAAACAGGCGATCCGGGGCTCACTATCAAAAAGAAAGAGGTATCAGGAGTTGTCTTTCTTCTCCTCCTCTTCGTCATCATCCACGACTTCAAACTCGGCATCAACCGTGTCTCCGGTGGACTCACTACCGGCATCTGAGGCAGAATCCGAAGCACCTGCATCGCTTCCACCCGTGCCTTGCTGAGCCTCCTGAGCAGCCTGATACATCTCTGTTGAAGCATCGGTCCATGCTTTGTTAAGAGCCTCAATGGCCTCATCCAGCTGATCCACCTGCTCTTCTTTATGAACTTTTTCAAGATGTTCCAACGCCGTATTTATAGCTGTTTTATTTCCTTCAGAGAGTTTGTCACCGTACTCTTCCAGTTGCTTCTTCGTTGAAAAGATCAAGCCATCAGCTTTATTGAGCTTTTCAACTTTATCACGAAGCTTTTTGTCCTCTTCCGCATGCTCTTCCGCAGCTTTTTTCATTTTTTCAATTTCACTGTCTGAGAGTCCGGAACTTGCCTCAATTCGGATACTTTGTTCTTTGCCTGTACCCTTATCTTTGGCCCGTACACTCAATACACCGTTCGCATCCACATCAAAGGTTACTTCGATTTGCGGGACACCTCTTGGAGCCGGCGGGATACCATCCAGATGAAACCGTCCGAGGGTTCGGTTATCCTGAGCACGGGCTCTCTCTCCCTGGAGTACATGTATTTCTACACTGGGCTGGCTATCCGAAGCCGTTGAAAAAACCTCTGTCTTACTGGTCGGAATGGTAGTATTAGCCTCAATAAGTTTGGTCATTACGCCACCCTGAGTTTCGATACCAAGCGTAAGAGGATTGACATCCAAAAGGACGACATCTTTAACATCTCCGGAGAAAACACCACCCTGAATAGCTGCACCAACCGCAACTACTTCATCCGGGTTTACTCCTTTGCTTGGCTCTTTACCAAAGAATTCTTTGACTACTTCCTGAATTTTTGGAATTCGTGTGGAACCACCTACCAGAATAACCTGATCGATCTCTGATGTTGAAAGTTTTGCTCCTTTTAAGGCTTTCTCACAAGGTGTCAGTGTCCTTTTTACAAGGTCTTCTACCAATTGTTCAAATTTAGAGCGGGTAATATCAATGCTCAGATGCTTGGGCCCTGAGTTGTCTGCTGTAATGAAAGGCAGATTCACATTTGTTTTCTGTGAACTGGACAATTCTACTTTGGCTTTTTCTGCAGCATCACGAAGCCGCTGAAGCGCCATCGCATCGTTGCGTAAATCTATTCCATCGCTTTTTTTGAACTCATCTACCAAATAATCAATGATTCTGGCATCGAAATCGTCACCACCAAGATGTGTATCACCATCAGTAGATTTTACCTCAAACACACCATCACCCAGTTCCAGTATCGATACATCAAAGGTTCCACCACCCAAATCGTATACAGCGATGGTCATACTTTGATCCTTTTTGTCAAGTCCGTAGGCCAAAGAAGCCGCCGTTGGCTCATTGATGATTCTTTTAACCTCCAGCCCGGCAATTTTCCCGGCTTCCTGGGTTGCTTTTCTCTGTGCATCATTAAAGTATGCCGGGACGGTAATCACCGCTTCCGTTACTTTTTGGCCAAGATACTCTTCTGCCGTCTGTTTCATCTTTTGGAGCACCATGGCAGAAATCTCTTGCGGAGCATAGCTTCTTTCTCCAATATCCACTCTTGCCGTTCCATCATCTGCTTTAATAATCTTATATGAAACCGTCTTTTTTTCTGATTCAATTTCATTAAAAAAGCGGCCCATAAAGCGCTTAATGGAAGAAATAGTTTTTTCCGGGTTGGTGATAGCCTGTCTTTTGGCCGGCGCTCCTACCAAACGCTCGCCGTCTTTCGAAAATGCAACGACCGACGGAGTAGTTCGGCCTCCTTCGGAGTTTTGGATAACTACCGGCTCATTGCCTTCCATTACGGCTACACATGAATTGGTTGTCCCGAGGTCTATACCTATTATTTTGCCCATAATATGATCTACCAGTTTTTCTGTTAAAATTAAATTCGCAAAGTAATTCTTTTTACTTTTGCCCCTCTAACATCAACAACAATGCCATCAACAAAAAAACCAGAGCTTCCTGACGTATTGTCAGGTATCATGTGCTTTTGTGCGCCAACTTGTCTATGTGTTCCCAGAAATCCGGATACGATACGGCGGCGGCTTCGGCATGGTGAATTTCTGACACCCCCAGCCCTTTCATAGCCAATATCGCTGCAGACATCGCAATACGGTGATCATTCAAACTGTCATATATTGCTGGATTCACTTTTCTACCGGGCAAACCATAGATAT
>JASCXY010000005.1 GCA_030012235.1 Balneolaceae bacterium ANBcel3 | reverse complement strand
CCAGCATCAAACACGTATCGGCGATATGACGGTCGGTGAGCTGCGAAGAAAACTGCCGCTTCTTCAAACCCGTGCAAATGCACTATCGGGCTTTATGCCTTTATCCAATTACCTGATAAACCGAGTAAGCAATGAAGTGGCCAGAGCTTCAAGACACCTTCAACAGGCAGAATGGCTACATAATGCCGAAAGAGAACGGGCATTTTCAGAAAAAATGCAACACCTCCGTACCTCCGCAGACCGTCACTGGAATACAGAAATAACGGACTCCATCTATTACTCGATGGTTCCGTATTACATGATGGCAAATAAATCTGAAGATGCCCTGAGCGTTACCAATCGCATAAGAAATCAGCAGCTTATCGCCGGGGCGCTGGAACAGATTGCTTTACAGTTAACCGTCGATAATTCCTCTGAAGAGGTTCTAAACCGCTTTACATCCTTATTAGACTATGTAGATCCGACAGAGTATCTGAGCCTCACTGCTTTATTGACTGAGTTTCTTTTCACATCAGAGGACCACGATCGTGCCCGTTCTCTGGCGGAATCTTTGCCGGAGATTTCCTCTCCTCAACAGCAAAATGAATATTTGCATAAACTTATGAGATTGCATGCACTTTTTGCTGCTGAGGGCCTGTATGAGACATCATCGAACCTCTTAAACCGGATGAAGGCACTGGACGAAACAACCTACCATTTTGCCTTTCGGGATCATGTAATCTCCCTGTCAAAAAACGGTGACCACGCGCAGTCTGTTTCTCTTCTCGATTCTTTGCATACCGACTATTTCAGGCATTCTGCAATTTCCGGAATTGCGATGGCCATGGCTGAACAAGGCTGGGTCTCAGATGCATTAACTTTGATGGAACAGATTCCGGACAGCATCTCTGACAAGACGATCGCCCATGTCAATATCGCATGTACACTTTATGATTTTCACGATTTTGAACGGGGCGATTCTCTTCTTGAAGCCAGTTTACCGTGGATACGTGAAATCCCGTCCCGAATGGAACGAACGCGAATACTGATACAGGTTTCGAAAATGAACCGACGTATAGACCGGCCTATGTCGGTGGTTGCAGATTTCCTGGAGCAGGCAGAGGCTTCCCTTGACGGAATCACAAATGCAGACAGTTTTAATCTTCTGGCTGTATCCATCATAGAACAATGGCTAATCATCGGCAGGCCGGACCGTGCACGAACCCTGGCAGAAAAAATGCGTCCCTCCGGATCACAATATTCAGATCAAATCAACGGACTAATGGCACAGTCTGTTGAACAGGAATATGACTCTCTGGCTCGTGCGTTAGCTATAATGGATGAACAACGTCAGCATCTTCATCTCTATGCTCTCAGCCAGCTTTATTTGAAGCAATCCAACACCACAAAAGCAACGGAGTTATCCTATACGATACGAAACTTCTACTGGAGATCTCTTGCATTAGCCGATCTTACGGTTCATCTGATGAGCAAAGGAGATTCGACAGAAGTAGGTAAAGCCGCAACCGATACCCTACTCATGATTCAGCGTATTCGTGATCCTGAAGTAAAGGAAAAGGCTTTGGAATATGCTTCTTCCCGCTTTGGTACAGCGGGGTTAGACATGTCCGATGAGAATCGCTCCATTGCGGCTGAGATGCTAAGTGAACTCTGAACTCGGCAACACGATTATTTTATCTGAAAAGCGCTCTTAAATCTTCTACAGAAAGCGATCGTGCCGTGGCTTTTCCAAGCGGGTCTTTAAATGGCTTCTCACAGGCAAATAACTGGTCGACTAATGCCTCCATTTCTTCTTCCGAAAGCTTTTTACTTCTGGAAATAGCGGCTTTATTCGCCAAAGCAAAAGCTACTCGCTCTTTTTCGCTCAACGACAAAGAGGAACTCATATTTTTGTATTGTTCCATGACCGATTCCAATACATGCTGTTCATTTTCCAGGCGAATATCAGACGGAACACCAAGGATCATCGCTGCATTGCCGCTTAGTAATTGAATATTGAAACCCATTTTCTGAATGATTGGATGAATTTCTTTTAGAAGAGAAAAGTCGGTGGCGGAAAAATGAATGGTTTTTGGAAATAAGAGCTGTTGAGTTGATGGAAGTCCGCTTTCTGCTTCATTCAAAACCTTTTCATAGATTATGCGCTTGTGTGCTGCATGCTGATCAACCAGTAACATTCCGTTTCTGGTTTGTGTAATAATAAACTCCTGGTGGATCTGCCAGAAACTGCTTCTTGTTGTTTTTTGCTGAGCAGAGGAACTTTCATGGGACGATGGATGCGGCAATTCTGATGTTTGATGTCTGAATAGCTCTTCACGGTTTTTATCATTAGATGATTCCTCTCCATACAATGTTTCAGCGACATCTTTCGGAATCGAAGGATTCATCTGAGGCCGGGTGTCCCACTTCCACTCCTCTCCTCCTTTTCTCCCGGATACAAATCCTTTTTCAAAACGGCGTCCAAAACCCACTTCAGAAGAATCCCCCCGTTCGAAAAAAGGAACATTCATATGGCTACTAAGGGCTTTTTTTACTACTGACCGTGTAAATGAGGATACGGCACGTTCATCTTCAAACTTAATCTCCAGCTTCGAAGGGTGGACATTCACATCCACGGTTTGTGGATCTACTTCAAAAAAAAGAGCGTAAAACGGATACGTGCCGGGCTGGATCCAGTCTTTATACGTTTCCTGGATGATGTAGTTTAAGTGTCTGTGCTGAAATGGACGCTTATTGATAAAAAGAAATTGTTCGCCTCTGGTTTTCTTAACCAAGTTTGGATCGGCAATCCAGCCATGGATATGAAACAGGCTGGTAGTTTCTTTCAGCGGGATGAGGCTGGCCTTATATGCTTTTCCAAAAAGTGCGGAAACCCTCTCTTCCACCGTCTGAGGAGGAAGGTTATAGATGGTATCCCCATCCGAAACCAACTGAAACGTAAACTCGGGATGAGCGATAGCCGCCTGATGTATTGCAAGCAGAATGTGTCTGAATTCCGTGGCATCTGTCTTCAAAAAAGCTCTCCGTGCCGGCACATTAAAAAACAGGTTCTTGACCGTCACCGTGGTTCCGTCTTCCGATGCTACGGGATCAAAGCGAATTTCCTCCCCTCCTCTCAATTCAAGTTCATATCCATTCTCATCACCAGCCTGTTTACTTTTAAGTGTAACATGAGCTACCGATGCAATGGATGCCATGGCTTCACCACGAAATCCCAGCGTTCGGATATCCATTAAATCCTCTATCCGGGAAACTTTGGAAGTAGCATGTCTTTCAAAGCAAAGCCTCATATCATCCGGAGACATTCCGCATCCATTATCCCGGATTTGAATCATGGTTCGGCCCGAGTTTTCAAGAATAATAGAGATATGATCTGCGCCTGAATCAATGGCATTATCAAGCAATTCCTTGACAACCGATGCCGGCCTTTGCACGACTTCCCCCGCAGCAATTTTATTCGATACTTCCGGGGATAACTTCTTGATTATCGAAAAACGTGATTCAGATTCGTACAAAACAGGTATTTATTCAGAAATGATGAGAAGAAACGTCAGGTTATGATCCACAAAATAAGAAATAAAATCAACGCATAGAGCAATATAGAGCCTGAGTTACCACGGCGGGTCAGTCGTTTAAACTTAATTCTGTCCGGTTTGAGCGGATCCGGTTTATAATATCGATATTGATAATTAAACCGTTTATGTGAGGGTCTCTTGCCCATTAACGGAGACAGCATAACATGTAATTATTTAAGTATTCCAACAGATACCATGGATCATCTTTTTTCCGGTATGTATAACCGGATCCCGAATGAACATCGGTCATCCGTTTTATTTTATCAGAAAGCCTATCCTTTATACGGTATTTAACGAGGGTTATTATCCCTTTTAATCCCGCACGCTAGCCATGACATCGATTTCCCGCGAAACTATCTTTAAATATACCAATTTAGTGTGTGAATTGAATGCAAAAATCTGTTCCGAAAAGCCGTTCCCGCTGACTTAAAAAACATATCCGATTTATTTCCTTTTTGTTTTTTATCTTTGTGCACTGTCAAGAATAATTAAAACTTTGTAATAGGACTATGAAATTTGATAAAGTAATTGTGCCGGAAAAAGGTGAAACCATATCTGTGAAAGAAGACGGAACGCTGATCGTGCCGGATCAACCGATCATTCCTTTTATTGAAGGAGACGGAATCGGCCTGGACATCAGCCCGGTTATGAAAAAGGTTGTGGACAGTGCTGTAGAAAAAGCATACAACGGAAATAAAAAGATCTCATGGATGGAGATCTATGCCGGTGAAAAATCGCTGGACCAGTACGGTGATAATACCTGGCTTCCGGATGATACGCTTGAAGCAATCAAAGCCTTTCGTGTAGCCATCAAAGGACCATTGACGACACCGGTTGGTGGTGGTATACGAAGCCTGAATGTTGCGCTTAGACAACTCCTGGATCTGTATGCCTGTGTGCGTCCTGTGAAGTATTACAAAGGAACCCCCAGTCCGGTTAAACAACCCGAATTAACCGACATGGTTATTTTCAGAGAAAATACAGAAGATATTTATGCCGGAATCGAGTATCAGCACGGAACCGAAGAGGTTAAAAAAGTAAAAGCTTTCCTTATTGATGAAATGAAAGCGACCAATATCCGTTTCCCGGATACCGCTTCGATCGGAGTCAAACCGGTATCCAAAGAAGGAACATACCGTCTCGTGAAATCTGCCATTGATTATGCCATAGAACACGGCAGAAAGAGCGTTACGCTGGTTCATAAAGGCAATATCATGAAGTTTACGGAAGGAAGCTTCAAAAACTGGGGCTATGAATTAGCCAAAGAAGAATATGGAGCAAAAGAAATAGACGGCGGCCCCTGGTGTGAGCTTCCCAATGGTATCATTATTAAAGATGTGATCGCAGATGCTTTTCTTCAGCAAATTCTGACCCGCCCGGCTGAGTATGATGTCATCGCAACGCTCAATCTCAACGGGGATTACATCTCCGATGCCCTGGCGGCATGTGTTGGTGGTATTGGTATTGCTCCGGGAGCAAATATCAATTACGACACCGGATTTGCTTTGTTTGAAGCAACACATGGCACCGCACCAAAATATGCGGGACAGGACAAAGTAAACCCGGGTTCACTGATCTTGTCTGCTGTTATGATGCTGGATCACCTGGGTTGGTCCGAAGCGGCCCGATTGATCGAAAAGGGACTGGAAGCTGCCATCAGTAACAAAGAAGTCACATACGACTTTGAGCGTCTGATGGAAGGAGCTACTCTTCTGAAATGTTCAGAGTTCGGAGAGCGAATTATCAGCTATATGGACTAAAATGAGCTGAATCTAAAAAAAGGCTGCCTCGTTGCAGCCTTTTTTTTATCCGGTTTATGGTTTACCCCTATAAAGTTTCTTCCAGTTCACTGGCCAGAAACGCCCTTTTTAAATAAAACCGGACAACGCCATCCTCACTAAAAAAGGCTTCTTCTTCAAAAACGGCTTTTTCCGAAAGCACGCCAGATCCTGGTCCGACCAGCCTTGCAATCCATTCCTCTTTTTGCTCATCGGACAAATCATCGAAAGCAACAGGCCTTTCTTCCTTCTGAAGAAGCCAGGTAATGGCTTCCTGCTGATACTGAGTCATTGCCAGACGGCCAAAATCTGCCGCATCCAGAGAATCACCAGAAACCGCTGCTACAGCTACATAAATCGTATCACCTTGTTGCCATACTGGCCGTTCGCTCTTGAACCATGATGGTTTTGTGGGAGTTTCTTCAACTTCGATGGCGTCATCCACCACATCTTCCCCGGTGACTTTCTCGGTCGGGGCGCAAGACACTATAATCAAGGCTTTCAACAAGATAGCGCACATAACAAGACATTTATTATACCTCACAATACCTCCAATACCTAATATTTCTTTGTGAACAGATCTTGATTTTACCGTTTGAAAGGTAACACCTGTGCCATTGACTATCCAGCATCAAAAAAAAGGAAGTGGATTTCTCCGTTTCTTTTTACATCTACCCGCACAGGTTCCTGGCGTCCGGCAGATGTGTCCCAAATTCGTTTAAACTCATCCAGTTGCTGGATGTCTGTACCGTTTATTCTCAGTATGATGTCATCTACTTTCAGACCGGCATAATACGCTTCTCCTCTTTCCTTAACAGAAATAACGACCAGTTCCATAATAGAAAGATCCTCCTGATTAGCCAGTTCAGCAACGCTGAAACCATACTCTTCTACGTTCAGCTGGCGAACCCCCAAATCCTCTTGCTCCATTTCGATCCGGTCGCTTTCCTTCTCTTGTTCAACCTGTGCCCAACTTCTAATGGCTTCATTATCCATACCTGCCACAGGAAATGCAATGGATTGTTCTTTTTGGTTTCTCCAGATAGTCAGTTCTACCAAATCACCCGGCCGAAGCAAAGCAATACGCTCCTGAAGCCTGTTTGCCTGATTTACACGATATCCGTCTACTTCAAGGATGATATCTCCCTGTTCAAGCCCTCCAAGATCTGCACTTCCTCCCCTAACCAACGAACGGACCACAACGCCGGAGATATGATCCAGGCCGGATCTTCGTGCCTGATCGAAGTCCAGATTGGATATTTCCACTCCCATATAGGCTCTTCTCACCTCTCCGTACTGGATGAGATCCTGAGTTACTTTCATCGCAAGGTTAACCGGTATGGCAAATCCATATCCCTGATAAGCACCGCTTTCTGAAGCAATGGCGGTATTGATTCCGATAAGTTCTCCATACATATTTACCAAAGCTCCGCCACTGTTTCCCCGGTTAATGGCCGCATCGGTCTGAATAAAACTCTCGATCCTCATTCGCTCATTAATGATATCCACGTCTCTTCCAATGGCACTGATTATTCCTGCGGTAACCGTTGAGCGCAGACGAAACGGATTTCCGACCGCCATTACCCAATCTCCTATTCCCACATGATCAGAATTACCGATTACCAAAGGTTGGCCATTTTGAAGATCAATTTTTAATACGGCAAGATCTGTTGAAGGGTCAGAGCCAATAACTTTAGCTTCAAAATAACGGTTATCATGAGTTAAAACCCGAATGGATTCGCCGGAACCGTGGATAACATGATGATTTGTGATAATGTATCCGTCTTTGGTGATAATCACTCCGGATCCAATACTCTGCCCTCTTCTTTGGGGCCAGATCCGATCCCAAAAAGCACCATCACCGGATTCTGTTTCTGTAACACCTTGCCTTCTAACATCGGTTTCGATATACACCACACCACGCACGATGCTGTCTGCTATCGCCCGAAAGGCATTTTCAGGATGGTTTGGTCCGGATACAGGCAACGGTTCACTGCTTCTTGTTACTTCGGTATAACGAACTTCTATCCGTTCCGGGGGAATCCATGATCCTCTTGTAACCATCATCAGTACACCGAGCAGCACTCCGATGAGTAAAAGCAGAATTCCCGTCAGGATAATTTGATGTTTTTTCATCTGTTTTAAATATTTGGACATACAGTGTCAAATGTAACCTGACGACTGAATCTAATTATGTTCCGGCATTGCCCGTAGTGAGGCCGGTTTAAGGTGTATTCATAAAAATCTGATCGAAAATTGCATCCGACTTTCTTGGCTTCATATCCTCGACATGAAATTGAAAATAGGTATCCATATGCCGTATCAGTTCTTTTATTTCTGTTGGCGGAAAAGATGCTTTAAGCAAAGCCTGTTTTTTATTTTTCAGGATATATCTAAAATATTTGGCTTGAATATCGGTCAAACGAATATGCAGGCCGTTTTCAGGTTTATTCGATATCAATCCTATCTCAATATTGAGATAACATGGCTTCCCATCCCGTGGTTCCTCGGCAAGATCTTGCAACAGGGATTCATCTGCGGAAATAGCAAACCCATTCATTTGTGCCAGCCGGAATTGGATATAGGGTAAAATATTGGATGAATCCGCGGTGGTTGAATGCAACCAGCCCAGTACACTTTTCAGGAACTGAAACACTTCCGGCATGGGTTCATAGCTGTGACATAACTGGCTGCTTAACTCAAGGGTGGCCATGGAAACAGCCATCTTTTTTATATCCTGATAGATATTCCATGTCGGCATTATTTGTGCTGCTTCCTTAATATTCTGTACCTCTCTGGATGGTTTATAGTAATAAGAAACATCCACACAAGACCCGGGTTCCATCAACCCCGTGAATTTGCTCTTGTTACGCCGTGCACCCCTTGCCATGAGGGCGGCCTTCCCGTGCTTTTCTGTAAGCATCGTTACGATCAGGCTGGTTTCACTGAACGGAACAGATCTAAGTACAACGGCAGACGTATCTGTCAGCATGTTGGCAGGTTACCGTAGAATTAAAAACGAATCCATCCTTTGTTCTCAAGAAGCTGAACCAATGAAGGAAGGTATGTAAGTGCGGAAAACAGCGTCAGGCCAATTCCAACAACAGCTAAAACCCCGATAGAATTTAGTCCGGGATGGCTGGTAAGCAACAGTCCGGCAAAACCCAGCATGGTCGTAAATGAGCCAATGGTAATATGTTGCCCGGTACTTTTTAAAACGGCCGACATGCTTTTTCTACCTTCTTCTCTGTAGCGGCTGGCCAGATGCACCCCGTTATCATTACCAATACCCAAAATCGCCGGTAAGACAACAAGATTGTACATATTGAAAGAAAGTCCAAGGATAATCATGGCTCCAAACGTCCAGCTCAGGCCAATTAACAGAGGTAGCATCGCTATAATGGTCCATCTAAAGGATCTGAAACCCGCATAAACGAGTATAAAAATCATAAGAAACGTGGCAATCACCATATAGGGACTTTCCTTCCTCATGAGCTCAAGCATTTCGGCAGCTACAATAGAAGTACTGGCCGCATGATAGGTATTTCCGCTTTCTGTTTGGATGACACCGATTTCATTTTTAAAGGCAATAGACTTTCTTCCGTCAGAGAGCCCGACCGACGGATACACCATAACAAATCGTCCGATTTCACCATCACGGGTAAGAAACCGGTTCTTTAAAAACTCCGGTACATCGTTGATATCCAGCGGTTCGGTAACCTTTGAAGCCCTCCTTAAAATATCCAGATATTCACTTTCCTGGTTTTTCAGAAAGGGATCTTCAAGAATAGCCCTGATCTCAGCTACTTTGTCCAATTTAAACTGTTGTTCCCCGGGAGTTACAGGAAAACGTTCCTGAAGGGCTTCCACATCCAAAATGGTCGTTTCCGGATTGGCGCTTTTCATGGCACGAATCGTAGTCAGAATTTCACGCACTTCTTCATCGGTATCTGCGAGGAAGTAGGCCGGATTCCTTCTTCCGGTCTGGTCTATTTCTCCACGTATGCTTCTGAACTCTTCATAGCGAGGAAACTCCGGTTCCAGTTCACTAAAATTGTACTCAAAATACAACCTGTGGCTCTGGAACAGAACCACGGCAACAATCACCGTTCCAACAATAAAAATGGCTCTTGCAAAAGGAAAAGAACCGGAGCTGCCCGCAGTTTTTGTTGCATCAACGTTCTCATTTTTATTGATCAAAATGATGTTATACTTTTCGAACAGCACCAGAATTGACGGCATGATAAAGAGCATGGATAAATACGCCAGAACGATTCCAAGGCCCGAGATAAAACCAAATTCAGAAAACCCTCTGAAGTCCGCAATCACCAAAACAAACAAAGCTACCGCTGTGGTAGAAGCACTGATCATAATGGCTGCGCCAGTACTTTCATACGTTTTAAGAAGCGCATTACGGATCAGCTCACCCCTTGAACGTTTTTCGAGATAACGCGCATAAAAATGAATCCCATAATCTATTCCCAAACCAAACAGGATAACAAACAATACAGAGGTCATTGTATTCAGGGATCCATAGACCACATAAGTAATTCCGAAGGTTACAGACAAACTGATTAGAAGTGGAACACCAATTACAATTATCGGAACCGGAAATCGAATCAAATGAGACCAGAAAGAGTAGTTTACATGTCTGAAATACCCTCTCCTGTAGTTGATAATTTTCTTAATCATAAAGTAGAAGCCGACCAATAAGATTACGGCAGTAATCCCCGATCCAAAACTGGTCGTGACATCACGAATAATTGAATCTATTTCCATCAAATGACGTTCGAGGCGCCCACCGGATCGAACGACCATTTCAGAGTGAAATTGCTGAACGTCCATTTCCGCTATAAGGCCTTCAAAAGCAGCAAACAAATCACGGATATAATTTAGGTCATTTTGAGAACCGGTAGGAAAAAAACGAACCACAAGGCTGGTACTGTCGTCATTTACAGGGTATTCGGAAGGGATGATTTCCCGATACATTTGTTCAAAGCGTTCAAGGCGATCATCCTCATAGGCTTCTTCATCGTCATCAAAATCATCTTCAAAATCTATAAAAAACGGATTGGCTTCCAGGCGAGCTTCTTCCAGTTCTTCCTCCAGATAAAAAATAATATCATCGATTTCCTGATCGGTTGCCAGATAAATCGCATAATCTTTCAGAATGTCTACGTCTCTCTGAAACTCATATCTGTTTACAAAGTAGTCCTCTCTGCGATCATCGAAAAGCTCCATAGCCTTAGGTATCAGAGCTTCGGCAAAGGCTTTGTTTGCTTCAAAGTCCGGAGAATTAACAGCAACTTCGAGAGGTGTTTCACCACCCACAGATTCTCTCAATTTCTCAAGAGCGATAACACTCTCGTAATCATCCGGCAGAAGGCTTGTCAGATCTGTATCGATAACCAGTTTTGTGGCATAATACCCGGAGTATATGGCAAGAGCGAGTGATACCGATAAAACGGCGATAGGGTACCGATAGTTGAGCTGCACCAAAGGCCGGAGCAGTTTTAGAAAAAAACTCATGAATGATCTTAAATAAAATTAAATGCGGATGAAAAATTACGAAAAATCAAAGAATGTTCACAGTCGGGTCCCTGTTTTCAATTGAACGTAAAGGTACTTAATTTTTATTATGTTCGTTGATACAGGTAACATTCACTATAGGTTTTAAGAGCAGATATAACCTGGCTGATTTTATCTGTGTTTTGCTCTTCAATGAAGACCGAAACCATTCGGGACGCCCCATTAGCAGGCGTTTTCCTGAATGAACCGGAAAAACTTGATACTTTGTTTATATACCAACGACTTTTTCAGCACGTATAATATATACGATTAATTTCATATTCTGTTTTAGCTTTTTTCTCATTTACGCTGAATTTATGAAACGACCATTCCTTTTCTTGCTCCTTCTTCTCTTCCCTTTTGTCTCTACCGGCTTTGAAAGTAAAAGCAACGCGTCGGACAGCACGGGTCTTCGTGCCACCGATTGGTCCGATGTGTTGCCTCATACCGGAGAGGGCAGTTACTATAATGAATTTTGGATGTATCACCTATTCCTTGAGGACGACCTTCACCTGCATATGACGTTTTCTATGGCTAATTTTGGAACCTTTAAAAGTGCAGTAAGCGGCGGAAAGCTTTTCGTGTCCAATTTCAAGGGAAGAAACTATCATGTTTCCAGAGAATTTACTCTTGAACGTCTCGACATAGATAAAGAAAACCATGTATTCCGATTGCATGATGGCAGAGATATCTGGTTTTCAGGGGAGCTGCCTCATGAACATCGCGTTTATTTTGAAACATCAAAAGACGGGGTCTCCTATCTGGTTGATTTGAACTTTTTTGATATAGAACCCGGGTTTGCCTACGGTTCCGGAGTCCTGAACGTAGGGGGAGATGACATGGGTATGTATTTCCACATTCCCAAAGCCCGCGTAAAGGGGACGGTGGCAATAAACGACGATACTCTAAGTGTGGAGGGTACGGCATATATGGATCATACATACCAAACCGATCTTTCATCCAAGATCGTAGATAAAAGTTTACGGTATGTAAGTCATTCGGATGATGGCTTTATCGCGGGTTATTATTTGATTCCCAAAAAACGCTCAGAGCGGCCGGTCATTGGACTGAGTGTTGAAAAAAACAACGATGGCTTTACAGTCCGGCATCCTGTAGAACTTTCCATTCAAAAAGAATCATCTATTTCTGGAAAACGTGTTCCTGAAATCGTAAAAATAACCTATAAAGATGGCTTTACCCGGTCTTTTCAACGGGAAAATCATTTCCAGGATGTTTCTTTTCTTGAGGAAGTCAGCGGGTTGAGAAAACGACTGGTTCGCAGTTTTCTGGGAGGAGAGATTATTGAGTATGTTGGAACCGGCAGCATTGATAACGGATCGACTCCGGTTAATTACAACCTGCTTATCGTTCATTAGAAAATTATACCCACTATCAATAAATCTAATTTCTTCCGGTTTTAAACGTTAATGATTACATTCAGGTAAACAAAACACTTTTACTATGATCACCGATTTAAAAGAGATTGAAAATTCAGCCCTGAATCTAAACAAAAAGGATAAAGCACGTCTGGCTGACAAATTATTGCAAAGTATTCATGGCAAAATAGATACGAAAATAGAACAGGCCTGGATTGATGAAGTTCAAAAGAGAAAAGAATCACTTAAATCAGGTAAGGCTTCCCTTCATTCTGCTTCTGATGTCATCAATGAGGCAAGAAAACGTTTTCAAAAGTGACTATTAAATTTCATTCGGAAGCCAGAAAAGAATTTATTGAAGCAGCTGAATATTACGAGGAGCAGGTAGTTGGCCTTGGGAGTGATTTTATTGATCAAGTAGAAAAAGTACTGGATGTAATCGAGCAGCAGCCAGCTTCGGGGACTAAAATCACGAAAACTGAACGAAGATTTTTAGTGTCACGCTTTGCCTATGGAATTATCTACTCAGTTGAAGAAGATCAGATTACAATATTTGCTGTAATGAATTTAAGGCGTAAACCGGGATACTGGAAATCTCGAACTTAGAATCCGTGGGTATAACAAGGCCGTTAACTCGAAATGGGTACTATGCCATCAGCTGTTGTTCTGCATAAGCCAGCATTTCGGGCGTATCAACATCCTGCCAGAAAGACTCCTTAATATCTTTCGTATTCATTTTCTTTTTACCGGCCAATGCTTCCACGATTTCAGATAGCGAAGCGTCCCCTTTTTCTTTAAAAAGAGAATTACCGGCTTCTATCATTCCCTGTGTCCCGATAAACAGGCCTGTATCTATGCAGTTAAATTTTTCCAGTTGTTTTCCTATTCGAACAACTCTCTCTTTTTCATCCACATATACTTTTGTGGCATCATCCAGATCGAAAACATCTTCAATATTATAATCCACAAATAGTGTAGCACCCTCATCGGGTGGTTGGTGCACCGCGGCCAATTTCATGATATCATCGGAAAAGACATGGTCTGCCATAGTAAGAACAAAATCATTACTTACATGATCTTTTGCTGCAAGAAGAGACAACCCGTTTTGTTTTTCGTAGTGTGGATTAAAAACAAAGTCGACCGACAAGGGCCCTGAGTAGAACTCGTTCAAAGCCTTTTTTACTTCTTCGCCCCCATATCCGACCACAACTATAACGTTATGGCAAGCAGCCATTTCAAGGCTGTTTAATGTCCGAATCAGTAATGGTTTTCCCGCAACCGGTGTAAGCGGCTTAAGACGGGTTTCGTTATGTGAGCCGGCGAGACGTGAGCCAAATCCGGCGGCTAAAATGATACCTGTACGCATAGGTCTTTTTCCTGAGAAACCCGGACAGATCCATCCTGAGTAGCAGATGATTCTCTCCGGCTTAGGGGGTTATTCATCAAAATCCAACTTCTCTGAAAGGTGAGTCAATGGTTTTTCGCCACCAAGAACTCTCAGGGTATTTTTCAGTCGGAAATGCTGTATGAATACATCATGTTCCGGGATATGGCCTTCATCCACCTGTGGACTCTTGAAGTAAAAGGAAAGCCACTCCTGAACACCATACCGGCCACATCGCTGAGCCAGATCAAGAAATAATGCCAGATCCAGTACAATGGGTGCCGCAAGAATGGAATCCCGGCAAAGGAAATCCACTTTAATCTGCATGGGATATCCCATCCATCCGAAAATATCAATATTATCCCAGCCTTCTTTTTCATCTCCCCGCGGCGGGTAATAATTAATTCTGATTTTGTGATACAGATCTCCATAAAGATCAGGATACAGCTCCGGTTGAAGAATGGTATCCAAAACACCGGCTTTACTAACCTCCTTGGTTTTGAAGTTCTCGGGATCATCCAAGACTTCTCCGTCTCTGTTCCCAAGAATATTGGTAGAGAACCACCCTTTCACACCAAGCATTCTCGTCTTAAAACCGGGTGCTAAAATCGTTTTTATCAATGTCTGTCCGGTTTTAAAATCTTTTCCACAAATTGGAACCTGTTTTTGTTCCGCAAGTTCAATCAAAGCCGGTATATCGGCGGTCAGGTTTGGTGCCCCATTTGCGTAAGGCACCCCTTCCATTATCGCAGCATAGGCATAGATTTGTGAAGGAGAAATCGCCGGGTCGTTTTCTTTGAGTCCTTTTTCAAACGCTTCCGGAGACTGATGACAGGCTTTGGGTTGCTGGAAGATTTCTGTTGATCCGCACCAGACCATAACGGCACGTTCGGCTCCGGATGTTGCCATTTTTCCACGGATATCTTCTCTTACCGCATCCGTTAGCTCCTTTTTATCCTTATAAGACTTTACATTATCTCCATTGAGTCGTTTGACATACGATGGGTCAAATGCGGCCGGCATGGCTTCTATTCCGCTCATAAAGTCGGCAAGCGGATCCAGGTCCTGTGGAGTCAATACACCGCATCGTTTCGCTGCCTCATAGGCATTGTCTTTATAAACGTCCCATCCGGCAAACGAAAGATCTGACAAAGGAGCGAGATCAAGAAACTCTTTTATCAGCGGGTTTCTGTTTTCAGAACGGGCTCCGAGCCGAATGGTCTGCATTTGAGTCAGTGACCCCAATGGTTTTGTGAGTCCTTGCCGGGCCGATTCAACACCGGCAAAAAAGGTTGTGGCAACAGCTCCCATTCCGGGAACCAATACAAGAAGTTTACCTTTATGAGGCTTTATTGTAGAATCTGACATAAAAGAAAATATTTTAATAATAAATAACGAATCACTGAAATAGGCCGTTGCCACCTGTGAAACCAATGGAGAAAGGTTTGTACCGTGATCGGCTACCCTTTTGTAAATAGCCATTTTGTTATGGCCATAAACTAAAATGACCTCAAAAATAGGAACTTTAATACTGGGAATCAGCAAAGATTTTTGGTCCTTCCCTAATTTGTATGTCTGAGGCAGGACCAAAAAGTACTCCTTCGAGTGATACCTAAAAACCGGCCTCTCGATTAAGCAAACAACAAAAAAAGCGGCCCTTTTATTTAGAACGTAACCGGATGATGGCCATGTTTCCCGGATGAGTTCGTATTCGGATTAAAAATACGGCCGCATATTTACATACCTCATTGCAAACATGATAATAAATTCATCGTACTAGTTAGAAACGACTCTTCCTTCCTTAACGAAGCAAAAAAGCACTCCTCAGCAATATTGTTCCTAAAAAACACCTTTGCGGGACATATTTGCAAGCATTATTAGTTCAGCAGTACGTTTCGGTATTCTTTATTTGCATATAAACGGCTTCTATCCGAATGAAAAGTCAGAGTTTTTAGCGATTTCGCTTCCCTTCCCATCTGAAACCAACCAGTATTCCAAAATTTTGGGGGTAAAGCTCTCCAAAGTCATACGCCAATGAAAGTGTTAACCGCACAGGGCGGGTGAAGGAATTTTTTGTTTTATTTTTAAGCGTTCCTGTTTCACTAAAGTAAGAAGTTCCTCCAGAAAAGAGATAAGAAGACAGTTCAAGCATAACAGACCACTGGTCCCGGCGCTCGGTTAACCCTCTGAGCCTGTCGCCACTATTTTTTTCCGTAATAAGCCCGGAACCATAGTTTCTGCTATACGTCGTAAAAAAACGCCAGTCAATCGGGCCGGCATACCCCATCATAGATACATGATGGCCAATGAGAATATTATTTACCACTCCATAATATTCAGGATCTCCACTGAAAAGAGGATTTCCAAGCACTCTTCCATGATACGTCCATCCTCCGCGATATGCCCAGTGGTTGTAATAGTCAAAATAATTACTCATCGTTCGATGCGGAAAGCGGCCGATTCCCTCCTTTGTGTCAAGGTATTCGTAATGAACAGCCTTTAAAAGAGGCCGGTGTTCTGTTCTCCAATCAGCTGGACGGTCAGACCGCCAACGTGTTCGGGAATCGGGGCGAAGTTCGATATATGCGCCCCACATGCCATCCCAGGGCGTACCAAACCTTGCATTAGGAGTATCTTCCAAAATAAACTGGCGACTTAAAGAAATTCGATAACTCCCCAGATTTAACATCAAAGCAAAATCATAAGTACCTATATGGTTTTGAAAATGATTGGATGTTTTTCCACCGGGTAAAATTTCTTTTGAGTCGGAGGCCAATGAAAAAAACACATCTATGTAAGAGCGAAAGTTTACAGGTGCTTGTCCGGTTAAAGGAGAAAAACCACCCCATTGTGCAAAATGTTTTAGTCCTGCACGTGGTACAATAGGAGCATCTTCCGAAAACATGCGGATATAGAGGTGTTTTTGATGAAGCAAGACATCATCTGTAAAGCGATATGAATTATCATCAAACCACCCATGGGCAACTGATGCGTCATAATAAAAAACACGTCTCGTAAATGGAACCGGACGAAAATCCTTTGTAGAAAAAACAACTTTAGGCATAGGCCTTGCGTTGTGTGACAGATCCATGGTACCAGAAGAAAGCATGGGGTGAACCAAGCCATAATGTTCGATTTTTCGGCCGGCAAAAAATACAAACCCAGCGTATTCACCTTGTACATAAGCTTCCTGGAACCAGGCGTTTGATTGATGTGCATCACGAAGGAGCAGGTCAAAATGAACCGAAAGTACTAATCGGTCAAAGATAGTTTCCTTCCACGAACCAAACAGATGAAGAGATGAGTTTTGACTATATCGATCAAGGCTTCCAAAGCGGTTTGAGTGGAGCCAAAAGGGCATCTCTCCTGCGGTTCCTCCCCCTGCCTGAATCATTGTACCATAGGTAAAAACTCTTTGGGGAGTATCCGGCTGCTTTTGATTCTCGCTTTCTAAAATATCTTTTTTAAATCCCGGAGAAAGATCTTCGTCCGTTATTCCCGCTGCATCTTCGGGAAAAAAGGAGAAAAGAAGGATAAAAAAAAAGATTAATTTGAGCATGATGCTAAATAACAAAAAATACTCCTACTGCCACAGGATATGCAAAAGTTACGAACATAATGGCCAACCTGAAAAAAAAGCTTACAATCTTTATCTTGTTCTCTTGATTTAGGTTGTTTGCATTTAACTAAAGTGTATTTATATATACGATATCTTTACCCGTTATTTCAAATGATTTACCAAAAAGCTTATCCATCCCGACATAAATTTGTATGAAAGATTTTGACACATCAAAAACATCTTCACCGGATATTGATATCGTTATTACTTGGGTAGATGGCAATGAAGAGCGATATATAGAGAAAAGAAACCGTTATTTTAATGGAAGTGAAGAAGTTAAAGAAAACGACCTGTTAACCGGAAAAGACAAAACCCGCTTTTTGGATAATGGTGAAATATACTGTTGCCTTCAATCTATTCATAAATATGCACCCTGGGTAAGGAAGATTCATTTAATTACAGACGATCAGGTGCCATCGTTTTTAACTCCTGAAATGCAAAAAAAGCTTCGGATTTCAATAGTTGATCACACCACACTGTTTGAATCTTATGAACAAGTACTTCCGACATTTAATGCACGAACGATAGAAACTGCTCTTTGGAGAATTCCGGATCTGGCACCTTCATTTATTTATTTTAACGACGATTTCTTTCTTGTTCAACCTGTGGAACCACATGATTTTTTTAAGGAGGGCAAACCGGTTTTACGTGGAAGATGGGCCAAAATGAGGCATTATGGTTTATTTCGAATGAAGTTAAATAATCTTTTTAATTACATTTCCAAAAACATACTCGGGATTACCCGATCCATGCACCTGCTTCAACAAATGCGCTCTGCATGTTTAGCCGGCTTTAAAAAAAAATATTTTCTTTCTCCCCATGTGCCCCATCCAATACGAACAGCAACACTTAAACATTTTTTTGAGGCTAATGTCGATGCCTTTGAGAAGAATATAGTCTACAAATTCAGAAATACAGACCAGTTTTCTGCTGTTTTCCTGGCTCATCATCTTGAAATTAAAAATCAAAATGCACTATTGGAAGATGATTCCAATGCCATAATGATCCATGGAGAAATGGATTTCTTCGTTACTATCCGGTGGAAATTAAATAAAATGAAAAAGAAAAAAGTCCACTTTTTGTGTTTGCAGGGCGCCGAAAGAATTAGAAAAAAATATTTAGACCAAATTAAGGGGTATTTTGAATAAGCTACATCCGCAAAGAGAAAACCGGCCTCTTATTTCCCTTTTACGAGAAAGGATCAAGGGTCTCAAAGCCCGATATGCCGATCATCCAAATGTGAAAAAATCCATTTCTTATTTTCGAAAAGGATTGTTGGCTTTTATTATTGCCCTCATTATTTATAATCTTTATAAAATTGGATGGAATGAAGTTTTGCAATCTCTTCCGGGACAGCCTCTTTTTTATGTCCTTTTTATTATTCTGTACCTGACCCTCCCAATAGCAGAAGTTATGGTTTACCGTCAAGTGTGGCCATTAAAGAAGTTCGACCTTTTTAAAACAATGATCATAAAAAAGGTTTACAACGAAGAGGTTATGGGGTATTCCGGTGAGCTGCACCTGTTCACTTGGGGAAGAAAGCAACTTGACAAAAAAGACCTGAATATACTCGCTGACATTCGGGATAATTCGATCCTCTCTTCAATAACCTCCAATATAGTTGCCTTTCTACTGGTAGGTCTTCTATTATTTTTGGGAATTTTAGACCCTGATATTTTTTTTGACCATCTGAATATACTTTACCTTCTTTTCTTTCTGGTTTTATTTGTAATAGTCGGAGCACTTCTTTTCCAGTTCCGGAAGTATCTTTTTTCACTCAGCCTTAAAAAAGCTTCTCTGATTTTTTCCATCTATTTCTCTCGTTTTATTCTTCATCATGGATTATTAATACTGCAATGGTCTATTGTATTTCCATTAATCCCGATAAACGAATGGTTTTTGCTCGTTGCTCTGATTATCATCATAAATCGTATTCCATTTATTCCAAGCCGGGATTTGGTTTTTTTATGGGCAGGGATAGAATTATCCAGGTATCTTACCGTTTCTACCGCTGGTGTTGCGGGAATGCTACTGGTAACAAGTGCTTTAAAAAAAGGATCTAACTTGTTGTTATTTTTGATTATTTCCTATTACTCTAAAGATCCCGTTCCCGTGAATAAAGAATAGAAAAAAGCTTTTTTCGATAAAAAGAAGGTAACAGGTAGCTAACCTGAAGTCCGAAGGTTGAGTTTGAATGTATGGACTTTAGGCCAATTGAAAATCAATACACACCTTTTATCCTGGAACAGTCCAGATTTTGGCTTAAAGAAAATCACCACGTATCATTTCCGTAATATTACATATTGACTATTTGATTAGTGAGCCGGATTCCATAGTATTCGGAAGAGTACACATGCATCTATGAGATGCATCATCGTTCCGCTATCCGGATTACAGGCGTTCCGAAGATAACGAGTATTTGAAAAGCTGAAAAAAACGCTATAAACAACTCCCTTCCGAAAATGCCGAACTCTTTATCCGTTATTTTCACGGAAACAACACCTGGAATAAAACACAATTTATTCGTTGAATCTGAAATTCACCTATCAATCGGTCTCTTTTCATATATTACCGAAACCTACGGGGTAATCTGTCCGGACATCCACGTTTTCGTCTTTCCCGCAGGTTCGTGAAGTATTAGATTTATATATTAAAGTACCCGAGTATTTTTCCCTATTTTCAAAAATATCCCGAAATAATGAATATCATTTTTGTTCAATCCTATCCTGTTTACCACGATCTGACTGAAGAAAAGGACTTCCCTGATCTCGCAAACAGGGATAAGTGGATGCCCGCTTTATGTATTCAAAAAGGATACCCATCCAGCCTGTGGGCTGCCGGTAACGTTCCTCTTGAAACAGAGTGGCAATATGATGACCTGCCATCCCTACCTGTACGAATTTTCGAAGCAGACAAGAACTCTTCAAAATCCAGGGAACATACATCACGCGAACTCTGCGAAGCGGCAAAAAAAGAAGCAGCCTCATTCTTTGTAATCAAAGGAGCGGACGGAGGAGTCGGACTTCAATTAATTCGGGAAGTTTTAATACCAAATAACATTCCTTTTGCAGTTATCCTTGATGGTATATGGTATCATCCCTTTCTTAAACATGCATTTGCCATTCTCTATGAAACGGAAGGGCAGAAAAAACAGCTTTCCACCAGGGGCCTGCGCTTTTGGCGTCCTGTTATAGATGAAGAGAAGTTAATCCATCTTGAAAAATCGGTTGACACCCGACACTTTTCTCCCGATTCAGGAATAAAAAAAGAGTTTGATGTCATTGCTATGGGTCGTCTTTTGCCTAACAATAAGAATTATGACGCCCTGTTCCGGTTATCACACCATCTGAAAATCGGAGTAATCGGTGGTGGACCCATGTATGAAACGTTTAAAAACAACTACCCCAAGATCACATGGTTTGGTACCATCCCGCACCATGAAGTGCCTGACTACTTAAACAAAGGGCGACTGTTTTTCCATACCGGCCTCGGGGATCATTTCCCTTGCGTGATTGCCGAAGCATCTTCCTGCGGCATCCCCCCGGTTGCTTTCAAAAAGGTCATTCATGAAGATGTTATTCCGGAAGAAATCGGACTCCGCGTTTCTAAAAAGGGATTTGCTACTGAAATTCAAGCCCTCTTATCCGATGAAATACGTTTAAAAGCACTCTCAAAGAATGCTCGTAAATACGCTCAGGAACGCTGGAACCACACATCCTCTTCCCGTGCCCTTCGCGATATGATGCTCCTTTTCCGCGCACTTAAAAAGACATCATAATACGAAAGCATATCCACCAAACGCATAAAAATTCTTCGCTTTTAGTACATACTTTTAAATACCCGTAACGGGTACTTAACGGATTACAGAAATACTTATATCGTATTTCAGAATAGTCATCATTATGCTCGGTGTAATGTATAGCCCATTTTTTACACGACCATACTCAGGCTCCACTCTCAGCTTTCAAGCGTTTTTCCTTTTTCTTTCGACTGTCAAAGTATGTCTCCCTTTTTGTTGTATGAACAAGCAGGCCAGCTCATTTCGTTTATCCTTTGATCTGTTTTAGTTTGCTTCTCGTCGTCTCTCACTAAAACATTTCCTGCATCACTTTCCAGATCCGTTCTCTGTTTTTTCCGTCAGCGCCAAGCATGTGTTTGTCCAGAAACGACCGGCTTTCATTTGCACAACATGTTTCATCGTTTAAAGCGATATTAGTCATATCAAGTAACTCTTTCTCATTCTTCGCCATCCAGCCACCATTCTCTTCAGGGGGCAACTTCCAAATGTATCTGGCGCTGGGTATTTCCTTCATTCGCTGTCCAATAAGCGTTTGTTTTCTCCATAAAAAAGCTTCGTCTGCACTTGTTACCGGATAAACGTGAATCGCAGGCTTTCCTGTAGCATAAAATAAGTTGGCTATGCTGCTGAAGTTAGTGATCAGCAAGTCAGATACTTTGATATCCAGATAATTATCCGGATATACATCTTTAAATTTCAATAACAGGTTGGGATGCTCTTTTTCTAACGATTTCAGCCACTTTACATAGCTCTTCTCAAAACGAAAAGAATCATGAAGGCGCAAGATGATATTCGCGTCCTTTTCCCCAAGTTGCTGAATCATGTTTGTCAGGACTTTCCGGTCGCCTCCCCAGTGTGAAAACACTTCTCCATAGTGCCAGGTCGGCGCTATGAGTACATTTTTTCGGCTTTGAATATCGAAGGGATAATATTCAGCTGCAAGTGATTTGTCAAATGGATGGATAAGTTCATCATGGCTGGCTGCTCCCAGAACTCTGCAATTATCAGGATGAAAACCGCTCACCTGGGTTCGGTGTTCAAAGTCCCATGGACCGAAACATTGCCACACAAAATGGGGATTGGGCTGCATAGCATCCCCCCAGTTGCTTTTAATTTGTTTGTGAAGCCATTTAAACTCTTCCACATCATTCGGGCCTTTCCACCCAAACCCATGCCACAAAATCAATGCTTTAGGAGAGGTTTTCCTATAGGGCAGATGATTATCCATGATGGTAATATCCGGCTTAAACCCACGTACTCCAATAAATGAACGTAGAAACGTCCGGGAGATCAATTCACTTTTAAGAGGCCAGATTCTGAGCATAGGCTCTTTCATGATCAATTCCGGATTATTTACCAGAATTTTAATTTCAACATTCTGTCTGGCTTCCAGAAAGCGAACCATTGAAAGCAAGTCTGCCCCTAAAGATGTGGCATACACTAATATTTTCATGGTTTATCTGGCTAACATATTAAAATATCACACTTTGCAACATAGATTGAAAAAGACAAGCCCTGCAGAACACAGACCTTTTCAAGCCCATACCAACCGTTTCTTTTATATAGAAAGGTTCATATACATTCGTTCTCTGTTAAAACAAAATAATCCGAAGTTTCTCCGGTTAAAAAGTATCATTCTTTTTCATAAAAAAAGAGTGTAAAAACAGTTTTTACTCTTTTTATGATAAGGTATTGGAATTTATGTCTCTTTACCCTATATAAAATAAGACCCCGGCAATACCATCAGGTACCGGATCGGAACTCTTATCAAACTCCAAACCGTTTCATCATGCAACATGAACCAGGACAAATCAGCTGTATTCTTCCTGCTTCGATAAATCATGCTCAAACAGCACGCTCCATACTTTGCTTTCAGAACCAAACCTGGTTTAACAAAGTATTGATTCTTGTACAGGGAGGAAACGAGGACCTGTCCCCTTTGCTGGAGGACCTGCATCCTGGAATGTATGAACACCATAAAACCAAAATAGAACCCGGAGATACCATATCTCTGCTGAATTACGGCCTTCAGAAAGCACGCGGACAGTTTGTCGCACTTTTCAACGAAAACGAATGGAGCCACTCTGAGCGCCTGGAAAAGCAAGCTCAGGTACTTTCAGACGGGTGTGATATGTGCTGGTTTGGATCCACCTTGTATCACCTTGACCATCCCGAGCATTTTCATCAACCTTATGTGCATGCTCCAATAGGTGGGTATGCTCCGGGGATCATGTTTAAAAACAATCCGGCTTTCTTTTTTTCTGATCGCAAACGGAATCCATACCGTCATTTTCTTTCTCTTTGGAAAGAGCACCTTTATAAACGACTGGATCACTCCTACGCTTCCTATTTGATTCGCCACATGAAGGTCCAACCAAAATCGAAGGCGCTCAGGATGTTCTACTCCGGCCTCCGAAAAACCCCGGTAAATCTGTTTTGGTATACGTTGTTAAAAAGCACCGGAAAAAACTTGAGTTATCATCCTCAGTTTCGCCTTACCCAAAAAGAAAAAGAGCACGTTCAGATGTATTTACGTGAAACTCAGGCACTAGGGTTATTTGATACGGCAAGTTAACCAGGGTGTATGTTCGCTTGCTTTTTCATTCTTTTCTGTGGGTTATCGTACTTTTAGAAACCCTTACTCACTCTCAAGCTGTGATAACAGCACACTCTGTCATATTTCTATACTGTTCCTTACGCTTTTTCTTTGTCTCTGTAATAAACAATTAAAGGTACCTTCAGCGCTGCAGGTCTTTCTGCTTATACTTGTCCTGCACGTCTTCGCAGATTCTCCATAAGTGCATCAAAACCGCGTCTGCGAATAATATTCTGAAAAGACCGTCGGTATGATTCTGCCGTCCATGCATTATCAACAGACATATCAATGATTACCCATTCGCCATCCATCTGTTCCATTCGGTATAAGACAGGAACACGATTGTTATCCAAAATAGCTGTTGTTGTTACCTTTGCCCTATTTTCATCAACGGTAATTTGGTCATAGATAACTTCTGCACGATAAATATCCAGTTGCTGTAAAGACTGATCTCTGATAATTTTAGAAAAAAGATCGATAAACTCTTCTTGTTCCTCTCTTGTAAGCTCCTGATAGGTAGCATCCAGGGCATACTTTCCCATGGACTTATAATCCATCATATCATTTACAATCCCACGGAGTTTTTCCCTTTGTTCTTCGGTGTAGTCACTGTTTCGATCACCAAGCAGATCTTTTATTTGCCGGTCTCTTTCTTCAAGAATACTTCGAACTTCCTGCTCCGGAGATTGAGCGAAAGCGAGTTCACTTGTGGTTCCAGCCAAAAAAAGAAAAAGTATTAAAAATAGTTTACTCATTATTTTACGTCTTTCAGAAGATGATCCTGTTCATGTACTTAATACAGATCTAACGTTTTTAATCTTTATTTGTTGCAGTAGTAATGAGCTCCTGCAACTTCAATCCAGCCTGGTGGTAAAGGTTGGCGAGTTTCAAGTTGTAGTCATAGGTTAACTGTGTTACTTCAAACTCGAGTTCCATTTTCTTTTTAACGGCGTCTACCAGGTTTTTTATATCACCAAAACCAATATCAAAATCAATCTGTTCCGTTCGAAGCCATTCATTGCTGATTCGAAGCGCATTATTTTTACTGCTTCTTCGAGCTTCTGCAATTTTTGCATCCATATAAGCATCGTGGATTTCCAGCATGATTCCGTCTTTAGCCGCATCTTCATAATCTCTCAACTGTCTTAATTGAATTTCAGAACGCTGGACGTTGCTCCGTATCTGTAAAAAGTTCAAATTCTGTTGAAAACCGATCCCTGCCCGGACAGATTGGAAGTTGGTAGAATTTCTTATAAACGGGTTGGTTTGCCGGGGTCGGTTTGGAGTATATCCGATTCCGGCACTGAGCCCCATAAACATGCTGGGATAATACTGAGAACGGGCGATGGAAACCCCATAACGGGCAGCTTCCTGTGCAGCCGAGAGACCGCGAAGTTCGTGCCGGTTATTTATGGCGCTGCTCTGATAAAACGTTATATCCTGAATGTGTACAGGTACAGGGTCAAGAAACGATTCTTTGGGCAAAAATAGTTCATCTCTGCCAGCTGACAGCACGACATTCCATGCCCTTTGAACAAAAAGTGCGGTTTGCTGAACCTCCAGCTCAAGAGCCAGGAACTCTTCCTTATAGATATAAAATTCAAAGACATCTTTTTCTTCAAGAGACGGATCTCCTTCTTCTCTCATTTTTTCCAGCTCTCTTTCTGCCTGATTTAACTGAGACTTGGCATCTGAAACAAGGCGTTCCAATTCCTTGACAAGTATGGCAGATTGATAAAGCTCAAAAAGCTGAATTTTAAAACTCTCTTTTTGTACATGAAACTCATGTCGGGCCACATCGGCTCCACTTCTTGCTGCTTTTATAGCATTTGATATGGCACCCCAGGTATAAATAGGCTGCAGTCCGCTTATTTCTGCCTGGGTAAAAAAGGCCCAATCTTCCCAATCGTTCTCCAGATCGGGATCCAGGTAATACTGTCCCGGAGACAGATCCGGATTTCGTGATTTTACCCCTGGCACAAATCCGTGCGCGGTAGTCAGGTTGAGATTTGGCAATACACGAAGAGACTGAGCTTCCCGAATTCTGTTTTCTGCCAATGCAACCTGTTTTTGACGAGCTTCTAATTGGGCAGAATGTTCAATAGCCCGTTCAACAAATGCATCAAAATGAACACGTATGGTATCCTGAGCCTGCAGAGGTTTATATACAGCAAGTAAGGTGCACAAAGCGATAATAACTGGCATACATACCGGCGAATCTTTCATATAAGAGAATAGCATTTAGCATTCATAAATAAAAAAAGCCCCCTCAGAGAGGGGGCTTTTGAGCGGAGAGAGAGGGATTCGAACCCCCGGAGCCTTGCGGCTCAACGGTTTTCAAGACCGCCGCATTCGACCACTCTGCCATCTCTCCATATTATCAAAGATACAAAAAACTATTCAGATAACGCTTCTGCACCCGAAACTATTTCGGATATTTCTGTGGTAATCGCTGATTGTCTGGCCTGATTATAAGCCAATTGAAGATCAGAGATAATATCACCTGCATTCTCTGTTGCACTGTCCATTGCGGTCATCCTTGCACCTTGTTCAGCTGCATAAGATTCCAGTGCGGCCTGCCACATTTGTACATTAACAAAAAGCGGCAAAACATAATCCAGAATGATTTCCGGATCTGGTTCGTAAAGATAATCAATATCTGATAAATCTTTTGAATTATTTTCAGAATTTTCTGCTTTTTTATCGGATGATACCACCTCTCCGGGACTCTCAACCGGTAAAACCTTTATAAAACGTTTTTTTTGCGAAATCACCGATTTGAACTCATTATAGGCGAGGTACACTTCGTCCCACTCTCCTTGTTGAAACTCATCGATGATCTGATCCATAACCGTCTGAACTTGCTTATATTGTAAATGGTCGAAAAAACCAACATAGTCTTTGATGACGGGATATTTTCTTGCTTTAAAAAAGTCATTGGCTTTTTTCCCAAAGCAGATCATGGACAGTTGCTTGTTCTTCATGTGTTCATCAAAGTGTTCATGAAGATTGTGTTCAATTACCCGAAATAAGTTCGTATTAAACCCGCCACAGAGTCCTCTGTCTGAGCCCATTACTAAAACCAGGACTTTGGGCATTTCTTTAGATTCACGAAAGAGTGGATTTTTAACTTCGGATCTTTCAACAAGCTTTTGAATGGTTTCTTTAAGCTGACGAGTATATGGACGTGCAGCCATCATACGTTCCTGTGCTTTACGCATTCGGGCAGCTGCCACCATCTTCATGGCACGAGTAATCTGCTGCGTACTTTTGACCGATGATATCCGGTCTCGTATATCTCGTA
Organism: Balneolaceae bacterium ANBcel3; assembly: GCA_030012235.1. Classification (GTDB taxonomy): domain Bacteria; phylum Bacteroidota; class Rhodothermia; order Balneolales; family Natronogracilivirgulaceae; genus JASCXY01. The sequence continues at coordinate 17,521 of JASCXY010000005.1, read as the reverse complement.
GGTTGGCCATAAGGGTTACTTTCCTTCGTCGCTTAACAATTGCCTTTGAACGGCTTCTGCTTCTTTTACCAGTTTTTCTGAAAGTGAGTCTTCCAGTTTTCCGGAAGTACTCAATGCTTTCATCTCATCCGGATACTTGATGTGAATACTTTCGATGTATTGGGATTCAAAATCAGCAATTTTTTCAACAGGCAGTTTCTCAAGAACTCCTTTTGTATTTGCCAGAAGCAACGCTATTTGATTTTCTACCGGAAGAGGTTCGTACTGGCCTTGTTTTAATAATTCAACCGTTTTGGCTCCACGGTTCAATTGCCTTTGAGTGGAAGCATCCAGGTCCGATCCAAATTTAGCAAACGCTTCAAGTTCACGATACTGAGCCAGGTCCAGCTTCATGGTACCGGCCAGTTTTTTCATGGAAGGAACCTGTGCAGACCCTCCCACCCTTGATACGGAGATACCGACATCAATCGCAGGACGCACCCCGGAGTTAAAAAGATTTGTCTGCAAAAAGATCTGTCCGTCGGTGATAGAGATAACGTTGGTCGGAATATACGCAGATACGTCCCCGGCCTGAGTTTCAATAATAGGCAACGCGGTCAGCGAACCCCCTCCTTTGATTTTATCTTTCAATACCTCAGGAACATCGTTCATTTGCCGGGCGACTTCATCGTTTGAGATAATTTTCGCAGCCCGCTCTAGTAAGCGGCTGTGAAGATAAAAAACATCACCAGGATACGCTTCTCTTCCTGGAGGCCTTCTCAGAAGCAGGGAAAGCTCACGATATGCGGTTGCCTGTTTTGAAAGGTCATCGTATATAACCAAAACGTGGCGGCCGGTGTCGCGGAAATACTCCCCGATGGCAGCACCGGCAAAGGGAGCAATATACTGAAGCGGTGCCGCTACAGATGCAGGAGCAGAAACAACAACGGTGTAATCGGAGGCACCGTTTTCTTCCAAAGCCTGATTAACCTGAGCAACCGTTGAACCTTTTTGTCCAATGGCGACATAGACGCAAAAAACTGGTTTTTCTCCACCCTGCGTTCTTTTCTGGTTAATAATTGTGTCAATAGCGATGGCTGTTTTACCGGTCTGTCGATCTCCAATAATCAGCTCCCGTTGTCCGCGTCCAATAGGAATCAGAGCATCTATCGCTTTTAATCCGGTCTGAACGGGCTCTGAAACGGGTTCTCTGAAAATCACACCCGGAGCCTTTCGTTCAAGCGGTAAATTGAAGGTTTCCCCTGCGATAGGCCCTTTACCGTCAACTGGCCGTCCCAATGGATCTATTACACGCCCCAGAACTCCTTCCCCCACCGGAAGAGACGCAATTTCTCCGGTACGTTGTACTTTATCGCCCTCTTTGATAAACCGGGCACCGCCAAAAAGGACAATACCTACATTATCTTCTTCAAGGTTCTGAACCATTCCTCGAATCGGTTTGCCTTCTTCATCCTTGGAATCCGGCAACTCGACCAATTCTCCGGCCTGAACTTTGGATAATCCATACACACGTGCAATTCCGTCACCTACTTCCAGAACCGTACCAACATCATACGTATCTGTCTGCTGGTCAAATCCTGCTAATTGTTTACGCAGAATTGCAGAAACTTCTTCGGGTTTAACGTGACTCATATATAGGGGTTTGTAAATATGTTTCGAACAAACAGCTAAATACCTGTTTTCTGAAACGTGGTTTCCAATTTTTGTAATTTGTTCTTTATAGTACCATCAATGATGGTGTCCTTTATTTTGACCGCCATCCCTCCGATCAATGAGGGGTCTTCGATAAAACGGAGCTGGACTTCATTGCCGGTCTTTTTCTTTAAGGCGGCAATGAGATTTTTTTCCTGATCGGAATCGGGCTTTTTAATCACCAGGACGTCTACATCCAAAATGCCTTTTTCCTCTTTATAAAGACTCTGAAAAGCCAAAATTATCTCATAAAAAAAGAGTTCTCTTCGCTTATTCAGGAGCAGCAGGATAAAGTGTTGGGTCTGTTTTGAAACAGATTTCCCAAAAAGTTGCGTTAAGACTTCCTTCTTGATTTCTCTGGAAATGATCATACTTTTTAGAAAAGGCAAAAGCTCATTACTCTGATCTATGACGGAGCGTATTTGAGTCAGATCTTTAGCAACCGTCTCCAGATTTCCTGAGGAAGCGGCTTCCTGATACAAAGCAGAAGCATATCTTTTAGCAACTTTAGATACAATCATAGCGATCAGCGTACACCGTTAATATCCTTTATAAAGCGGTCAACGATCGATTTAGCTCGTTTCTCGTCGATTTCCTCATTCAAAATGCGGGAGGCCGCTTCAACAGCGAGCCGGGACACTTCTTCCCTAAGTTCGGACATGGCCTGCTTTTTTTCCTGCTCTATTGCGATCCTGGTTTGTTCCAGAAGCAGTTCAGAGTCTGCTTTTGCTTTTTCAAGCCGGTCAGCCCGGATTTTATCCGCTTCTTCCTGTGCTTCTTTGCGAATCTTGTGTGAAATTGCCTCGATTTCTTTCAGAGCCTTTTCGTTTTCCGTAGAAATCTGTTCGGCTTCACTTTTAGCCTTCTCTGCGTCTTCTAACGAATCTTTAATAGCCTTTTCTCTGTCATCAAGTGCTTTAAGAATAGGTTTCCAGGCAAACTTTGTGAGCAGAAACATAAACAGGGCAAAAGTTATGGCTACCCAGATTACCAGGCCAAAGTCAACGTCAAGCAAGCCTTGAGCAAGTACAGGATTCATATAATTATCCTTAAATAGTTATCGTCAGCAAGAACAGGACGGGTGTTTATTATTTCAGTGCCAGTACAATACAAACTACCTGGCCGAACAATGCAACACCTTCAATAAAAGCGGCAGAAATAAGCATGGAGGTACGAATATCCCCGGAGGCTTCCGGCTGTCGTGCGGAACCTTCCATGGCACTTTTACCAATAATTCCAATTCCGATTCCCGCTCCCAAAGTGGTAATTCCTGCTCCGATTCCTGCGGCCAAATATGCTAATTCCATGGTGTTACTCCTATTTATGATTTAAATTTAAATGAACAAAAAACGTAAAAATGTAATCAATGTGCATGTTCCTCACTATGATCCGCTACAGCAAGACCGATAAACAATGCTGAAAGGATGGTAAAAACATAGGCCTGTATAAAACTTACCAGCGCCTTGATCAGATACACGAACAACGTTAAAAGAACCCAGATCCAGGATGTACCATACGCTACACCGGGTCCAAATAAATCCGAAAAGATAAAAATGGTTCCCAAAATGGAAAAGATTAAAATTTTCCCTGATGCCATATTTGCAAAAAGTCGGATACACAGAGCAAATGGCTTGGTAAGTAACCCCATAAGTTCTACAGGCATGAGCATGAACTTGATGGGTACCGGAACCCCCGGGAACCAGAAGATATGTTTCCAGTGATCCTTACTTGCAAAAATCTGAGTTGCTAAAAATGTAAATAGTGCAAGAACGGCGGTCACGGAGATATCGGCCGTAGATGACACTCCCCAGGGCATCAGGCCAAAGAAATTCATAAAAAGGATAAAGAAAAAGACCGTCAGCAGATAGGGAGTAAAAAAGAGATACTTTTTGGGACCAATATTCTGCAACGCAATTTCATCTCTTATAAACAGCACCAGGACTTCAAACATATTTTGCAATGCCCCTTTTGGCTCGGTTTCACTCCCGGTGCCGGCCTGATATTTTCTCGAAAGCGGTATGAATATAATAAAAACAAGAGCGCCTGCCAGCCAGAAAAAGACCAGATGAGATGTAATGGAAAGATCCAGCTGAGGAGCGGTTCCATCTTCTGTTCGTACGATGATATAACTGGAAGGCTTGAGATTTCCCTCCTGCATATCCGTTGAACCAAAGTAGTGGGCATCCGTAAAGTGTTCACTCTTATTTATAAGCCGGGTGGTTGAGGCATAGAAATGAAAGCTGCCTCTGTCATATATTATCCTGGGAAGCTCGATGGTTCCCGCCGGTTTAAAATCAAGGTAGTAATGGTCGACTACCTTCCCGATCAAATCTACCCTGTTTTCCTCTGCTTCACCTGCTTTGCTTTCATTTACAAAGCCAGTCAAGAGCAACAGTGTATACAGGATACCAATTAAAAAAAACTTCATCACAGCCCGGTAAGATTCTATTTGACGTTACGTGTCAAAATGTATGTTTCTAAAACGGATTTGAAAATATAGGAAAATAATAATCCAACTGTAAAGGTAACTTTGTTCAAAGTTGTAAATAGAATCACAACCACGAGTGATGCACCAATAAAGAACATTCTCATCAGCATTCCACCCATTATAGCCAGTAAGTAGGCATTCATGCTGCTCTTTTTAATTCGTGTAAACGGGATAAAACTTACAATAGCCAACACCGAAGTAATTGCAAAAGAAAGTAAGAGAGGAAGGAGAAGATCCAGACCCGAATATAACCAGGCCGGCAGCCCAAAAAGAAGGACAAGGGCTACATCGATCAGGAGGATCCATTTGATAAACCGACTCATTACTTCCCGTATTTTTCTGTTTTTTTCTGTTTTTTTCTGGCTGTTTCTTCTGCAGCAAGTTTCAAAACGATGGAGATAAGACCACCAAATCCCAACAATGCCCCGGCAATGATACCCAGTGGACTGATATCAAACGTTTTGTCCAGGTAAATACCTATCAATACCGGAACCAGCATGGATGCTGCAATGTGAGCTCCAAGGGTAAGATACTTACCATATTCCGAAATATGCCGGCCTTTCATGAGGAACCACAACAGTCATATTGAATATATACGAAGAACGGTATACACACATCATACCTCCCGGAAAACAACGGCTAAAAAAGGATTCCTACTTTGCCTGGGGCTTTGATCCTTCGGGCTTTTTCGATGATTGTTCTCCTTTTGAACCCTGATCCGCTGTTTTACTCTCGCCCATTTTAAAAGCACCGTCAATCTGAGCTCCTTCCTCCACCATAATAACCTTGGTTGAAACGTCCCCTTTGATCCTGCTGCTGCTTCTTAAAATGAGTCGGTTTGCAATATGCAATTCACCTTCAACAGTACCTGCTATATCCGCTTCTTTTGATTTTAAATCGCCCTTGATTAACCCTGATTCTGCAACAATACACTTGCTCTCTGCATTTACCATTCCGTCCACCGTACCGGAAATCCTCAAATCGGCTTTGGTTTTAAGTTCCCCTCGTACAGTAGTTCCGTTACTGATGATATTTACGTTAGGCTGTCCAGCAAAATCATTTTTCATAGTATGGGCCGGTTTTTTTGAATTTTTTGAAAACATATTGATTGGAATCGGGATAGATAGTGACGATTACTCGAAGAGGTCAATATAAATTGATATATTGTGCCGGGTCAAGTGCAATTCCATCTTTCCAGAGTTCAAAGTGGATATGCGGACCAGAGGCGAGCAGGCCGGTTTCACCAACGGTTCCAATAATGTCGTTTCTTCTTACGACATCTCCGGCTCTGAAAAACACTTTTGAGAAATGCTTGTACACGGAAACCAATCCTTTTTCATGAAGTATATGGATAACATATCCATTGTTAATCGTCCAGTCTGAGCTGATAATAATACCATCGGCAATAGTTCTGACATCAGAACCGATGGTTGCCGCAATATCGATTCCAAAGTGGCCATAATCCGGCTGATATGAAGCCGTAACAGAACCCCTGACCGGTGGCTCAGCCGGAAAACTTGTACCATTGTTCATAATACCGGATGTTAAAATCTGATTTTCCGTAAGTGACTGCAGGCTGGTTAGATCGGGGTGACGAAAAGTCATCGCATAGGTTCCTTCTTCGTCCTGTTGACCGAAAACCTGCTGCCACTCGGGAGTGGGACTCACTTGAAATAATGTGTCATCGCTGTTTCTGATAATCCTCTGAATCTGATACAGTTGCTGATCACGTACATATAGTGAGTCCTGAAGTGAACGGATTCGCTCACTAACTTCAATAATCTGACTTCTCATTGCCCTGTCTTCTTTATTAAAGAGATAAGTACCCGCCGGAGTCAGATATAAAATGCCAAAGACCAGAATCAGCATCAGCATAAAAAACAAAAACATATAGAAAAACAAAGATACCGGTTTTAAGGTATAGTTTTCCTGATGATGAGGATTCTCATGGTCTAAAAGTAATACCGTTATGTTTTCTTTTCTACGCTTAAAGAGCTTAGACAGAAAGTCAATCATTTCACTTCACTTTTATCTGCCCGAATAATTCGGTGCTTCCTGAGTAATATGTACAGAATGAGGGTGGCTTTCATGAACACTTGCAGCGGAAATGTACACAAACTCTGCTTTTTTCAACTCCTGGATGGAAGCGGCTCCACAGTACCCCATAGCCGCCCTGAGTCCACCCGTCATCTGATATACCACTTCGGAGAGATGGCCTTTATAGGGCACTCTTCCTTCAATTCCTTCGGGTACGAGTTTCTTAACATCTTCTTCAACATCCTGAAAATATCGATCCTTGCTACCCTGAGCCATCGCAGTCAGACTACCCATTCCTCGGTAGCTTTTAAACTTCCGGGATTCATAGATGATGGTTTCACCCGGGCTTTCGTCCACTCCGGCAAATAAGGATCCAATCATAATAGCCGTAGCCCCACCTGCCAAAGCTTTCGGGATGTCACCGGTTTGTTTAATACCTCCGTCAGCAATCATTCCTATCCCTGCCTTCTCTGTATACTCTGCGACTTCCATTACAGCACTCAACTGTGGCACCCCGACACCAGTGACAATTCTGGTGGTACAAATAGAACCCGGGCCAACACCTACTTTAACCACATCGGCACCGGCTTTGTGTAATGCTTTCGCGGCATCCGCTGTCGCAATATTTCCTGCTATGATCCTCAATTCGGGGAGTTCGCTTTTCAGCATAGAAACGGTATCAAGTACCCCCTGTGAATGGCCATGTGCAGTATCTACCGTCACCACATCGACTCCGGCATCGACCAGTTCACTGGCCCGCTCCAACGTATCCTGAGCGATTCCAACGGCAGCACCTACCCGAAGCCTTCCAAATTCATCTTTGCAGGCATTCGGAAAGTTTTTCTTTTTCTCAATATCCTTGAACGTAATAAGGCCGACCAAAGCTCCATGTTTATTTACGATCGGAAGCTTTTCAATTTTAAACTCCTGCAGTAAACTCTCCGCCTTTTCCAGCGTTGTTCCTTCCCGCGCTGTAATCAGGTTTTCGGAAGTCATAATTTCACCGATTTGCTTACCAGCATCTGATTCAAACCTTAAATCCCGGTTGGTCACAATGCCTTTTAGCATTCCATGTTCGTCCACAACTGGAATTCCGCCGATTTTCAGCTGCCTCATTAATTCCTTGGCTTCATAAATCGTGGCTTCTTTATGTAGTGTGACCGGATCGACAATCATTCCGCTTTCACTTCTTTTGACCAGCCGAACCTGCTCTACCTGCTCTTCAATGGTCATATTTTTATGCAACATGGATATTCCCCCTTCACGAGCCAATGCTATAGCCAGACGATACTCGGAAACGGTATCCATAGCCGCACTTACCAGGGGTATATTCAATGTCAGGCCCGGGGCAAGATCCGTCGTAAGATCGGCATCGCGGGGCAACACTTTGGAATAAGAAGGGACTAAAAGTACATCGTCATACGTAAGACCATGACGTGTGATTTTATCAGGGGTAGGTATAAAATTCATGAAATAGCTAACATTTGATTGGCGTTTATGTAAATTACGAAATTAATCCGAGTGTGTGAACCATCAATTTGAAAACCGCAAAAAAATGGATGAATTTATTCCTTTTAATAAAATTTTCAGAGGACAAGAAGAAATTGATGCGGTTATCCAAGTATTGAAAAGTGACTGTTGGAGAGGTGACGGGCCGGCAGGCCGTGAGGCCGAAGCTTTTATAAATGAATGGCTGGGATCAAAGTATACATTCCTTACCACTTCCTGTACCCATGCATTGGAAATGGCCATGATGATTCTTGATATAGGCCCCGGAGACGAGGTTATCATGCCCGGTTTTACTTTTGTTTCTACAGCCAACGCTGTCAGGACCCGGGGTGCCATGCCTGTTTTTGCGGATATAAGGCCATTGGATCTCATGATCGACCCCGAAGATGTGGAAAAGAAAACAACTTCAAAAACCAAAGCTATAGTTCCCGTCCACTACTCAGGAATATCGGCTGACTTTGACGGACTTTTTTCTGTCATTAACCCGTCCAGGGTAACTATAGTGGAGGATGCGGCACAAGGGGTCGGTGCCCGATGGAAGGGCCGGGCACTCGGAACCATAGGGGAAATGGGATGCTTCAGTTTTCACGATACCAAGAATTTTACTTCCGGGGAAGGTGGCGCATTTTTAACACAATGTCAGGAAATTGCGGAAAAAGCTGAATGGATTCGTGAAAAAGGAACAAATCGTTCTGCTTTCATGCGTGGAGAAGTGGATAAATATACCTGGATCAGTTCCGGAAGCAGTTATATCCCCTCTGATATTCTCTCTGCGGTGTTGATGGCTCAGTTGAAAAAAAAGGATGCTATTGTTGATGCCCGTAAAACGGTATGGGAAAGCTACCGGGCCTCCCTTCAGGAAGCTGAAAACAAAGGATGGATTACCTTACCTGTCATTCCATCCTACTCGACCTCAAATTATCATATGTTCTATTTTTTAACGAAAAGAAAAGCAGACAGAAACCCGCTTTTGGATGTACTGAAAAAAGCCGGCATTGATGCCACTTTTCATTACATCCCTCTTCATAATAGTCCCTATGCAAAAAAAATATCCAGAGGCTCCTGCACTCTTCCTGCAACTGAAGAACTGGCAGAATCAATTATAAGACTCCCTTTATATCCCGATCTTGCAACAAACGCTGATAAAATTGCCGGTCGGGTTTCAGAAGTGATTCACTCGTATTTCCTGAATCACTAACCCTCTTGATGTTAAAGCTTTCTGTGTTGTATCCGTCTTCTGATCATCTGAGCTAAACCAAACGAACTCAATCTTTTTTTTACGATCAACATGCTTCAATCCGCCCACATAGATGATTGGAACGTTTTCTACGAAAAAAGTACCCATTCCCCCTTTTTTCTATCACCTAAATGGGCGTTGCTTTGGGAGAACATCTACCCTATCTACAGGGCTTCTCCCATGATGATCACACTTCCGTCCCAAAAGCGGGCCTTAATCCCCTGTGTATCTCAGTCCTGTTTCTTTGGAAGCACTCATATGTTACATAGTTCTCCTGCTGGAACGTATGGTGGATGGCTGACCGAAGATGGCTCAATCCTGGATACGGAAGAGACGGCCTTCCTTTTAAAAACCCTTTTTGAAGCTTCTGAAACTCTGGTTCTCCGGCTTTCCCCTTTTTTAATTTTGGAACAAAAAAATGACTCCGGGCCTTTTACCAATGTATCCGGTGCTGGCATCAGCTGCATACCCGATCAGACCTATATCCTGGACACTCGGATTGGCCTGGAAGCTCTTGAGAAACGATGGAAAAAAAAGCTTGGCAGAAAACTCAAAAAAGCAGAAACTTCTGGAGTATGTATTCACAGAACCGATCAAAACACAGACATTGAACGCTTTTACACCCTTTACAAATCCTGTATCGAAACATGGAACCCGCCACCCGGTCATATCTATCCACCGGAGTTTATTGCAACCCTTTTAAAGGATACAGGTTCTGCTGACTTATGGATCGCAGAATACGAAAACAAGGTCATTGCCGGTGCGATTGTAGCCCGGGGAATCAATCATTGGGCCTATTGGCTGGGTGCTACCGACAGAAACTACAGTCACCTTCGCGCAGCCAACCTGTTACATACACAGATCATCATAACTCAGTGCAATGAAGGAGTACAGTGGTATGATTTCAATCCCAGTGCAGGGTTGAAAGGAGTGGAACAATTCAAAGCCTCCTTCGGGGCCACTAAAAAAGCGGCTCCACTTTTCATCAAAAAACGTCCGTTCTTTCATTTTTTGGAAAAAAGCAGCACGCTGGTTAAACGCTTCACCTCTTCGATTTTGCCAACATGAGTTTACGGGAAAAAGCATATTCCGGATTTGGATGGAGCGGGTTATCAGGAGCTACGGCCAACGCTTTGGAGCTGCTTAAATACATTTTTCTGGCCCGTATCCTGGATCCCTCTGACTTTGGTTTACTGGCTATGGCGATGGTCCTCATCAGTATTATGAAAATTTTCTCTGACGGTGGTACCAGTAATGCTGTCATTCACTTTGACGGACAAAGCAATAAGGCTCTCTCAACCCTCTTTTGGATTAACATACTGGCCGGATGGGCACTTTTTTTTGCAGCCATCGCTATTGCTCCTGCCGCAGCTGCTTTTTACAAACAGCCTGAAATAAGTGCGATACTGATGCTTGCCGCTTTTATTCTTCCCCTTTACGCTTTTGGAGCTCTTTTTGAAGTACTTCTCCGCAAAAATCTTTTATTTAAGTCTATTGCCTTTGCGGAAATATCGGGTTCTTTAACAGGTTTGATCGTTGCAATTGTACTTGGGATTTCTGGTTTTGGCGTTTACGCTCTTATATGGGCAAACATTATCACCGCCGGGATTATGTCCATGCTTTTTGCAATGGCCGGCCTTAAATTCTGCAAGCCTTCGTTTTATTTTAAACCGAACCTGGTTCGCTCTCACTTGAAGTTCGGTTTATTTCAAATGGGAGAACGTGGACTGAATGTCTATTCCACCCGAATTGACCAGTTGATTATCGGCCGTTTCTTTGGCCCTGAGATACTTGGCGCTTATCACATTGCCTGGCAAATCGTATTATTTCCAGTCATTCGGCTAAGTCCGTTACTAAACCGGGTGGCCTTTCCCCTCTTTGCCGGGAAAAAAGACGATCATGCTTTTATACGAAACGGGTATCTGAAACTTATTCAGGCCATCAGCAGCCTGATAACTCCCTTTTTGCTTCTTGTGGCAGTCACCGCTCCCTGGCTGGTGCCTTTTTTGTTTGGAGATGGCTGGGAACTTGCCATCCATATGATTCCGTTAATGGCGCTTATTGCTTTCTTCAGAATGCTCGGTAATCCCTGTGGAAACATCATTCTTGCCAAAGGAAGAGCACGCCTTGCCTTTTACTGGACTCTTTTTGTCGCCCTTGCCAATACCTTGCTCTTTTTGATTGCCGCACACTTCAGTATCTTTATCTTACTTTGGTCTTTTATCGCTGCCAATGTCTTATATTTTTTATTGGGACAGCACCTTATGGTTAATCGTATCATAGAGTTACCCTGGATCAGATTTGCCCGGTCAATCCTTCCCTTTTTCTTTGCTCTCAGTATTCCTTCTGCTGCAGTTATATGGATACGGTCGTTGTTGTGTCATGATTTTTCGGATATAGCTATGCTGCTCTCTCTTACTTCTGTTTTTCTAATCCTCTATATTCCCCTGGTATGGTATTTCTTCTCAGACCTGATACGGGACTTCTTCTCATCATTCGCTGGTCGTAAACCTACTTTATAATTTATTCCCGTTGGTTGAATTATTGCATGGAAAAAACGGATTCTAAAGTTCACAGGCTAAACGTTGCTCACAGCTTTCCCGTTTGGCTGCCACAAACTCAAACCTGGTTATTTAATCAGGTTCGCTTTCTGCCGGATCATATTCAGTCTGATATTATATGCAAGGTTACACAGCACCTGGATCAGTTTTCCCTTCCTGGTATTCATTCACTGATGGGGAGAGCCTCGTTTTTCAGCGATATTACCACACGCTTGTTCCGACATGCTGATTATCACGCCTATGTACGGTTCAAAATTCGAACGCTTCAACCGGACATCCTGCACTCTCACTTTGGCCCGGTTGCCTGGAAAAACAACCTTTTTCTTCGCGGATATGGAAAAAAGAAACCGATATCTGTTGTAACCTTCTATGGCCAGGATGTGGATCATCTTCCTAAAGTAAAACCGGCCTGGAAGAAACGTTACCTGCAACTTTTCAAGGAGACGGATCTGATTCTCTGCGAAGGCCCTTTTATGGCTGGTAAAATCATAGAATCCGGTTGTCCACCTGAAAAAGTAATCGTTCACCACCTGGGCGTTGACCTGGATGCTATCCCTTTTACCGTGCGCCCTTTCCCGGAAAAAGAACCTCTCAAGATCCTTCTTGCATCCGCATTCAGAGAAAAGAAAGGACTTACTTACGCATTGAAAGCTATTTCGGGGGTATCAGAAACCATACCTGTACAAGTCACTCTTGTCGGAGATCAACTCCAAACCGCATCTTCGGAGCAGGAAAAAAAGAGAATCCTGAATGTGATCAAGGAATACAGGATGGAGTCTATTGTAGATTTAAAAGGGTTTATACCACAGCAGAAGTTAAATGCTCTTGCCAGAGATCATCACCTTCATATTGCCCCAAGTGTAACAGCCAGTGACGGTGATAGTGAAGGTGGCGCCCCCGTGTCTTTGATTGAAATGGCCGCATCCGGAATGCCGGTAATTGCATCTCGCCATTGTGATATTCCTGAAATCATTCAGGATGGAGAAACCGGCCTGCTTACCGATGAACATGATATACATGGTATTGAACAGGCCATACGTACACTTATTTCCAATCGGGATTTGTGGTATACACTTCCGGAAAGGGCCAGAAGTCATATTGAGTCCGACTTTAATGCTAAAAAGCAAGGTGAACGATTAGCAGATATATACGCCCAACGGGTACCCGCCACCGCTGATTCTCCCCGAAAAAAGCACTCCGTCAACCTGTCTACTGGTTCGGATCGTCCGCCTAAACTACTTTTCATATCACATAGTTCATCTCTGTACGGTGCCGAACGATCTCTGGCAGACCTTGTTCAGGGCCTGCATGAAACCGGGAAATATCATGTTCTTGTCTTTCTTCCGGATGAAGGGCCACTGAAAGAGCTTTTAGACCACAAAGGGATTCCAAACACTATCGTTCCGGTTGTGCGATGGACCGGACTGCGGCTGCGTACAATGGGCCGGATTATTCGTCACATCCAGCGAAAGTGGACCTTTAAAAAAGCTTATCAGCAGGCACTGGACTTTGGACCGGATCTGATCTATTCCAACACGCTTGCATCACCCCTTGGTGCACTTCTTAAAGCCCAAATACCAGCAACTCCTCATATATGGCATGCACGTGAACTGCCGGGACATCCAGATTTTGGTTTTTTTGATATTCAGGAAAAAAAAGCCTGGTCTTATATCGCTGAACATACCGATTATATGGTGACCAACTCCCGCTTTTTGGCAAGTCAAATCAAGAATCTACTACAATCCGTTACTTCTGTCGTGCCAATAAAGACTATTTACAATGGGTTTCATGTAGACCGAACAGAAGTAAAGGTAAAGCCATCCGAATCCTCCGAAAACAATGACTTTGTCCTTGCCATGATAGGCAGTATTACTCCTTTAAAAAATCATATCGATGCCCTGTTGGCCATAAATGAGCTCCGGAAGAATTACAGCAACCTCCGGTTACACATCTATGGAGACGGTCCACGATCCGGTATTCAATGGCTGAAAAAGAAAATCCAACAATTCAACCTTGAAAAACATGTCACATTTGAGGGATACAAGAATCCTTCCGAAATCTTTGAACAAAGCGATGCCCTGCTGATTTGTTCCAAAATCGAAACGTTTGGAAGAACCGCTGTGGAAGCTCTTATCCATGGCTGTCCCGTAATAAGCTCGGATGCCGGAGGGTTAACGGAAATCGTCCTTCATGAAAAAACTGGGCTTCTTTACAGTCCCGGGAATACCGGAGCCCTCAAATCTCAAATCCAGGCCCTGATGCAACAACCTGAATTACGTGAGCGTCTGGTTGAGGAAGGCTATGCATTTGTGAAAAATATGTTCAATATGCAGCAGTACACTCATACGATCGAACATTTGATCGATGAACTTCTGGTTAAAAAGTAGCATTTTCTCGCTCTTATGAAGAAAGCCTACTCCAAAGAACCTACAACAACTTCCGGTAAAAAAGCGACCCGAATTGCAATCGTCTTATCCACCTATAACGGGGAAACTTTTCTTTCGGAGCTACTGGACAGCCTCTTTGAGCAGACCTACACGGATTGGGATCTCTGGGTTCGGGATGACGGCTCTACAGACCGTACGGTTGAAATACTTCATACAAAAAAGAAAGAATGGGAGGAAAAAGAGGCCGATCACACATTCACTATTTCCTCCGGACCCAATTGCGGACCTGCTCGCAGTTTTCTTCACCTGCTGTCGACCGTACCCGGGATCTATGAGGCCTACGCGTTCTGCGACCAGGACGATATCTGGTTGAAAAATAAGTTGTTCAAAGCTAAAAAGCGTCTGGATGCTCATCGTTCGTCATACGGAAACATCCCCTTCATGTATCATACAGGCTTTTCTTATACAGGAAGCGACAAAGAAACGACTCAACTTGCCTCAGAACCGAAAAACATAGGATTCTCCAATGCACTGGTTCAAAACCAGGTCACCGGTTGCACACTTATTATCGATTCCCAACTCAGAGAACTGGTACTTTATGAGATTGAGCCCTTTGTGTCTGATGATTATATCCGGAACCATTGTTCTAATATGAATAAAGAATTCCAAAAAAACGACCCCGTCGACCATATTATAATGCATGACTGGTGGGTGTATCTTATCGGTACAGCGTTCGGAAACCATTATTATGATCCGGAACCATCTTTGATTTTCAGGAGACATGACGCAACAGCTACCCCTGCTTCCGGCTCTTTCTTTGATGAATATAAAGGACGATTAAAACACCTTTCAAAACGCTCTTTCAGTATTCAGCATATTGTGGATCAGGTGCGGTTATTCCACGCCTTATTCGGTCCTGCAGAACATTCACCGGAAGCACCTAGATTGGATGACGAGCAGTTGTATTTGATGCAGCCACTGATTCAGGAAAACAGCAACTTTTTAGCTAAAGTCCGTCACTTTTTTTCTGCACCATATAAACGGTCTCGTCGAATAGAAACCCTGATGTTTCGGTTTCTCATGTTCTTCACGAAATAAAACGAATCACCGGGTTACCCGAAGCGCATCTACAGCCGTTTCTTCTGTACATAAAGCGTCCATAAAGGCTTTAATCCAATATACTACTCGTTGCCTGCGCTTCTTGACCCCTGCATCTCTCGAAGAATATAAACCAAGAACTTCATCCCGATAAGCTTCCAGGTCTGTTCTTACAGCTTCTTTGAGCCGGGATGGAAGCTTTTCCCATCCAAACAACTCAAAGACGTCTACTTCGTCGTGAGCAGTGCTGAATATTAATGACAACCTTTTTTTGTTGGTTCCCATAGCTTCATTTGAGCGGGGTATACATGTTTCAACTTCCGATGTCGCGGGTGGGTGCACATAGGTTATTGCCGTATTCATGAGAATCTCCTTTTTAAGTGTTGTTGTCTGTGTTTATTACATGATACATACGAACGGTGACAACATATTGTCACTATATTTTGTTTTTATTTTAATCTTGAAACAATTCTTATCTCTGCATTTTTTCTTATGTTTAATGGCACGCTGCAATCGATCTTTTATGTCATCCTTCCGGCCTTCCGGAGGCTGATACAGGAATCAACGTTCTATTTTTCAATAGCTTTAATGACCTATCCGTTGAATTGACTATGGATCTTTTAAACCTTCTTGAGCTTCCTTTCAGTGATCCTGTGCTCATTTTTGCACTGGTCATGCTAATCATTTTACTTGTCCCGATTGTTGCGGATAAACTCCGGTTTCCATCAATTGTAGGTTTAATCGTAGCAGGAGCTATCATTGGACAGGGAGCTCTGGGTTTATTGGAGCGAGACGAAACCATTATCCTGTTAGGAACCGTCGGTCTTCTATATCTGATGTTTATTGCCGGTATTTCCATTGATCTTGAAAAATTCAGTCAATTTCGGCAAAAAAGCCTCTCCTTTGGCTTTGTCTCATTCTTTATACCTATGCTCGGAAGCCTGTTGCTTGCTCCGGTGCTTCTGGATTATTCATTAACCAGTGCACTCTTATTAGGGTCTGTTGTCGGCTCACATACCCTGTTGGCATATCCGATAGCCAATCGTCTTGGTATCGGAAAAAATACGGCTGTAACCATGAGTCTTGGCGCTACGATCGTTACAGACGCGCTATCTCTTACCATTTTGGCCATCGTTGCGGCAACCATTCATGGCGATATCAATACCCAATTCTGGGTGACATTTCTTGGACTCTCTGGACTGTATCTTACGGTGGTTTTTCTTATTCTCCCCCGCCTGGGTAGATGGTTTTTCCGTACCATCCGTGATCAGACGAATATTGAGTATGTATTTCTTTTATCTGTCTTATTTGTAACGGCTTATTTAGCGCAGCTGATCGGGTTGGCTGCAATTATCGGAGCCTTTTTGGCGGGGCTGACCATGAACCGGCTGGTTCCGGAAAACAGTACATTGATGAGCCGCCTCCAGTTTGTCGGCAACGCTCTGTTTATCCCGTTTTTTCTCATTTCTGTGGGAATGCTGGTAGATGTGCGGGTTTTGACATCCATAGAAGTCTGGTATGTTGCTGTTCTCTTCTTCTTCCTTGTCATCGCCGGGAAATTTATAGCTGCAAAAGCTGCGCAGGTATTCTTTAAGCTGACCAAAGATGAAGGATGGGTCATGTTCGGCCTTACCAGCCCGCAGGCCGCGGCAACGCTTGCGGTTACCTTGATCGGTTTTGAAATTGGATTATTTGATGAAGTTGCGGTCAACGGTGTAGTTCTGTTGATATTATCCACCTGCTTTGTGGGTCCCTACCTTGTAGACATATATGGCCGAAAAGTAGTTATAAAAGAGGAAAAGGAAGCGTTGAAGATTTCGGACTCTCCTGAGCGAATTCTGGTTCCGTTATCCAATCCTGATACCTCTGAGGCGCTCATGGATATTGCGATGATGATTCGTGGAAATACCAGTACAGAACCTATATTCCCGCTAACCGTTGCTCGTGAAGGCAGTAACATTAATGTTGCTGTTGCCTCCGGAGAAAAACTGCTCAGCCATGCCGTAGTTCATGCAGCGGCTGCAGATATTCCGGTCATTCCCGTGACCCGGGTTGATTTCAACATTGCATCGGGTATCGTTCGTGCAACCAGGGAATTGCGTATTTCAGATATTGTGATTGGATGGAATGGAGAGATCACAGCTCGTCAACGAATTTTTGGATCTGTTTTGGATCAGTTGCTAGAACAATCGGACGAAACCATTCTCGTTTCCAAAATTGAGCAGCCTGTTAATACCATGGAAAGGGTAGTTTTAGCCATACCACCGATGTCGCAGTATGAGCCCGGTTTCGGTAACAGTTTTCAGACGATAAAAAAGCTTATTAACCAATTGGGATCCAATCTTATCGTTCTTACGACAAAATCCAATCAAAAACTGATTCAAAAGTACATTGAAAAACAAAAGCCGGAACTATCGGCTGAATATCAAATCATTGCCAACTGGAACCGTGTTTCATCCTCACTGAAAGATGTACATGAGAAAGAGGATCTGCTGATCCTGTTCAGTGCCCG
>JASCXY010000490.1 GCA_030012235.1 Balneolaceae bacterium ANBcel3 | reverse complement strand
CGAAATAAGAGGCAATTCGTCGTCGTGCAACAGAAAAAACTCAATCCCGTTGTGAGAAAACCGCTCTATATCCGGTAAAGTTACCGTTTTTAAAGGCGGAAATTCAATATGTTCATGCGGTTTGTTGATGGTTGATCCTGAAGAGCCACATCCGGCCGCCACAAACAACAAAAGTACAAACGCGATCAGGGTGTTTATAGATGTATTCATAAGTCAAAATAGGTTTATAAATCGTTACTGGATGTGGTTTCATCATCTTCGTTGATCGTATATCCAACCGTTCTGGACTCTTCCCTGAACAAGCGCATGGCTGCTTGCTGCAGGTCATCGACGGAAATGTCGTCCAAACGGTCGAGGTCTTCAAAGACCGCTTTCCAGGTACCGCGTAAGCGGTGCGAAGAGGCAAACTGGTAAGCGATTCCTATATTGTCTGAAAGGCCTCTGAGCGTATTGGCCCTCCGGTTGATACGAATCCTCTCTAATTCTTCAGGGCTGATATCTCCTTGTTTTATGCGCTCAATCTCTTCATAGACCATTTTCTCCAAATCAGCCACATCAACACCCTGGTTTGGAAAGGCCGCAAGGATGAAAAGTCCGGGGAAACGATTTCCCGGATAGGTACTGTTTCCAAATAAATGAAGAGCGGCCTCTTCTTCTGTGATCAGGCGCCGGTACAATCTGGAGGTCCTGCCTATAAGTAAAAGATCATAGATCATTCTTACTGCAATTGCATCCGGATGGTTTGCATCCAGCCCTTTGTAAGCAATCATTAATATCGGCTGAGCATCGTCTTTAATAACCAGCCTGCGTTCTCCACGCTGTGGAGGTTCACGGGTGAGAAGTTTTGGTGGTTGTCCTCCAGCGGGCATCGGACTGAAATATTTCTCGGCAAAAGCTTTTATTTCCTCCGGATCTACATCTCCGCTGACGGCGATGGTCATGTTGGAAGGGACGTAGTGGGTTTCATAAAAATCCAACGCATCCTGTATGGTGGCCGCTTC
>JASCXY010000049.1 GCA_030012235.1 Balneolaceae bacterium ANBcel3 | reverse complement strand
CTGTCTTTTACGCATTTTCCACGTTCCAGAATAACCGGCTTTTTACCCAGCTCAATTGCACGAAGCGCGGCAAATAAGCCTGCCGGCCCGGCTCCAATAATCAATATTTCCTCTTCAGAGGATACATTCGGATAATCGGGCAGGCCTGGAAGTTGAGGATCATAAGGCTCATGAATGCTGATTATTACCCGCAGATTGATTCGCACATTGCGCTTTCGGGCATCAATAGAGCGCTTTAAAATATAAAGTTGCTGGATGTCCGAGACCGGAATCCCGGCTTTTTCAGACACCAACGCTTTGAGAAGGTCTTCTTTTGCAGCCTCCTCCGGAGAAACGATCAGGTCAATTTCTTTTTGCATAAGATGTCAGCATTCGTAAAAAGGAAGTCGCCGTTGAATATACATCGTTGGATGCTGTGAACCAATCCTTGTTTTTTAAGTAGTTAAAAAGTCCTGAAAACGAGCAGTGATGACAGTGGAAGCAGGTCCGGTGGTGGCCACCTTCATTTAAAAAACAACACACATTATTGATGGCACTGTTTTTGAGACACGTATATACATCAGGATGAAGTATACCTGGTACGTCGTTATTCAAAAAGCGATTGGGGGCTTTGCTGATAGCCTTCCATTTTGTATAATTAGCGCTTACTGAGGAATTTAAAATAATCAATAAATGGAACATCAAATTATTGTTCGAAATGCCACGATTGCGGATGCAGCTGAGATTAGCCGGTTTAATATCGCCATGGCCTGGGAAACAGAACAGAAGAGACTCAATAAAAGCCTTGTCGAAGAGGGGGTTAAAGTTCTGTGCCGTACTCCGGAGCACGGATTTTATATGGCAGCCGAAATAGACGGTTTGATGGTTGGAACTTTGATGATTACCAAGGAGTGGAGCGATTGGAGAAACGGTTTTTTTTGGTGGATTCAAAGTGTTTATGTACTCCCTGAGTACAGAAGGCGTGGCGTGTACAGGAAGCTGTATGCAACGATAAAGACGATGGCGGCTGAGAAGGAAGGAGTATGTGGGTGCAGATTGTATGTCGAAAAAGAGAATATCCTGGCTCAGCAAGTCTATTCAAAACTGGGAATGGAAGAAACCCGGTATAAAATACTCGAAGAATCGTTTGATCGGAAATAAGTATTTCCTCATAGGAGTAGCGAAGCTGTTTGAAGCGAAAACGTTACGAATGAAACAGCCCGAAGTAGAGCAATAATGTTATTAGAATGCGAAAAGTATTGGCGTTGTGGTGGGGGGGAGCAAGCCTTTTGGTTTTTCGATATCAGTGGCATACGTGTAAGAACAAACAGTATTTACTGTTTCCGGCACGTTGTCGATAACCGATGAGAACGATTACCCGCATTGCATGAACTATAGTTTCTCACTTAAGAGCAAGATTATGAGTATAAAACACCTAATCATCACCGGTTTATTGGCTGTTTCCGGAACCATGGGAGTTACGGCCACAATAAACGCACAGTCTGCATCTGTAGATTTTTCCGGTTTTATAAAAACGGATGCCTATATGGACACCAGAGAAACAGTCGCTGCAAGAGACGGGCATTTCATGCTTTTTCCTATGAAAAAAGAATACGACAGTGAAGGAAAGGATATTAACGACCAACGTTCTCTGAATATCATGTCTATTCAGACCCGGTTAACAGCACGAATCACGGGTCCGGATGCTTTTGGAGCACGAACAACCGGTATGGTTGAAGGGGCTTTTTTTGGGTCAACCGATGCAAATATCAATACGCTAAGACTTCGCCATGCGTGGGTTAATCTTCAATGGGAGAATACAGGCCTGCTGGTGGGACAATACTGGCATCCTTTGTTTGTCCCACAGTCGTTTCCCGGAACGGTCTCCTTTTCTTCAGGTACACCTTTTCAGGCCTTTTCGAGAAATCCGCAGATCCGCCTCACCCATCAGATGAGCTCTTTTTCTGTAATTCTTGCGGCTATGTCTCAAAGAGATTTCACCGGGCCGGGTGGTACCCGTTCGTTACAACAATCGGCCATTCCCAATCTTCACCTACAGTTACAGAAAAAGACCGGAGAAGTGCTCAAAGGAGCAGGAGCCGATTTTAAACGATTGGAAATTGATCCGCAGCAATATGGCCCGGTAAACGGGTTTTCCGGTTTTGCATTTCTTCACCTTCCCGTTGGAAGCATTACAAGTAAAAGTTATGTGATCTATGCAGAAAACCTTCAGGATCAATTGATGATTGGTGGAGTGGCCGGAGAGAATGGAGGCCGGGGAATCTATCCCATTCGCATATTAAGTGCCTGGCAGGAGTTTACTACCGGATTTCTGGGACAACCGGAAAATATACGATATGAGTTTGGCGTATTTACCGGATTTGCTAAAAATTTGGGTACGAATCATGATGATGTCGTGTTGATTCCGGGTTTTGCGAGAGGAGGCGATATCGATCATCTGTATCGAATATCACCCAGAGTTCAGGTTCAGTCCGGTCCGGCACGTTTTGCTTTTGAAGTGGATATAACCACGGCAGCTTATGGAAACGTCCAAAACGACGGCCGGGTAACGGATACCACAAACGTAACCAATGTGCGGCTGCTGTTGGCCTCTTATTTATTCTTTTAAAACAACCCGGAAGACTCTGAGCGCCGGATCACGTTCTTTCTCAGGTTTTTATGGATCGTTTTGTGCCTCAATTAGAGCTTTTGTCGCATTCTGTCATTAAAACGGAAAAGATACCTGTGAGTGCAGAAATACAGCTATTATGAACTTTTTAAGGTCTTTCTTTCTAAAACTTTTCGAAAGAAGTTGACTCGCATAATATCAATGATGGCGCAAGGCACGTTATTTTATTATGGTGTGTATTACATGAGCTGGTTTTAAAGTATTCAGGGAACCCTTCACGCAGTTTTTTCTGAAATATGAACAGAATCAACAACAGGTTTTTAAAAGATCCGGCTGTATTTTTCAAATATTAATAATTATCCAAACTAGAAATTCCTTATTATCTTTTAGGAAAGGGCTTCCAGAAAACCGTCGAAGTAAATAATCTTTCTGATAAGCGTCTACATACCAGGGAACCAGGTTTATGCACAGGATAATGATATCTACGCAATGGTATCGATAATATTTTGTTTCTGCTAGTAAACCCCGAACGATTTTTTGGATTTTCAAATACGCTATACGGCTGTATGCTAATGAAACAGACGATTTTTTAGTCACGGAGCTGAACGCCCTGTTAAAAGTGCTTTTAATAGATCATCGTTAATTACATAATTGAAAAAGAAACATGAAGAGTTGGTGCAGGTTTAGTTTGAATAACCGTTTAGTCATCTATGGATTTGTAGTAACTGTTTTTACTATTGCCGGATGCGGACTGTTCAGGCCGGCAACGGATGAGGTTGATCTTTTTGCAGAAAGAGCGGACTTTCCGGCATATTCACAGCAGATTCCCGGAACAGAAGTGCTGATTGACATGGTCCCGATTCCTGGTGGAACCTTTATGATGGGGCGATCCTCGGACGAGCCGGGAAAGCAGGCGCATGAAGGACCTAAAACAGAAGTTACGGTCGATCCATTCTGGATGAGCAAACACGAAATCACATGGGAGCAGTACGATCTGTTTGCCAGCCAGATAGTCGATAGGCAGATTAGTGCCGAAACGATGGCAAAATTTGGGATCGAAGCCGAAGCTCTTACCGCACCATCGGCACCTTATGGAGATGCTACTTTCGGCATGGGCAGGGATAACCGGCCCGCCATTGGAATGACGCACTATGCCGCTGTAATTTATGCCATGTGGATAACCGCTGTAACCGGTGAATTTCACCGCCTTCCCACCGAAGCAGAATGGGAGTTTGCCTGCAGAGCCGGCTCTGAAACGAGCTACTATTTTGATGCAAATGAGTATGAATTAGATGATTTTGAGTGGCATGCCGAAAACAGCAATCGAAGCTATCAGGGAGTAGCTGCTAAAAAGGCGAATCCTTTTGGCTTGCATGATATGATGGGAAATATTGCAGAATGGACGATGGATGAATTCCATGAAGATTATCATGAGCGTATTCGTGAAGGCAAGCAAAACAATCCATGGTTTAATCCGGAAGTACTTTATCCCCGAACCATACGTGGCGGTTCTTTCAGGGATCAACCGGACGATATTCGTTGTACAACCCGGCGAGGATCCGATCCTCGCTGGAGCAGGGGCGACCCGCA
The DNA here is from genome assembly GCA_030012235.1 of Balneolaceae bacterium ANBcel3. Lineage (GTDB taxonomy): Bacteria > Bacteroidota > Rhodothermia > Balneolales > Natronogracilivirgulaceae > JASCXY01. Next base: position 11,823 of record JASCXY010000049.1, on the reverse strand, counting down.
AATCCCCAGAAGTATGTGGTGGCACACCAATGCGCCTTTTGTAGGATTCCGACTGGTCAGGCCCAAAGAAGCACCGCCGCTCGAGGAAATAGAAGAGTTTTGGATTATGCCCATTCTGGATATTTAAAGCTCTGAAAAGCCTTCAGATAATACGTTAATATAACAAAGACAAACCCGGTACTATTATTATGAAAGACAATAGCTTTACAACAAATCGAGGAATATCCCGAAGGGATTTCGTAAAAGCTTCTACCATTACAGCTGGCGGCCTGCTTTTGAGTTCGCTTCCTGTAGGAGCAAGTGCGTTTGCAGCGGGGTCGGAGACCCTTAAAGTAGCATTGATTGGAGCAGGTGGCAGGGGAACCGGTGCCGCATTCGATGCCATTCGTGCAGGAGACGGTATTAAGATCGTTGCCGTTGCGGATCTGTTTCAGGATCGGCTGGATTCATGTATGTCGCAGCTGGAGCAGGCCTTTGGTGGAACGGATAAGCTGGATGTTCCGCAGGAAAGAAGATTTGTCGGTTTTAATGCGTATAAAAAGGCAACCGCCGAAGCAGATATTGTTCTTTTATGTGCTCCTCCGGGATTTCGGCCGGACCATTACGAGGAGGCCGTAAGGCAGGGAAAGCACGTATTTATGGAGAAACCGGTCGCTACCGATGCTCCCGGAATCCGAAGAGTTCTTGAAGCCGGTGAAATTGCAAAACAGAAAGGCCTGAACGTCGTCGTTGGACTCCAGCGAAGATATCAGAATAATTATCGTGAAATAGTCCGAAGAATAAGAGACGGGCAGGTTGGTGAGATTCTCGGTGGCCAGGTATACTGGAACCAGGGGGATATTTGGGTGAATAATCGCCAACCGGGACAAAGTGAACTGGAGTATCAAATGAGAAACTGGTACTATTTTAACTGGGTTTGTGGCGACCATAATGTGGAGCAGCATATCCATAACATCGATGTTGCGAGCTGGTTCCTGAATGAAAACCCGATTTCGGCTCAGGGAATGGGTGGAAGAGAAGTTCGGACCGGAAAAGAACACGGACAAATTTTTGACCACCACTTTGTTGAGTATACGTATCCAAGTGGAGCACGGATTGCCAGCCAGTGCCGCCAGATTCCCAATACCTTTGGCCGCGTAGCAGAAGATTTTCAGGCTACCGGTGGTTTTCTGTTCACTGATGGTGCTCACAATGCAACCATACATGACCGCCAAAAGAACCTGAAGTATAATCATGATGGAATGGATGATCCAAGCCCGTATCAGCAGGAAATCATTGAATTGGTTGAATCCATCAGAAAAGGAACGGTCATCGATGATACCCGGATAGGTGCAGAGGCCACTCTTTCTGCAATTATGGGCCGTATGGCAACCTACACGGGCCAGGTAATTACGTGGGATCAGGCCATGAACAGCCAGGAGCAATTGGTGCCAAAAAACATGGACTGGGATACCCCGCCACCGGTAACTCCGGATGAAAACGGATACTATCCGGTTCCTGTCCCCGGTAGAACCCCGGTAATTTAATCGCGTTATTAAAAGCGGGCTGTTTTAAACAGTCCGCTTTTTTTTTAATGGGAGGGTATGGCTGGCTTAAAGCCTTCCGAACGGTTCGAAATTACTTCGGTATCACGGATGCGTTCTATATAAACATGATAATCGGGAATATTATCCATAAACCGAACCGCTTTCTCTGCAGGTATAACGCTTAATGCCGTAGAATAGGCATCCACCCGTGTTGGATCGGGGCCGATTACTGTTACGGTACGACGGTCTTTTAAGGCCATTCCGGTTTTCGGATCTATGATGTGTGAATAACGGACATCGTCAATTTCAACAAACTGGTATAAATCCCCGGACGTACTCAATGCCGTATGAGATAATTGAACAGGAATGGGTCGAGGTGTTCCGTCTGGATGATGCGCTGAAATAGCAATATTCCATCCTTGTTCCCCAGGGGGCGGTGCTCCGGCAAGCAGGTCGCCACCGGCATTAATGAAGAAGGAATCAATTCCAAAAGAACGAAGAATTTCACCCATTTTTCCGGCGGCATATCCCTTTCCAATCCCGCCGGCATCTAATTCGGTGCAAGGATTTGAAAGCAAAATGCCTTTTGTAACAGAATTCAAATGAATATCCTGGTATCCTACACAATCCGCACGTGCCTGAAGGTCGGCCTGAGAAGGGAGTTTGGGATTAGGACTGTTTCGCACTTCTCTCCACAATCGGGTTAGCGGGCGAACTGTAAGGTCGAATGCTCCATGGGTTTCTTCAGATACCTCGATGGCCGTTGCAACCAGCTCAAAAAGGTGCGAACTAACGACAACAGCGGTATCTTTTCCGGCCGTTTGAACCAATCGATTGAGTTCACTGTCCGGAAGATAATCACTGAGTATGGAGTTCAAGAGTTCCCCTTTTCGGAAGGCAGAATCTGCAGCGGCTTTTGCTATGTTCGAATCGTGATGATAGAGTACGATTCGGAAGATGGAGCCCATCTGAGGAGCTGCGAATTCATGCCTCTCCATGTCTTCGTTCTGTGGGACATCGTTTCGAGCCGTTCCCGGGTTTGGTACATGGAACATATTGATTAAAAAAGTGAAGACAAATACAGTAAGCATAGCTGTTTCTGTTAAGCAGAAGCTTGTAAGGGTAAGAGGTAACGACAATTTCTGTAATATAGTGTCATTTTTCCACTTGAGCCTTCGGGTTTTACCGGCATAAATCAGGTTAAAATGATTCCTGATGTGATCACTTTTTGGCGATTCAAGGAAACACGGGTTAAGCGCTATTTGAATTAAAAGGACTTTCAGGAGGCCAACGCCCGGATGAGAGACACCGTCTGTGGTTTGATGCCATCCACCAGGCAAGAGTTTTTAATTTTTACCCGGTTGACTCTTCCGGAGTTTAAAAAAAAACAAATGACGGTGGCCAAGTGAACCTATTTAGTCGACCCTGAAGAAGGGTATATGTGATTGGTAAAAAATAATATAACAAGCATTCTATGCTGTTACCGGAAAGTTAATATGTAGCATTTTCGGCAATTAGCGATGTAGCAAAAATGGAAAATAAGGATGCATGATTTTTGCCCTGAATCACTTTATTATGTTAGTTGTTTTTGTTCTTGTTTTCAAATATGGTTGTGCGGTTTTCCATGCGATAGCTATTGCCGGATAATTTGATTATTACACATCGGTACAGAATTCGGTCCAACAACGCCCTTGCCCCGACCCTGGATCATTTAAAACGGACTTGTGGGCGAGCGGCATCAACAGTGGTTGTGGACCGTGGGTATCGCGGAGCGAAATCGGTCATGTGAAGTCGGATTGCCGGATGCAGCGCAATTATCTTTCGGGTTGGATTGGAGATCAAATGAATGCCCTGCTCGCATGCACCGGTTACAACCTGAGAAAGCGCCTGAAACAGATCAGGCGTGATATTTTTGTCCCCATTTTCCGATGGTTGTATATGTGGGATAAACCCGTGTGCTTTGCCGAGGCTTAATCAAAAACAACAAATCCTGAGTTCTTCAGGGTCGACTATTTAACCAGAATCATTTGTCTTGTTTCGGTGAAGTCACCGGCTCTGAGGCGGTATATATAGATGCCGCTTGAAAGGTGAGAAGCGTCAAAGTTGACCTGATAGCTTCCGGGTGAATGAACCCCTGATTTCAATACCGCAACGTTTCTTCCAAGAGCATCAAATACCTCGATTCGAACATCTGCTCGTTCCGAAATTTGATAACGGATTATGGTATTCGGATTAAACGGATTCGGGAAGTTCTGTGCCAGTTTAAAACGTGCAGGAGAATTTGTGTGGTTGGTATGATCAGCGGATGTTACCAACGCCGGATGCCCGGGGGGCTCACCTGTTAAAAGAGCGGTCTCAAGTGAGGCATGTAAATTCTCCTTATTTGCATCAAACACCGTTTTCATTTCCGGGAACCAGTTCAGGTCTCCCAATGGCAGATGGCCCAGGCCGGCCGTTCGATAAGCGGAATTGGAATATGCCAGGTTGACCGGAACAGGCCAGTCAGAGGTTACGAAGTTATTATCATCACCGCCAAGTGATGTCTCGTTGCCTGATTGCCTCCACTTTGGCAAGGTGTAATCTGTTGATTCCGCACCGGCTTGCTGGCTCCATGTGATGATCTCATCGAGCTGATCGCCCATCAGGTCTTTAGGGTCAGCAAAATCTGGATCTCCTGCATCAATCCAGTTGCCATGCTGCATGAGCGGGTAGCGGTCATTATCCGCAAAGATCTCTTCGGTTCGGCTGTTCATGTAGATCATTTGAGACATCCAGTCGCTTCTTCCCTGCGCTTCATGGTTGTTTAACCAATCCACTATTCCATCAAGTCTGTCATCCCAAAATATACCGTTGTTATACACAAGGATCATACGATCCTGATCTTCAAACTCTTCAAAATCAGAATCATTATCAGGAAGGTGGTTCACATTAATGATGCCATGGGGCAGGTTATCCTGATCGAGTTCATTATTAGGAAAATCCTCCGGACCGTCTAATCCGGGATAGTATCCCTGAACATTGCTGTTTATAAAAAGATTATTGGTAATCGTCAAATGGGTGTGGTAGCCGAATCCGGCAAATAATTGGCCGGATATATTCACAAAAGTATTATGGTTAAAAAAGGCCTTGTTGAATCGGTTTCCCCTAAACTTGTACAATACACCCTGCCCCATAATGTGGGTTGAGTTTTCTACAATGAGTTCACCCGTGTTATTGCCGACATTGTCGTACACACCGCCGTTTCTGCGGCAGGGATTCCCGCTCATGTTCACAAAATAACTGTCGCTGATATGAATTTTGGTTCCTTCATACTCATTAGATTGGATAAATACCCAGTGGGTATGTTCAAAAAGTACATTCTCAAGGGTAACCGTTGTATGGGGCGCACCGGCATCCAGGAACGACCAGCCCTGAAAGTTAGCATCAGAACCCACTGTTACCATCAGGTTTTTAAGCGTAACATGGTTTCTAAAATTAATTCCATAAAGTCCAGGGCCGCCCTCCACGTCTGTATGAGCAATGATTGGTGGTGTTAAACCTCCGTCATGCTGAACCAGGCGGGATTGATCGTTCCCTGTGATGACCAAAGGCCGATCTTGAGGTGTCCGAAGTTGACGTGTAAACCAGTATTCTCCTCCATATTTAAGCTCATAAACACGTCCTTCCGGTACATCTTCGTCAAGTTCAATTGCATCCCACAGGGAGTTGGGAACCTGGCCCATATCATGGTAGTCATTTACAACTACCGTATCACCGCGGGTTTCTTCAATGTAATCTTCAAACGATCGTGCATCCGTAGGTATTAAGTATATGAACAGGCACGTTGTAAAAATGAGGGCAGTTTTCCAGTTCATGGTTTCTCCCGGGTTGAGGTGGTCGTTGTCTCTCTATACAGTTATATCACTATTTCACAGGAATAGTCATTAACTTTGCCATGTTAGAAGTAACATATTAAAACTCAATGGTGCATTCAAATGCAAAAGGAGATTCAAAGTATCCTGTAAATAAACTTCACATTACCTTAAAACAGTACTATTAGTTTATTCAGGCTTGTCCTCTCACACTTTTTCCCTCCTCCATTAAAAAATTCAGAACTCAACGTAAGGTTGAACGAGTACCTAACCGGGACTCGTACAATGGCAGGTTAACTCATGGTTGGTTATTTCAATCCAATTTCCACCGATCACTTCAGAAGGAAAAGCATCTTTTAAAACGGTGAATTATATTCAAAAAAGGGAGAGTATTGATACAAATTCCCGGGATCATTAAAAGCTATATGTGAATAAAAGAATAGTACAGAGCGTATTATTTGGAATAACCCCGTCAGATTTATCATTTTTTATGGTCCATTTGACACAAACTTTAAATATTATTTCTAATCATATTTGTTAGCGTTACCTTATTATAGACTGAAAACGAAACCTGTATGGAAACGAACAAGACTATGCGGACTAACAACAACGACTCTTCAAAACTTTGCCGCAGGGATATGCTTAAAAGTACGGCGGCCTTAACCATGGCGGCAACGGCAGGGGCTTTTGGTTTAAAAGGATGCTCCTCTCCGGAAGAACGGGCCTTTGATCCGGATCAATTAAAGGGGCGTATAAAGCAGGTTCTTGTATCATGGACCTACATGAGTTTCGGCGCTCAATGGTCATTAGATGAGCTTTGTCAAGCAGCGGTAAATCTCGGTTGTCCCGGTATTGAACTTGTGGGGCCGGCGGAATGGCCGACGATGAAAAAATATGGGTTGAAATGTGCTTTGTCCGTCAATGGAATGCCTGACCCGCCTTATGCAAAAGGATTGAACAACCCGCTGTATCAGAGAACGGTGATAGACCAGACCAAAAAAAGGATTGAGGAGTGTGCAGAAGCCGGTGTACCTTCGGTGATTGCATTTACCGGATATAAATACCGCAACAACGATCGTCCGGAAGAAGGGGTTATATCTCTGGAAGAAGGTGCAGAACAAACGGTTAAAGGACTGAAAGAGCTGGCTCTGCACGCCGAAAAACATGGAATAACCATCTGTATGGAGCACTTGAATTCACGGGTAGAAAACGATGACTTCAGAGGGCATCCACCCTATCAGGGAGATGATATAGACTATTGTGCGGATATTATTCGCAAGGTAGGTTCACCCAATGTAAAGCTTCTCTTTGATATTTATCATATACAGATCATGAATGGAGATATCATTGCACGAATAAAAGAATATGGAACCGATTTAATAGGGCACGTACATACCGCAGGTGTACCCGGACGAACGGGCCTTGGAGAAGGTCAGGAACTTGCCTACTCTGCTATAATGAACGCTTTGCTGGATATTGGCTATGAGGGATATGTCGGGCATGAATTCATCAAAGATGAAGATCCGACAGAGGAGCTTCAAAAAGCCATTCGTATTTGCGATGTGTGAATAAAAGGGCTGTGTTTGTATTGAAATATAAGTTCCTGATGGTTATTTTTTCCCGAAATTTTTTTAGGTGTTCATTATGTCGATACAAACAGGTCTTATCTCATTTGGAAAAGCATCCAGGATTTTTCATGCGCCGGTGATTACTTCGGTACCCGGACTTGAACTGGTGAGTGTGGTCGAGAGGCACAAAAACGAGTCTCAAAACGAATATCCTTGGTTGAATGTAGTTCGGAGTACAGAAGAATTGCTGAAAAATGACGATATACGGCTTATCGTCATAGCCACTCCTAACGATACTCATTTTGATATCGCCAAAGCGTCACTGATGGCCGGAAAACATGTGGTCGTTGAAAAGCCATTTACCATTACGACGACAGAGGCCCGGGAGCTGACAGACCTTGCCCGTCAAAATGGCCTTATTATCAGCGCTTTTCAAAATCGCCGGTGGGACGGTGACTTTCTGACGGTCAAGGAGATTCTCAATCGCAAATCCCTGGGCCGGTTGGTAGCCTTTGAATCACGATTTGATCGGTTTAGAAACTATCATCGCCCGGAGGCATGGCGTGAACGTCCGGGGAGAGGAGCGGGATTGCTTTACGATTTGGGTCCGCATCTGATTGATCAGGCTTTGGTCTTGTTCGGAATGCCCTTGTCGGTAACCGCAGATATTCGGGCACAACGAAACCAGGCCGAAACGGACGATTTTTTCCATTTACGACTGGATTATCCCGATTTGAGAGTCATATTGGAAGCAGGTATGCTTGTGGGTGCCGAAACGCCCCGTTTTATGCTTCATGGAACCAAAGGGTCTTTTATGAAATTTGGCCTGGATCCCCAGGAGTCTAAACTTTCAGAGGGATTCCGCCCGTCCGATGACAGTGAATGGGGCGAGGAAGAACAAAGATATTGGGGAACCCTGCATACGTATGCCGATGACAAGTATATCAAAACGAAGGTTAAAACGCTGAAGGGTGATTACCGGCTGTTTTATGAGAATATAGCCCAGGCTATAAAAGGAAAGGCGGACCCATTTGTTACGGTTGACCAGATGATCAAGACGATTGAAATCATCGAAAAAGCATTTGTAAGCCAGTCTCAAAAAAAATCTGTGATGCTTGATTCTTGACAGCTTTATCAAGAGATGCCTGCTCTGAAAAAATGCAGGTTTAGTAGAGAATGGGCTCTGTATCCTTAGAATGGGAGAGTTGACAACAGGGCTCCACACAGTATGAGCGTTCATTCAGAGCCCCAAAAACATAGAAAGAACGTTAGACTGAGTTTTTTTGTAACATCCTGCGGGCTACGGTCTCATTTAAAAAGCACCGCACAGGCATGTAGTGGTTTTTTTTTACCCAATTTGTATACTATAATAGTAAAATAGCCTCAATACTTTGGGGTGTGCAGGAACAGGGATATTTGACGCGCCTTCTCAATGAAATACGATTCCTCGTTCAATAATTCGATTGATTGAATGAAAGAGACCGAACAAATAAAAAAAGAGATCAAAGGTTTGCAGGAAAGCATCCAGACAGGCCTTGTGAGTAGTTCCGATTTGAAGGAAATCATTTATCAAAAACTTGGTGAATGGGATCGTGCTTTGAATGGCTGTTGTGATTCCGGAAGCATCGAAAACGAATTATTTGATCTCAAGGAGAGGGAGCGTGAATTACGATGTCTGTATGCTGTTATGAGCATTCTGCAGCCGGTATATGCGGGAGAGGATGATACTGTATTTAAAGAGCTTGTTTGTAGAATACCGCAGGGCTTCATGGTTGCTGAAGAAACGTGTGTCCGTTTGGAAATAGGCGAAAAGTGGTTTGAAAGCCGGAAGCCGTCGGGCAAGGAAAGAGGTGTCTTGGAGAATAAACTTCGAACAGAGCATGGTACAGAGGTTTTGTTGAAAGTGTACCGTTTCAAACAAGACGATAAGCCCGACATATTTGAAACAAGTAAATCCTTCAAAAAAAGTGACCATCTTTTCTTGAAAGAAGAAGAGCAGCTGACAGAAAAAATTGTAGAACTCATCGTAAAAGCTCTTAACTATCAAGAATCGGTCTTATTGCTCCGCGATAGTGAAGAACGCTATCGGACTACACTATACAGCATTGGGGATGCCGTTATTACCACAGATGCCCGTGGGATAATTATGCAGATGAATACCGTAGCGGAAAGACTAACAGGGTGGAAGGAACAAGAGGCACAAGGAAAGCCTGTTGATGAGGTATTCCGAATTTTCAATGAGGATACCGGAAAACCGCAAATAAACCCGGTGGAGAAAATACTCAGAGAGAGAAAAAAGGTTAAGCTTGCAAACCACATAATACTTGTAAACAAAAACGGGAAAAAGATACCCATAGCAGATTGCGGTGCTCCTGTCATTGGAACGGAGAATCAGTTAATCGGGGTCGTTTTGATTTTCAGGGATCAGCAAAAAGAGCGTAAGGCACAAATAAAGCTGGAAGAAAGTGAAAAGAAATTCCGGGCCATGGTGGAGCAGGCGCCCGAACCGATTTTTATTCAGACGGAGTTTAAGTTTTCCTATGTAAATTCTGCTACGCAAAAACTGTATGGTGCAAAAAGCCCGGAGGAACTGATTGGTACGGCTATCTTGGATCGTTGTCATCCGGATTATCATGAATTCATTAAAAACCGAATAAAAAGATTGAATGTTAACAGGGAGCATGTGCCGGAATTTAGTCAGCAGTTGCATTTTAAGATGGATGGTTCTCCTGTATGGGTAGAAACTTCCGGCACTCCCATAGAGTTTGATGGGAAAAAAGGCGGCCTCGTTTTTTTACGGGTTATAAGCTTCAGAAAGAAAGCCGAAGAAAAGCTGAGGGAAAGTGAAGAAAAATATCGCAGCCTGTTTGAAAACAGTCATACGCCGATGCTGATATCCAACCCGTCGGACGGAATGATAATAGATGCCAATCCCGCAGCAGAGGCCTTTTATGGCTGGAACAGAAGAGAGCTCAGGCGCATGCATACCTTTGACCTCAATATTCTTTCCAGGGAAGAGGTGCTGGCATTGATGCAAGAGGTCAAATCCGGTAAAAAAAACACCCTGTATAGTTGTCACCGGTTGAAAAACGGACAAGTAAAAGAAGTGGAAGTGTTCAGCGGCCCTATTACGCTGGAGGGTAATTCCTTTTTGTATTCGATTATTACGGATGTAACAGAACGAAAACGTTACGAAAAGATGGTTCAGGATAGTTTGAAAGAGAAAAAAATCATGCTGTCGGAAATCCATCATCGTGTAAAGAACAACCTTGCCGTCATTTCAGGGTTATTGGGACTCGAAGCAGAGATGACAGAAAATGCTGCTTTGGCAGAAGTTCTTAGAAAATCAGACGGCCGGATCCGTTCCATGGCGCTCGTCCATGAAAAACTTTATGAGAGAGAGTCTTTTTCCAAAATTAACTTTTCGGACTATGTCGGTGAGTTGTTGTCTGAGATACACAAAAGCTACGATAACAGTTCAAGAATCCAAAAACAGATACATCTGGAACCTGTGATACTAAATATGACGGCAGCCGTACCTTGTGGAATCATTATTAATGAAATTATTACGAATGGGATCAAGCATGGATTACAAAATAGCCGGGAGTATTCCTATGCTCTTTCTATCGTTGAGAGAGAGGGTTCTATTATAGTACAATACGAGGACAACGGAACCGGTTTTTCGGAAGAGTTTTTAAAGAATTTCGAAAAGGGGGTATTTCGCTCCCTGGGCTATCAGTTGATTTTCGGCCTTGTCAAGCAGCTGAAAGGGGCCATAAAAATCTGGAATCAAGAAGGAGCAAAGGTTGACATTACTTTTCCAGCAGATTAATGTCCCATTCCTGGATGGGATGAGCCTGTTCCGCTCTGTGTTTTATAGACCCAAAGAGGGTCCTATGTCTAAAAAGAAGGTGATCTTATCAACACAGATTCATTTGTACTATCAAGCGCTTATGTAGCTGAAGATATGAAATTAAATCCATGTTCTACTTCCGGATGACAAAAAACAAGCATACTATAAGCGTTTGGTGTAGTTGTGGTTATGTATTGGGAGGAAAGGTATCCGGGGACGTTTATACATTGAAGTGAGAGAAAAAACATATACTATTAAAGCATAAATTCGTGCAACAGCTATTGATATAACTGTAAAAATAAGTGGTCGGGTATTATACATGTCTCCTGCAGAGGATTTTTGTTTTATTCATGCATATGATTACATTGATGATATGATAAAAAAGACGGGCAATCCATACTGCAATCATTATTAAGTCGATTGCTTAAGCCGTTTAATGCATATTAACAGCAGAGTAAAAAGGAGCCGCAGCGATGAAAGTAAATATTTCTAAAGGCAGAGCCTTTGTCATGGTTTGGGCCAAGGGTAATGTAGATCTGTACTTAAAACCTTCCGGCAACTACGAAACGGCATATCAAGATTTGAATAGCGAAGACCTGAGAATATTAAAAGGGCTTTGGAATCACCTTCAATCCAAAAAGAAAAACAAGGAAAACGCCGGGCTTGCCAAAGGGATTGAGGAGGTAATTCAGGCCATTGATAAGATTTTAGAAGAGAGAAAGTCGTGAGGGGTTTTCCTGAACAACCCTTTCTGAAAGAAAAAAACGCCAAACTTTTATCGATTAATGGATATAGTGCGTCTGTAAACAGGTAGAGTCCGGCCATTCAATAACGATGGACGACCCTATGAGATCGTCTGAAAAGCCAGAAATTTACTTGTCGGGAACGCTCCCTTTCTTATCAACCACGCCGTCTGCCACAAGAAGATTCCGCCTATCTGCAGACATTTTTTTTAAACCCCACCTTTTATACACAAAAAAAATGCATGGTTGTAAGCGGTTTTTTGTAATAAATAGAGGCGATAT
>JASCXY010000489.1 GCA_030012235.1 Balneolaceae bacterium ANBcel3 | reverse complement strand
AAAATCACTTCTAAAGGATGCGGTATAACAGAGAGAATGCTTTTTTGGGTCGAAGTAAGTAAACCACCAATGCACATCAAGCCCTTATTGTACGCTCCATAACAAGGCAAATAGAGCGGACGGGTTAGTATTTTCTGCTTAACTTCAATAATCCAGCCGCGCCGCTTATTTGCCAGGCCGTAATAATGCTGACATAAGCCTTTAAAATTTCAAGCATTTTGCTTAATTTGAAGTTATGAAAAAGCCGAATAAAACATATTCTGAGCTAGAAAAGATTTCTCACAAGGCCATGAGAAGTCAATTGGCTTCTCACAAAATTGAAGGAATCAACATTCTCAAAAAGGACGCTGAAAAAATTAGAAAGGAAGTCCTTCAGGAGTTTTATAAGTCTAATTATTCCCCAAATCTTTGAATAGCTCTTCCATCGGCTCATAGTTCTTGTCTGCTGCTGACTGTACAGCCTTTATGTACTCGTTCATCCGGCTTTCTTTGATCACATCGAAATGGAATCGTTCAAATCCATGTTTGAGTGCAACCAAGTTCGAAAATAGGCGAGCTGTTCGCCCATTACCTTCGCGGAATGGATGAATGAACAGCAATTCAGCGTGGACCGGGGCAGTAAACTCAATCAATTCTGTTTCAGTCTTAATGGACTTGGGAATCGCTTTAAGAAATTCTTGTTCAAAAGCTTGTACAGTATTATCCAAATGCTGGGCTGCGGGAAACAAAAAACCTGCTTTCGAAATATTTACTTGTCTCAATTTCCCGGCAAACTCGTATAGATGGATCAATGCCGATTCATGAATCAATGATATCAGATCCCAGTCAAACTGATCAATACGCTCTATTTCCGATTCAAATTTCAATTCTGCCCGTAAAAACCCACGGTATTCCTCTTTTTGGATTTGCTTGGGATCGTTGATTCCAAGTTTGTTCGGAAGTATTTCTCCTTCGCTTTTTGGACTATCATATTTCATACCCTTATTATAAGAATAATCCTTA
>JASCXY010000488.1 GCA_030012235.1 Balneolaceae bacterium ANBcel3 | reverse complement strand
TATATGAGAGGAGATGGCCCCAGGTACAGTGAACTTTTTTATAAGAAATAATTATTAGACGAGCATGACATAGGCTTCGTTTAAATTTCATAGAGTTTGGTTATCTTTATACCATGGTTTTAGACGGACAAGCGGTGCATTGTGGCGCCCTGTATCAACGCACTTCTAACGAGGAAGAGAACATGTATTTCAGTACAACGGACGACAGTATAGAGTTGGAAAAAATCCAGAATGACCTGGCTTTTTTATTGGGATGTTTTAAAAAAATGCTTCAGGAAACAGGAGAGAAAGAGCTGGCAGAGATGTTTGAAAACCAGCGGTTCTCCTTTGATGAACCGGAAAAAATAAGCAAGGCGTTTACCCTGCTTTTTCAGCTCACTACCATTGTAGAAGAGAATGCGGCCGTTCAGTTACGCAGAAAGCTGGAGGATACGCATGGGCTTTCTCGTGTATCCGGGCTATGGGGCAAGACGCTCAAAGAACTCAAGGAAAGTGGATACTCGGAACTGCAAATAGCAGAGTCCATGGCGAAGACAAAAATCGAGCCGGTTCTGACAGCGCATCCCACCGAATCGAAACGATCTACGGTCATAGATCAGTTGCGGGCCATTTATTTATTGATGGTAAAACGGGAAAACAGTATGTGGACCCGGGTGGAAAGAAAGCACATTGAGAATGATATTGTGGTGGCCATGCAGAGGCTTTGGCATACAGGACAGGTGTATCTGCAAAAGCCCTCTATCGAGGATGAGCGCCGGAATGTGATGTATTATCTTGCGAAAATGTTTCCAAAGGTATTGCCTTTGCTGGATCAGCGGCTGAAGGAAGCCTGGCTCGACAATGGTTTTGATGTCTCTTTGTTGGATAACCGGTCTGCGTATCCTGCCGTTCGTTTTGGTAACTGGGTGGGAGGCGACAGAGACGGACATCCGTTTGTAACATCCTCCATCACAGAAGAGACGCTGTTTGCTTTCAGGAAAGAAGCATTGTCGTTATTGAAAT
>JASCXY010000487.1 GCA_030012235.1 Balneolaceae bacterium ANBcel3 | reverse complement strand
CACATGTAAGGAGGTTTACAATGGCTCAGTGAATGTCTTTTTTTGGGAAATTATTATTTATAAAGAAGGACGTGGGTATGCGTTAAGTTTCTTAGAGTTTGGGTATCTTTATATCATGGACGCAGAAAGGGGATGCATTGGTGGCATCCCAAAAAACAGAGCATTTCCAAGGAGGAAAAAAATATGTATTTCAGCACGACGGACGACAGTATTGAGTTGGAGAAAATCCAGAACGACCTGGCTTTTTTATTGGGATGCTTTAAAAAAATGCTTCAGGTTACAGGAGAGAAAGAGCTGGCAGAGATGTTTGAAAGCCAGCAATTTTCTTTTGATGAACCGGAGAAAATAAGCAAGGCATTTACTTTACTTTTTCAGCTCACCACCATTGTTGAAGAGAACGCGGCCGTTCAGTTACGCAGAAAGCTGGAGGATACACACGGACTTTCCCGTGTATCCGGATTATGGGGCAAGACGCTCAAGGAACTCAGGGAAAGTGGCTTTTCGGAGGTGCAAATAGCAGAAACCATGGCAAAGACAAGAATTGAGCCGGTTCTGACAGCGCATCCTACCGAATCGAAACGATCTACGGTCATTGATCAATTGCGTGCCATTTATCTAATGATGGTGAAACGGGAAAACAGTATGTGGACCCGTGTGGAAAGAAAACAAATTGAGAATGATATTGTGGTGGCCATGCAGAGGCTTTGGCATACAGGACAGGTGTATCTGCAAAAGCCTTCGATCGAAGATGAGCGCCGAAATGTGATCTATTATCTTGCGAAAATGTTTCCAAAGGTATTGCCTCTGCTGGATCAGCGGCTGAAGGAAGCCTGGAGCGACAATGGCTTTGATGTTTCGTTGTTGGAGAACCGGTCCGCGTATCCTGCCGTTCGTTTTGGTAACTGGGTGGGAGGCGACAGAGACGGACATCCGTTTGTAACATCATCCATCACAGAAGAGACACTGTTTGCTTTCAGAAAAGAAGCATTGTCGTTATTAAAAG
>JASCXY010000486.1 GCA_030012235.1 Balneolaceae bacterium ANBcel3 | reverse complement strand
GCGTTTACCGTCCACTTTTTCATCCGGTTCACAAATCTCTTCGAAGGCATCAAACAAGTGCAGATTACGTGGTTCATTTCCAAATGCCATGTTGGTCAGCGCCATTAAACCGACCGCACCGCCTTTCCATACTCCACACTCTACAAACGCCCCGGGAATTTGCTGTTCTTCGCAATAACGGGTGATCCGGTATAACGATAACAGTCCTTCCTGCGCCACCATCGAATAGAGCCGGATACGATGAATCAGAGATTTAGCGTGTTCCTCCCACTCCTGATCAGCCAGAAGACCGGTTTTTTTCTTCAGAATAATCTGATATCCCAGCCGCTTTTCAATGGTTTTTTTCAGCCACTTTTTCATCATTCTTTCACCGTGTCCGGGTGTATCACCCTTTTATTTACGTACCTGTGCGCAGGTTAGTGGTTAAGAAGGATCTCTTTAACGGCTTTCATTTCCGGTTCCACAGGAATAGACTGCTTCTCTTTTTCAATCAGCTTTTGGAGTCGTTCAGGCGTTTTCAAAACACCCGGAAGCAGACGGTCAATGGTTTCAGGAAATTTGGCCGGATGGGCGGTTGAAAGAGCAATACAGGCATCAAATCCTTCCCTGCAGGCTTCCCCTCCTAAATAGCCGACCGAAGTATGTGGATCCATCAAATACTTATTGGCCTGCCAAACGTCTACGATCGCTTTTTCTGTTTGGGCATCATCAAACCATGTTCCTGCTATGTCTGCAGTCATGGCCTGGTGGTCTTGATGATAAAGACTGAGCATGCGGTCAAAGTTGCTGGGGTCACCAACATCCATGGCGTTGGAAATGGTTCTGAGTGAAGATCGCGGGTCAAAGGTTCCTTTTTCAAGATAGTCGGGAACCACATGATTGACATTGGTTGCGGCCACGAACCGCTCCACAGGCAATCCCATTTTTTTTGCCATAAGCCCGGCGGTGAGGTTTCCGAAATTTCCACTGGGGACAGAGCAAAGGGTACGGGGTGGTGTGGCAT
>JASCXY010000485.1 GCA_030012235.1 Balneolaceae bacterium ANBcel3 | reverse complement strand
CTGCCACACCACTCCGTATCCTTTGCTCTGTCCCCAGTGGTAATTTCGGAAACCTCACCGCCGGGCTTATGGCAAAAAAAATGGGATTGCCTGTGGAGCGGTTCGTGGCCGCAACCAATGTCAATCATGTGGTTCCCGACTATCTTGAAAAAGGAACCTTTGACCCGAGATCTTCACTCAGAACCATATCCAACGCCATGGATGTTGGTGACCCCAGCAACTTTGACCGCATGCTCAGTCTTTATCATCAAGACCACCAGGCCATGACTGCAGACATAGCAGGAACATGGTTTGATGACGCCCAAACAGAAAAAGCGATCGTAGACGTTTGGAAGGCCAATAAGTATTTAATGGATCCGCATACTTCGGTCGGCTATTTAGGAGGCGAAGCCTGCAGAGAAGGATTTGATGCCTGTATTGCTCTTTCAACCGCTCATCCAGCCAAATTTCCTGAGACCATTGACCGTCTGCTACCGGGTGTTTTGAAAACGCCTGAACGACTCCAAAAGCTGATTGAAAAAGAGAAGCAGTCTATTCCTGTAGAACCGGAAATGGAAGCCGTTAAAGAGGTCCTTCTTAACCACTAACCTGCGCACAGGTACGTAAATAAAAGGGTGATACACCCGGACACGGTGAAAGAATGATGAAAAAGTGGCTGAAAAAAAACATTGAAAAGCGGCTGGGATATCAGATAATTCTGAAGAAAAAAACAGGGCTTCTGGCTGATCAGGAGTGGGAGGAGCACGCTAAATATCTGATTCATCGGATCCGGCCATATTCGATGGTGGCGCAGGAAGGACTGTTATCGTTATACCGGATCACCCGTTATTGTGAAGAGCAACAGATTCCCGGGGCGTTTGTGGAGTGTGGAGTATGGAAAGGCGGAGCGGTCGGGTTAATGGCGCTGACCAATATGGCATTTGGAAGGGAACCACGTCATCTGCACTTATTTGATGTCTTTGAAGAGATATGTGAACCGGATGAAAAAGTGGACGGCAAACGT
>JASCXY010000484.1 GCA_030012235.1 Balneolaceae bacterium ANBcel3 | reverse complement strand
CGTTGTCAAAGGAGATACCCTTCCGCTGATGTCACATCGTATGTATGGTGATTCAAGGTACTACCTGCAGGTAGCGGAAGCGAACGGTATCACCAATTTCAGAAATATTAAACCGGGAGATCAGATTTTGTTCCCACCGGTTAAAGAGGTGTAGTATGTCAGGGCCACGAACACTTCCAACAGAGCAGTCTGCGGATCTGGTAACCATCGAAGTTTTTTCAGACGGGGAGAGAATTCCTGCGTCTGTTCAGGTCCTTGGAATGGGTATAACCAAATCGGTAAACCGGATACCCTTTGCTTCGATTGTTATTAAAGACGGAGATCCATCAAAGGAAACGTTTGACATAAGCACAGGAGAGTTATTTGCCCCTGGCCGATGGATTACCCTGACAATGGGGTATCACAACGATAACGAAACCCTGTTTGAGGGGATGGTTGTCCGGCACCGCCTGAGTGCAAGAACCCTGAGCGGACCAGTGTTGCACGTAGAGTGCAAGGACGCCGCCTTCAAAATGACGGGTGGCCGCCAGAATCGTTTTTTTAAAGAGCAGACAGACAGCGAAATTATCCGTCACCTGCTGGATCACTATGGACTGAATCATGAGGTAGAGGA
This sequence comes from Balneolaceae bacterium ANBcel3, assembly GCA_030012235.1. GTDB lineage: Bacteria > Bacteroidota > Rhodothermia > Balneolales > Natronogracilivirgulaceae > JASCXY01. The sequence goes on along the minus strand of JASCXY010000484.1, from coordinate 393 downwards.
TGATGGAATTCAGCATCTTCAAATGGTTCAGTATCATGCTTCGGACTGGGATTTTATGCTTTGCCGTGCAGAAATGAATGACTACGTGGTGATGGTGGAAGATGGCAAGGTCGCTGTCAGGAAACCGGATGTATCCGATCCTGTTTTGGAGCTCACATTTGGGGCGACCATTCTTGAATTTGAGGCCGGTCTGGATATACAGCTGCAAACAAGTACCATCGAATCCCGCTCCTGGAACATAGCCAATCAGGAGCTTTCCATATCGGAAGCCGATCAGCAGGCGGAGTTAAACCTTAGTTCCCGACTGCACCATGGTGGCAACAGAACCGAAGCCGAGTTGCAAAAATGGGTTCAGGCAGCACAGACCAAAAGCCGGCTTACCGCTAAACGAGG
>JASCXY010000483.1 GCA_030012235.1 Balneolaceae bacterium ANBcel3 | reverse complement strand
ATAAACCGTTTACCAGCTATACCCGACAGAGACTGTAACCAGGCGGCCGGGAGACAAGTAGAACTGATTCTCCATGTAGGTATTGTTAAAAACATTCATTATCTCCAGTGAAAGCGATGCTCCGTGTGCAATTTGACGAGAAAACATAAGGTCAACAGTCACATAATCGTCGATTTCAACGGTATTTTCCTCATCGGCGTACTGTTTACCAGTATATAAAAAGCGCAGCCCCGAATCGATCAACGCATTTTCCCATTGAAGGGAGGCATGAACCATTCTTTCCGGAGAGTAGGTCAGCCGGCTTCCTTCCAGAGTCGGCCTTTCGGGAAACGAACGAATTTCAGAGCGGTGGACACTATAAGCAACATTGAGGGTGATATCATCGGTGGGAACATAGAGTACATCCAATTCCATCCCATATAAACGAACACCGGATACATTTTCACGACGATAAATATCTCTCACTCCCCAAAGGCGGTCACCGGTTGCTACATAGTAGAGAAAATCTTTTCCTTTGGAATAATACGCTGTCGGAGAAATACGCCACCTCCAGTGCGGCCGAAGGTCCAGTCCGGCCTCGATATTATCCACGATTTCGGGTCCAAGTTCCGGGTTGGCTATTTTGGGTCCTACCCACATCCAGCCGGATCGTGACAAATCATCCAGGATGGAAGCCCTGAAGCCTCTGCCATAGGATACATAGCCGCTTGCAAAGCGAGACGGATTAAGTCGAACACCCGCGCGTGGACTGAATGTACTCCATGTATTTTCTTCCAAAGAGCCGTTGTATACCGAAAAATCATCGACATCACTCCCATCGGCTTCAAAAAATCCATCATAAAACCGGACGTGATCAAAACGTAATCCTAACTGAATATGAACTCCTCCTCCGGCCAGGGTGATTTCATCCTGAATATACCCGGCCAGGAAGCGCATGGAGCCCTGATTTTCGATTTTATCCGAAGAGGTCACGTAATAATCGCCCCCCTTCACCGACCCTTTTTTTGCTTCGATC
>JASCXY010000482.1 GCA_030012235.1 Balneolaceae bacterium ANBcel3 | reverse complement strand
AGTCGAAGCAAAGAAAGGGTCGGTGAAGGGGGGCGATTATTACGTGACCTCTTCGGATAAGATCGAAAATCAGGGTTCTATGCGTTTCCTGGCCGGATATATTCAGGATGAAATCACCCTGGCCGGAGGAGGAGTTCATATCCAGTTAGGATTACGTTTTGATCACGTCCGGTTTTATGATGGAAATTTTGAAGCCGATGGGAGTGATGTCGACGATTTTTCGGTGTATAACGGGCCTTTGGAAGAAAATTCATGGAGTACACTCAGTCCACGTGCGGGTATTCGACTAAATCCGTCTAGCTATGCAAGCGGCTATATATCCTATGGCAGAGGCTTCAGGGCTTCCATCCTGGATGATTTGTCACGATCCGGCTGGATGTGGGTAGGCCCCAAAATAGCCAATCCGGAGCTTGGCCCCGAAATCGTGGATAATATCGAGGCCGGACTGGATCTTCGGCCACACTGGAAGTGGCGTATCTCTCCGACAGCGTATTATTCCAAAGGAAAAGATTTTCTCTACTATGTTGCAACCGGTGACCGCCTTTGGGGAGTAAGAGATATTTATCGTCGTGAAAATGTGTCCGGTGTTCGGTTGTATGGGATGGAATTGGATGTACTCTATGTTCCCACCGATGATATCACCCTGAATGTTGCATATAGTGTCCACCGCTCTGAAATTCGTTCGTTTCCCGAACGGCCGGCACTGGAAGGCAGCCGGCTGACCTACTCTCCGGAAAGGATGGTTCATGCCTCCCTTCAATGGGAAAACGCGTTGTTCGATTCGGGTTTGCGGTTTTTGTATACTGGTAAACAGTACGCCGATGAGGAAAATACCGTTGAAATCGACGATTATGTGACCGTTGACCTCATGTTTTCTCGTCAAATTGCACACGGAGCATCGCTTTCACTGGAGATAATGAATGTTTTTGACAATACCTACATGGAGAATCAGTTCTACTTGTCTCCCGGCCGACTGGTTACAGTCTCTGTCGGGTATAGCTGGTAAACGGTTTAC
>JASCXY010000481.1 GCA_030012235.1 Balneolaceae bacterium ANBcel3 | reverse complement strand
TACATCACCATCCATTTTCATATTTAATGTATAATCGGCCACCTCGTTCATTCCGCGAGAAGCGGTATATATGGCACTGGCAATTAACAATATCCCGGTAGCAGCCATTAACGAAATCGTTAACGCCAGCAATCGGGCTTTTATCGTCCATTGCGCAGATTTATTAGTTACATTCATCGATTTCATAATGAAAGCCCATCATAAAGTATAGTTACGGTTAAACATCTTTTAAACGTTAAAACAGTCCTGATTTTATAGCACTAAAAATCTTTTTTTACAGTCGCCAGCCAAAATAGCAACGGTAAATATCATCAATATCTTTGATCCTTTTTTCTGTTCTAAAAACCAATCAGCTCAATATCAACGATCCGTATCGCCAGGTTAACTCACCAAATCATTTGCTATATGGACATATTATCGCTGAAACCCAATAAACCTTAAACCCGGCCTTTTCTTCAGTTATGATAAAGTACACATACAGAAATTATCCACACACGAACTACCCTCAAAAAAAATGCCATTACCTATGCCTTATCACAAAAGAACTCACCTTTTTTACAAAACAAGCAAAATTAATACACAAGCCGCCTCTTTTAACCGGCTTATTAATTTTTTTTATTATAATTATTAATACGGTCTAATATTTGCCGATAACATTTCTATGTTACTATGACAGGCGTTCCATAAGGAGCACAGGGGGTTAAATGGTATGATCAAAACGTCGTTTAAAACGAAAAAAACCGGAGTTAATCATGATTACACAGAAAAAGAAAGACGCATTAAATGGAAGATTTGAAAGCATGCAAAAATGGACCATTGGAAAGAAGCTGATGGCTTCTTTTTTGGTGATTGCAGGTATAACTCTAATTGTGGGAAGTGTGGGATATTATGGAGCAAGAATGAGTGATCAGGCCATGGAAGAGGTGGGCATGGTTCGTCTGCCCAGTGTTGCCAGCCTTCTGGATATTGAGCAGGAAGCGGAAAGAATTAGAGGGACGATGCGCTCCCTGGCTATACCC
>JASCXY010000480.1 GCA_030012235.1 Balneolaceae bacterium ANBcel3 | reverse complement strand
TTGAATTGCATGAAGACAATAAAGCAGAGTATAATGACGTGCTTAATATGGTTTGCCTGACACTGGAAGCAGTATCAAGTGAAATCAAAGAAAACGAACTTGAGTGATTATTTAACCTGAAACCATACGACCCATTTATATATGTCTGATACATCAAAAAAAATAAAATTAAAAATATTCCTGGTGGATGATGATCCGTTTTTTTTGAATGTGATGAACGAGACGCTCAATAAAATTGGGTTAAGGGATATCACTATGTTCGAAAGTGGCAAAGATTGTTTGAAATCGCTTGATGAAAAACCAGATATTATATTTCTGGATTTCTACATGGAAAATCACACAGCAGAAGATGTCATCAAAGACATAAAAAAACAATCACCGAACTCGTATGTAGTCATGGTTACGGGCCAGGAGAATGTCAAAAAATCTATTGATATGCTGATGAAAGGGGCCTTTGATTATGTCCAAAAAGGGCCCAAGCAGAAAGAGAATATCGTAAAGGTTTTGAAAAAGATAGTCCGGCAGATGTTATTGAGAGGAGAAAAGTAGCCTTTTATTGTAAACGAATACGTTGAAAATATAAGTTAGAGAGAAATCATGGATACTTCTCCAACGGGTGTGTCAGAGGTATCCTTAAATCAGGATCAGGTAAACTTCCTGGGGACTATACGATTAATCCCTTTTTATGGCAGCCAGGGATATTTCTTGAAGTCCGGTTTTCTTTTTTCCACATAGGCGTTTTTTCCTTCCTGGCCTTCTTCGCTCATGTAATAGAGAAGCGTCGCGTTTCCGGCAAGTTCCTGGATACCCGCCTGGCCATCAACGGAAGCGTTAAAGGCAGATTTAAGGCATCGAATGGCAATCGGGCTTTTCTCCAATATTTCCTTTGCCCAGGTAACTCCTTCGTTTTCGAGTTCATCCAGGGGCACCACCTTGTTCACCAATCCCATTTTTTCTGCTTCCTCCGCATCGTATTGCCGGCATAAATACCAGATTTCACGCGCTTTTTTCTGTCCGACTATGCTGGCC
>JASCXY010000048.1 GCA_030012235.1 Balneolaceae bacterium ANBcel3 | reverse complement strand
CCGGATGCGGCCCGTTTCTGGGAACATCTGCTGAACAATACGGTTAAATGGACCGCTTCTTCGCCGGATGACCGACAGCTGGATCTTGCTCCGGTTGAAACGATCTTTGACCCGACCGATCCGGTAGTATTCACCGCCTTTCTGCGAACGCCTTCCGGAGAACCAAAAGAAACGGGTACCATTGAATTAAGCCTGACCGATACATCCGGTGAACAGCGCACGTATTTATTCAGAAACGAACAAGACGGCCAGTACCGTCTTGAGCTGGATCCCCTACCCGAAGGTTCCTATGAATATACCGGTACAGCACGAAGAGGAGAACGTGAAATAGAACAGGCCTCAGGCTCCTTCTCTGTTGGCGGGATCAACCTTGAGTTTATCAATACCCGCAGAAACGATGCATTGATGGAAGAAATGGCCCGTGTGACCGGCGGACACTATGTACCACATGAAGAAGCACACACGTTGCCGGACCTGTTGGAAGAGCAGATCGGCTTTGAGCAAACAGACAATTTCCACACCACCACCCTGGCCTTATATCGACATCCGGGATGGTTCATCGTCGTCCTGCTTCTCCTGACATTAGAATGGATCCTCCGCAAATACAAAAACCTGTCCTGATATAGGTTTACATAAAGGTTTTTTGCTAAAACATCAGCGACCGCGATAAAAAGCATTCCATAAGCCCCCTGCCCTTCTGGGGGTGTATATTTAGATTTTTCTCTTTGCGACTAAAACGGAGGCGCTGCGCCTGTCATTCTTGCCCGAGACACATTAAGAAGCTATCCCGGTTGTAAGATCCTCCATTCCGGAGGTTGCCATATATGAGTAAAGTGATGCGAAACTAATGCCACTCCTAATACAATGGCCCCTAAGCGGATAGAGCCCGTTGCTCAATGACAATAATTCAAACTTACACTACATTCCATAATAATCGAAAAACCATTTTGATATTGTGAACGTGTGTGTATAGAGTTATAATTAGGGATGACTTGGTCAGGAATCCATTTCAAAATAAAACGCAACACATATTCGCCAATACACCCCACTATTGGGTGTAAAGCGCATGTTTATTGCGTGTATATACGAGTTGGCGGTCATTGTAAGGACGACTCCGAAACCGAGAATAAAACATAAAATATGACACAAGAAGAACTAATAATAAATTGGAGCGACAAAATCTTAAACCATCTCCTTAAACTTAAAGAGGAGAAATATCCTGATTTAACTTTTTGGCTTAGAAAACAAGACAGTGAAAGACTTAGAAAAGGATATTGGTTTCAAGGAAGTCATTATGTCTTTCTCGGACTAGTAAATAAAGGAGATTGGAAAAATAAAACTCGACAAGCAGGTTTGGTTTTTAATTTTTGGGATGTAGAAAATCCCAACGCCTATTTAGAATTAGCCTTTCAAACAGAAACCGACACCCAAATTGTCCAAGCCTATGAAGAGGTAATTAAGAAAATTGGAGGGTTTGAGCAGAAAGGAAAAGGCAATTATTATAAGCATTATACTGAAACAGATTTTATTAAAGTAATTAATTCCTTCTATTCAAACGAGTGGAAAGTATTTAAAGAAATTTTTGAAAAATTTAATCTTGCAGGAGAATTAATCATACCTGAAGACAAGTTTCAAAGCCTATTGAAAAGAACCCTTCAAGTAAAAGAAAATAGAGACATTGAATTGCCAAAAGACACTACTCACGAACCAGATGACGATATAAATTATTGGTGGCTAAATGCTAATCCAAAAATTTGGTCTATTAGCAAACATAACGTAGGGGAAAAACAAACCTATACCACACACAACGAAAAAGGGAACAAAAGAAGAATATACAAACACTTTGAAGCAACCAAAAGAGGTGATTTAATGATTGGGTACGAAAGTACACCAACGAAACAAATCAAAGCTATTTATGAAATCACCCAAGGTATTCATAATACAGCTAATGGTGAAGAAATAGAATTTGAACTGATTGAAAAATTGGAAATTCCAATTCATTGGAACGACTTAAAAAATAATCCTTCTCTGCAAGAATGTGAAGTATTTATAAATAACCAAGGCAGTTTATTCAAGCTGACAGAAGAAGAGTATGAAATTATAAGGGAGGTTATTGATAATAAAAATATCATTACCGAAAAACTCCTTAAGTCTGAAAATATCAAAAGCTACAAATTTTCGGATGACCCTGATAAGCCTTTCATAAGTGAAACAGATTTTTTGAACACTGTTTCATTATTAAAGCGAAAGAAGAATATAATTCTACAAGGTCCTCCAGGCGTAGGCAAGACTTTTATTGCTAGAAAACTTGCTTATGAAATTATGCAAGAAGTTAAGGATGCTAATATTGAAATGGTTCAGTTTCACCAATCGTATAGTTACGAAGATTTTATACAAGGGCTACGCCCAACCCAAAAAGGCGGTTTTGATTTGCGAGACGGCATTTTCTATTCATTTTGTCAAAGAGCTTTAGCTCATCCAGAACGACCTTTCTTTTTCATTATTGACGAAATCAATAGGGGTAACTTAAGCAAGATTTTTGGTGAATTGATGATGCTAATTGAAGCAGACAAAAGAGAAGAAAAATTTGCCTTAAAACTTACTTATGCAGAGGACGAAGAAGACCGTTTTTATGTACCTGACAATCTTTATATAATTGGCACAATGAACACGGCTGACCGTTCTTTGGCAATAGTAGATTACGCTTTAAGAAGAAGATTTGCTTTTGTTTCATTACAGCCAGACTACGGCTCAAACTTTCGCTCCTTTTTAGCTGACAAAGGTCTATCAGATGGCATTATTGAACACATATGTACATCAATTTTAAAATTAAATAACAAAATAAAAGAAGATGTTAACCTTGGCGAAGGATTCCAAATTGGACATAGTTATTTCTGTACATACACAAATGACAATAACGAAAATCAATGGTGGACAGACATTTTAAATTATGAATTGAAACCCTTGTTAGAAGAAATTTGGTTTGACGACCTTTCAAAAGTTTCAGACACAATTAAACAGCTTTCAAGATAAAAATGGCAATTCCAATTGAAAACATATACTTCTTGCTTTGTTATGCTTGGAATAAGCGAGATGAAAAAGAGCGTGTTGATGTTTCAATTGACGATAAAACAGAGCTTCTTGATTTATTTGCTAAAGTGCTAATTACTTCTTCCAAACTTCTTCTGAAAAGAGGTATTGATAAAAGTTACATAGACCACGAAGAAGAAATTTCAGGTGTTAAAGGTAAAATCGAAATTAGCCAAACACTCAAGAGAAATTTACTTTTCAAACAAAAAACTGTTTGTACTTATGATGATTTCTCTGCCAATATTATCACAAATCAAATCTTGATTTCAACAATTTACAGACTAACAAGGACAAAGGGTATTGACCCTCTTCTAAAAATGGAATTAGCCAAACTACAAAAAATGTTTTTAGGTGTTGACTTGATTGAAATCAAAGGAAGCCACTTCAAGCAAATTAAATTGAATAGGAACAATCGGTTTTACGGTTTTGTGATGAATGTTTGTTATTTGATTTATGAAAGTACATTCCCATCAGAAGAAAAAGGCAAATACAAATTCTCTGATTTCACAAGAGACGACAACAAAATGAATCAGTTGTTTGAGACATTTATTAGGAATTTTTATCGAATTGAGCAACGAAAATTCAATACTGTTAAGAAAGAAACGATTAAATGGCAGTTTCAACATCAAAACATAGAGAGTTATCAATATCTTCCTCAGATGGAAACTGACATCTCCTTAGAAAACAAAGAACAGAAAGTAATAATTGACGCTAAATATTACAGAGAGACAATGACCACAAATTACGACAAGGAGAGAATTAAGTCCTCTAACCTATATCAGTTATTTAGCTACTTACTAAATCAGCAAGACGGAAGCGAAAAGACCAAAACGGCAACCGGAATTCTTTTGTATCCAACAATTGAAAAAGATTACAATTTAGATTTTCAATACAACGACCATAAAATTCAAATAAGGACAGTAAACCTTGACACAAATTGGAGAAATATATCGACCAGACTAAAAGAAATAATAAATGCTTGACAACGTGGAAAATAAACAACGAACCGCCAACATCACCTATACGCAAGCAGGGGTTTCGTGCTTCGTAGGAAAGGAAAGTCGTAAATTTGAAGTTCAGTTCTTCGTAGGAAGTTCAGTGGTTAAAATCCCTGCCTGCGTATAGCTGAAAAACGTTAGGGCACATGCTAAAAAAGACAACAAACCATTGACAAGAAGTGAAACTGAAATAAGAAACATATGGAGCAGCTGGACAGACAAACGAACTGAACCGTGCTTTTATCATTCGACTGAGAATGACAATAATTCTATTTCCCCCGCTTCGCATTTTTTAAAATTTCTCTGCCAACCCGCATTTGGCACATTTGCAAAGCCACACAAGCCGACCCACAACCCAAGCTTTGCAAAAGAGCCAAATCTTCAACGGACTAACAACAATAACTTTGATTATTTATCTTATATTTTGAGATATAATTGTACTTTAGCACCCAACAATTTGACGGACATGAACCGAATTAAAGAAGTACTCGAAGAAAAAGGAATCAAACAGACCTGGTTGGCTGAGAAACTTGGAAAGAGTTACAACATGGTGAACTCTTATGTGCAGAACAGACAGCAACCAAGATTGGAAGTACTCATGGAGATTGCTGAAATACTCGACATTGATGTGAAAGAGCTTATAATATCTAACAAGGAATCAAAAAAATAAAATGGCAGTAAAAAAATCTGAATTATACAGCTCACTTTGGGCAAGTTGCGATGAACTAAGAGGCAGCATGGATGCCAGCCAATACAAAGACTATGTATTGGTCATGCTGTTTATGAAGTATGTATCTGACCGAGTAAAAAGAGAAAAGGCAGACGGCAAAACTCCGCTCATTGAAATTCCCGATGGAGCAAGTTTCTACGACATGCTCAAGTACCGTGGCAAGGACGACATTGGTAACAAGATCAACACGGTTATAGATGAATTTGCGAAAGCAAATTACCTGACGGGTGTAATTACAGAAGCCGATTTTAATGATGATGCCAAGCTCGGCACGGGTAAAGACAAGCGTGACCTGTTAACCAACCTCCTTAACATCTTTAATCGGGATGAACTCGACTTCAGCAAAAACCGCGCGGAAGGCGATGACCTACTGGGCGATGCTTACGAATACCTAATGCGTCACTTTGCTACCGAAAGTGGAAAAAGCAAAGGACAGTTCTATACACCTGCCGAAGTTTCTCGCATCATGGCGCAGGTGATTGGCATTGATAAATCTACCAGCCAGAGTCAAACCATTTATGACCCAACTTGTGGTTCGGGTTCGTTGCTATTGAAGGCGGCTGACCTTGCACCCCACGGCATCACCATTTACGGACAAGAAAATGACAATGCCACCCGTGCCTTGGCGGTGATGAATATGTGGCTGCACAATTTCGCAGATGCTGACATCAAGCAAGGAAATACGATGGCTTCACCTGAGTTTACTGATGACGCCACCGGAGAACTCAAAACCTTTGATTATGCAGTAGCCAATCCACCTTTCAGCTATAAAAAGTGGATGAATGGCCTTGACCCAAAAATCGACATCTACAAACGCTTTGAAGGCTATTCAGTACCACCTAAAAAGAATGGCGACTTTGCCTTTTTGCTTCACCTGATAAGGTCACTCAAATCAAAAGGAAAGGCGTGTATTGTTTTGCCTTTGGGGGTTTTATTCCGTGGAAATGCGGAAGCCGAAATCCGTAAAAAAATCATTCAGAAGGGTTATATCAAGAGTATTATCGGACTGCCGCCCAACTTGTTTTACGGAACAGGCATTGCCGCTTCACTCATTGTCATTGACAAGGAAGGTGCTGCTGAACGTAAAAGCATTTTCATGATAGATGCCAGCAAGGGATTTATCAAAGACGGAAACAAGAACCGTTTACGAGAACAGGATATCCACAAAATTGTAGATGCTTTCAACAAGAAAATTGCCACCAACTCCAAGTATGCCCGTGAAATTCCGATTTCGGAAATAGCCGACAGTAAAAACGATTACAACCTGAACATTCCACGCTACATTGACAGTCAGGAGCCGGAAGATATTCAGGACATTGAAGCACACTTGAAAGGTGGTATTCCTGCGAGGGATGTGGATGCCCTAAGCAAATATTGGGATGTCTATCCTTCCATGAAAGCGCATTTGTTTAGCAAGGTGGAAGGCAGAACCAACTACTACCAACTCAATATTGCCAACGAAGAAATCAAAAACACCATTTACCACCATCCGGAGTTTACATCCTTTAGCGATGAAATGAAAAAGGTGTTTACCGAATGGAAAACCGAAATCGCTACCCATTGTAAGGCCTTGGACAAAGGGCTGCACCCCAAACAGGAAATCAGGCATATTGCTGAAAATCTATTGAACCAATACGCCAACCGAAAACTGACAGACAAGTATGCTATGTATCAGCACATGATGGACTACTGGTCAGAAACTATGCAGGATGATCTCTACGAACTTGCAGCCGATGATTGGAAGGCCGGAAACGAAGTAAAACGCATTGAAAAGAAAACCAAAAAAGGCGATGAAGAAGTGGTAAAGCAGGTTTCGGGTATTGATGGACTGGAAGGCCGACTGATACCGCCCCGATTGTTAATTCAGGAGTTTTTCCCAACGGAGAAAAAAGAAGTAGAAGATCTGGAAGCCGAAATTGAAGCCATATTAAGCGAGAAAACCGAACTACAAGAAGAACACGGTAGTGAAGAAGCGGCTCTGGAAGGTGTTTCATCCAAGAAAGATGCAGAAACAGCCTTGACTGAATATATCATTCAGGCAATGGAAGAATACTATCCTGCTGATTATACCAAATATGAAGCGCTGGATAAAAAGGCAGCCAAAAACCAAATAATTTTAAAAGACAATGCGAACCATGCGGCCATTGAGCCTTTGAAAAATGCCAAAGGCAGCCTTACGCAAAAAGCATTGAAAGACGGATTGGAAGCCGCCACCGAACCTTCGGACAAAAAGGTGATTGAAAACTATCTGGATGCTTTGAAAGATGCCGCCAAAGTGGCCAAGGAAATAAAATCGCTGGTGGAAGCCGTGGCGAAGAAACTGGAAGCCAATCTGAAAGCAACACCCGAAGCAGACTATCTGAAAGAAATGGGCATTATTCAGAAATACCTGGACTTGTTGGCACAGGAAAGCGAAAGCAAAGCCAAACTGAAAAAGGCATTGGAAGAACTGGAAATAAAAGTGATAGCCAAATACCCCAAACTGACCATTGATGAAATAAAAGCCACTGTAGTTGACAAGAAATGGATGGCAGCAATAGAAAGCCGTGTGAAAACCGAAATGGACAACATCAGCCACCGACTCACACAGCGCATCAAAGAACTGGGGGAACGCTATGAAAGCACTTCACCGGAACTGACCAACAGTGTAAGCGACCTGACTGCTAAAGTTGAAACTCACCTTAAAAAAATGGGATTCGCATGGTAGAGGGATTTAAACATACAGAGGTTGGGTTGATTCCTGAAGATTGGTTAACCAAATCGATTGAAGAATTAGCCATTCCAAAAGGCTTAGTGAGAGGACCATTCGGTGGTGCATTGAAAAAGGAGTTTTTTGTTAGTTCTGGTTACAAAGTGTATGAGCAAAAAAACGCTATATACTGTGATGTTTCTTTGGGCGGCTATTACATCAATCCATCAAAATTCATAGAATTAAAGAGATTCGAGATTTCAGAAGGAGATTTCATTATTAGCTGTTCAGGTACAATAGGACGGATTTATCAAATACCTGAAAAATTTGAAAAAGGAGTTATAAATCAAGCGTTGCTTAAAATAACGTTTGATGTGCAAAATTACTCTGACCAATATTTCTTGCAATATTTTAGGTGGAATTACTTTCAACAAAGAATTATTGATAGTACCCAAGGTGGTGCAATGAAAAATCTGATAGGAATGTCAGATTTTAAACAAACCGAAATCCCCCTTCCCCCTACCAAAGCTGAGCAAACCGCCATTGCTACCGCCCTGAATGATGCCGATGCACTCATCACCGCATTGGAAAAACTCATTGCCAAGAAAAAAGCCATCAAGCAAGGGGCTATGCAGGAGTTGCTTAAGCCGAAAGAGGGGTGGATTGAAAAGAATCTTGGGAAAAGTGCCATTTTAAAAGCAAGAATTGGATGGCAAGGTTTAACAACTGCTGAGTATAAGGAAACAGGCAAGTATTTCTTAATTACAGGAACGGATTTTAAAAACGGATTTATTGACTGGCAGAATTGCGTATATGTAGAAAAAATCCGCTACGACCAAGACAAAAATATTCAGGTCAAATCCAATGATGTTTTGGTGACCAAAGATGGAACTATTGGTAAGGTTGCCTTTATAAATGAAGTGCCAAAACCAGCCACATTGAATAGTGGAGTTTTTGTAATTAGGCCAATAGCAGATTCTTTTCATCCTAAGTTTTTTTACTACATCCTACTTTCAGAGCATTTTGCCAAATTCCTTGGTCAGCTTAGTGCTGGGTCAACCATAAATCACCTTTATCAAAAAGACTTTGTGACATTTGATTTTTGGACACCAAAAACCAATGAAGAACAAAAAGAGATTTCGGAAATCCTATTTGACATGGATTCTGAGATAGAAGCCCTTGAGGAAAAATTAAAAAAGCAAAAACAAATTAAGCAAGGTATGATGCAGGTCTTGCTTACTGGGAAAATACGATTGATCTAACATGGAAATAAAAGCAGAAGTAAAAAGCATAACCAAACTCAAGGATTATTTTTTCCTGGTACCTGATTATCAGAGGGAATATGTTTGGAAGCCCGATGATCAGGTAGAGCAATTCATCATTGATATTGACAATGAATACGAGCCCAATCCGCAATTGCAGAAAAGCTATTTCATTGGCTCTATCATCATTGTAGAGAACAAAGGCAAGTTTGATGTGATTGACGGGCAACAGCGTTTGACAACTGTTGTTCTTTCACTTTGTGCGTTTCGGGATTTGCTTAAACCGCTGGAGTTAGATTCCAAGCAAAAGAAATACCTGCAAACCATAGAAGAGCTGCTTTCCGATTTTGACATTACAACAGATGAAACCAAGCTTCGGCTTGAGTTGCAATACGAAGAGAGCAAAGACTACCTAAGCAAACTCATTCAGGAAGGCAAATATGAAGATGATGAAACTCCTTCCATAAAGAAAATGAAACAGGCCTATGACAGGCTGCATACCCACTACACCGGTTATTTAAAAGAAGGTCTGGAAAGCCTAATCAGCTACGCCCGGTATTTCCTTACCAAAATAGAACTTGTTGTCATTGAATCGGAAAACCTGAGCAGTGCCCTTAAAATCTTTGAAACCATCAACCAAAGAGGCGCAGGACTGAACGCAATGGATTTGGTCAAAAACCTGTTGTTTTCAGAAGCCAAAGAATCCGATTTTCAAAAAATCAAAGACACCTGGAAGGAAATCATTTACAGCTTGCAGAAGTGCAATGAAGATGGTAGTCCGCTGCGGTTTTTACGTTATTTCCTGATGGCGCGCTACCATGATGGCATAATTCGAGAAGATGATATTTACAAGTGGATTATTTCACCCGAAGGCAAGGCAGCCACAAAATATCAGGCACAACCATTGGATTTTGCCAAAGAGTTGCAAAGAATTGCCAAACGATATGCAGAGTTGGTGGTAGCTACCGAATTGGTAAAAGATGGCGGTGACTATCCTAAGACCACCAACATTGGCTTTGTAAACAAATACAAATCACGCCAACACCTGATTTTATTATTGGCACTGGATGTAACCACCGACAAAGCGACACTGGAATATCTGGCTCAACAAATTGAGAGTTTCTTTTTCTTTAGCAATACCATGGGTATTCAGGCCAAAAACAACGAAGGTCTGTTTGCCAAATGGGCGAAGGAGTTGAGAGGTAAAAAATCCATTGATGAAGTAAAGGAAATCGTATCAACTACCCTGATGCCATACATAGCGGCCAAAGTGCCACAATTCAAGTCCGACTTTTTGAATATCACACATGGGTCTTACAACCCGCTGTACCGATTGCGGTACATTTTGGGAAAGATGGAAAATACCGTATTGGCAAAAGCAGGTTTGCCCGTCAAGGGGAATGATTTCTTTTATGACTTGCAGATCGAACACATTTTACCCCAAACACCAAAGAATGATTTCATTCCGAACGAGTTTGTAGATAAGGATGAGTATTACGGAATGGTGTACAAATTGGGAAATGTGCTGTTGTTGGAATCAACCATCAATCAGGCGGTGAACAACTTCAATGATTTGAACAATGACTGGTTTGAGAAGAAGCAAAACGAATACACCAAATCAGATGTAGTGACTTCCAACCTGATGAACCATGAATACAGTATTGGAAAGAACACCGCCATCAACAAATTCAAAGCTGATTATGGGTATTCTTTTGATAGTTGGGGAAAAGAGAAAATAAAGGAAAGGCAAAAAGTGCTGCTGGAACTGGCCTTTGAGTCATGGAAATTTAACGGCAGCCGAATAGACAAGATTGAAGTGGCTGAAACTATTGAGACAGAAGCAGAATAGAAAAAAGAATGCAAGAAGAGCAACCAACATATTTCGAAGATTTGGATGTGGGCATCACCTGCCCGCATGAAGATGCTTTTGCACCGGATGGAGAAACGGTATTTTATCGGTACATCCCCAAGGGAGATGTTTCTTCTGAGTGCTTTTTACCTACAGTTCCCAGAGAAGACCGACCCTTACCAAGAGGTTTTGATGATTGCATCGCCAAATCGGTTTCTATTTTTAATGACCTTGAAGGCATGCTTAATGCCCTTTTTCGCCTTCCGCACAACAAGGGTAAAAAGAAAAAGGTGTGTGTTTTACAGCTAACACCAAAAGATGGCGTACTCAAACAAACCTTTGATAATCCCAACCATCATTCATGGTGGCGCTCTCAGCAGTTTGATCATACCATAGTACAAACACAGGAAATCGTAATCGAATGAAATTAGAAATCATCAAATATCTGTATTACTATGAAGTGCCAACAGTCATGTTTTGTCAGGACGAACGGGCAAACAACTTCATTTTCATTTTGATGAACGATGAAACCTACGAGTACATTGGAAAGAAAGTAAACGTGGAAGATGTCAGCCTGTTTTTTGAAGGTTCAATGGATTTGCTGCCCATCTACGAAAACAGAAGCACCAATTTTTATATCGGAAAATTTAAGAAAGAAGAGTTTTATGCCCATCTATACACCGGGACATATGGCGAGCATATTTTACCCGCTAAAGGCTTGATGCTAATGCATTTGGAAAAAGATTTGGCAGCATCACTCAAAAAGGAAATTATAAATAAAATGATGATGGGTTCATCCAAATCAAGCGTTGGCAAACTAGAACGCGAAACCCAAAACCGTGTAGTGGACTTGTTTCAGAATGAACTGGGCTATCGCTATCTCGGAAATTGGGAAGAGCGTGAAAACAACAGCCAACTGGAAGAAGAAATCCTGAGGGATTGGCTTCTCAACAAGAAAAAATATTCGGCAAATCTGGTGGATAACGCCATCCGCAAGTTCAGCAATGCAGTTTATGACCAAAGCAAAAACCTGTACGATGTAAACAAAGAAGTGTACAGCATGCTCCGCTATGGCGTAAACGTACAACCTGAAATCGGACAACAACATCAGGATATCTATCTCATTGATTGGAAAAATCCACATGAGAATGACTTTACCATTGCTGAAGAAGTCACCATCAAAGGCATCCACAAAAAACGTCCTGACATAGTGCTGTATGTGAATGGAATTGCTGTTGGAGTTTTAGAATTAAAACGCAGTACGGTTTCCATTTCAGAAGGCATAAGGCAAAACCTGGACAACCAAAAACACATTTTCATTAAGCCTTTTTTCAGCACCATACAGTACGTGATGGCAGGAAATGATGTAGAAGGTTTGGCATATGGTGCGATTCAAACAAGAGAGAAGTTTTTCCTGAAATGGAAGGAAGTAAACGAAGAAAAGGACAAGGCCTATCCGCATTTATTGAAAATCACGAAACCCATTCGTGAAAAGGCGGCTAACTACACCTATCCGCTTGACCGCAATATCATTGAAATGCTCAACAAAGAGCGGTTTCTGGAATTGATGCATGACTTTATTGTGTTTGATCGTGGTATCAAAAAGCATAGCCGCCCCAATCAGTATTTCGGCATCAAATCAGCTCAGGATTTTATTGCCCGAAAAGAAGGCGGTATCATTTGGCACACTCAGGGAAGTGGCAAGAGCTTGACCATGGTTTGGCTTACCAAATGGCTTAGAGAATACAACCCGAATGCACGTGTATTGGTCATCACCGACCGAGAAGAGCTCGATGAACAGATTGAGAAGGTGTACATGGGAGTGCAAGAGAAAATCTATCGCACTAAAAGTGGTCGGGATCTCCTTAGTAAACTCAATGAAACATCACCTTGGCTGATGTGTTCGCTCATTCACAAGTTTGGGAAGAAAGACAAATACGATGATGAAAGTGCCAGCGATGAAGATGTAGAAAAGTATCTTCAGGAATTGAGAAGCAGCATTCCAAGCGACTACAAAGCCAAGGGCGATATTTATGTATTTGTGGACGAATGCCACCGAACCCAATCAGGAAAGCTGCATGATGCCATGAAAGCCTTTGTGCCTGATGCGCTATTCATTGGTTTCACAGGAACACCATTACTTAAAACAGATAAGCAGTCAAGCCTGGAAGTCTTCGGTCGCTATATTCACACCTACAAGTTTGATGAAGCCGTAACCGACAAAGTGGTTTTGGACTTGCGCTATGAAGCAAGGGACATTGAACAGAAAATCACATCATTCGATAAAATTGACGAATGGTTTGACTTGAAAACTAAAGGTCTAACCGAATTTGCCAAAGCTGAACTGAAACAGCGTTGGGGCACCATCAAAAAAGTCTACAGCAGCAAATCACGATTGGAAAAAATTGTGATGGACATGATGCTGGACATGGAGCGGAAAGAACGACTTCAAAACGGCAGAGGTAATGCTATGTTGGTTTCAGATAGTATTTACAATGCGTGCAGATATTACGAATTGTTTCAGAATGCCGGGCTGAAGAATTGCGCTATCGTAACATCCTTCGTACCCAACCATAACGACATCAAAGGAGAAGAAACAGGAGAAGGTTACACCGAAAAATTGCAGCGTTTTGAAATATACCGCAAAATGTTGGCTTCCTACTACTACGAAGATGCGGATGAAGCTATCAAAAAAGTGGAGCAGTTTGAAATTGAGGTCAAGAAAAAGTTTGTGGAAGAGCCTGCCCAAATGAAACTGCTCATTGTGGTAAATAAACTTCTGACAGGTTTTGATGCACCTTCTGCCACTTTTTTATACATCGATAAAAAGCTAAGAGACCATGGTTTGTTTCAAGCAGTTTGCCGTGTCAATCGTTTGGATGGCGATGACAAAGATTATGGCTACATCATAGACTACATGGATTTGTTCAGCAGTTTGGAGCAAGCCTTTAATGATTACACTTCGGAAGCATTCAGCGGGTACGAGAAATCAGACATTGACGGACTTTTGAAGAATCGTCTTCAAAAAGGAAAAGAGCGTTTGGATGAAGCCCTGGAAGCCATCAAAGCATTGGTAGAACCCGTTGATCCACCCAAGGGTACAATGGAGCACATCAAATACTTCTGTGGTGGGGATACAGAAAATCCTGACGAACTCAAAGACACGGAACCAAGACGGGTTGCACTCTACAAATTGACCATTTCCCTATTAAGGGCTTATGCTAACATAGCCGATGAAATGAAAGAAGCCGGCTATACTGATAAGGAAATTGAATCCATAAAAGCAGATGCCAAGCACTTTGAAAATGTGCGCAAGGAAATCCAACTTGCCAGTGGTGATTACATTGATTTGAAGCAATACGAGCCTGCCATGCGTCATTTAATTGACAGCTACATTGGTGCGGAAGAAAGTAGAATGCTCGCCAACTTTGACGATTTGAGTTTAGTGGAGTTGCTTGTAGAAAGAGGAAAGGACGCAATCAAAGATTTGCCGGAAAACATTAAGAACAATCCTGATGCAATGGCAGAATCCATTGAAAACAATTTGCGTAAAGTTATCATTGAGGAAAGTCCTACCAACCCAATGTATTACGAGAAAATGAGTGTTCTGCTGGACGAACTCATCAAAATGCGTAAAGAGCAAACATTGGAATATGAAAAGTACTTGCAGCAAATCATAGAATTATCTGGCAAGGTTAAAAAGCCAAGCACGGCAACCGAATATCCAACAACAATGGATAGCCCTGCTAAACGGGCTTTATATGACAATCTTGGGAAAAATGAATCTCTCGCGATGGAATTAGATGAAAGTATAAATTATACCAAGAAAGATGGATGGCGTGATAATTTGATAAAGTCCAAGGCTGTTCGAAATGCGATTGCAGATACCTTTAAGAAGCACGGCAAAACAGATGAAGCGGATGTACACAGAATTTTTGATTTAGTTAAAAATCAGCGTGAATACTGATGGAGCAACTTACGATCAGCGATATTACCATTGATGTAGTTCGAAAAGACATTAAGAACATACATTTGGCTGTTTACCCACCAACAGGTCGGGTTCGTATTGCTGCTCCATTAAAGGTGAATGATGATGCCATTCGTTTATTCGCCATTTCTAAACTCGGTTGGATAAAACGAAACCAAAGAAAGTTTGACGGACAAGAGCGGATTCCCGCACGAGAATACAAAGAACGTGAGAGTCATTATTTTCAAGGTAGGCGATACTTACTGAATATTATAGAGCACGATGCTGCCCCCAAGGTTGTTCTAAAATCCAAAAAATATATAGAATTGTATGTGAGGCCAGACACCACGAAAGTAAAATGTCATGAAATCATGACTGAGTGGTATCGAAAGGAATTAAAATCTCAAATCCCTGAAATAATTGATAAGTGGGAAACGATTCTAAATGTTGAAGTAAATGACTGGCAGGTAAAGCAGATGAAAACCAAATGGGGTTCATGCAATATTGAGAAAAAGCGAATACTGCTGAATCTTGAGTTAGCAAAAAAACCTGAAAGGTGTTTGGAATATATTGTTGTTCATGAAATGATTCACTTACTGGAAAGGCATCACAATGACCGTTTCTTGTATTACATGGACACTTATCTTCCAAACTGGAGGCAGTTAAAAGACGAGTTGAACAAATTGCCAGTGAGTCATGCAGATTGGAGTTATTGATTAAAAGAACTATAAAATGGCAAGAATAAGCTCAAGTACTCTTTTTAATTTCACAGATAGCATTGATTATCTTGTAAATAATCTTAAAGATGGATTTTATTGCCACAATACATACGAAAAACTTCCACTAAGGAACAATGGATATCGTGTGCCTATGGCATGTTTCTGTGATATTCCCCTAAGCCTAATTAAAGAACATTTTGATTGGTATGGTCGCTATGGAATTGGCATCAAACGCACTTATGCGAGACAGCAGGGTGTAAAACCAGTTTGGTACGTAACAAGCGAAAGCAATTTAGTTCGCAATCTTGTTAAACAAGACAATCTTTCCGAATATGAAAGAAAGCATTTACTTCCCTATTTAAAGCAGTTTCTAGGAAACCAATCATATAAAGGGGGAACTGATAAAAGGAAAAAGTTCTATGACGAACGAGAATGGCGTTATATACCGGACAGTTCGCTTGTAGAAGCATTTTTTGGACTAAAAGCCCAACGAGAAAAAACAAAGGCAAAACAAAACGGAGAACGTATGGAACTTGACTTGAATCAAGTGGAATACATCATTATCGAGAAAGAATCAGACTTTGATAGAATGATTGACGAATTGAGAAAGATTGCGAATGGAAATAAGAAATTGAAATTTGAAAATCTGATTGCAAAAATTATGACAGCTAAACAGATTGAAAGAGATTTTTAGCCTACGCAAATTTGTAAGCACATTTGCAGGTCGCACAATGCCACCGCACGACCAAAACCTGCAAATGAGCTTCCAAGTCCCTGCCTGTGAAAAGAGAAATTTTAAAAAATGCCCAACGCGCAGAAAGTGAAAATACAATGAGACAACTGTCTGACATAAAGGAAGAAAGAAAAGCACGATGCCCTAACAGCGTGTATGTGACAATAGCGGGTGAAGTGGTAAATCGAAGGTCTGAGCTTCTAAGAAACTTTGTGCTAAACGGACAGGAAAGCGCTTCTAATCCGCTACTGCACATACACGCAAACCGTTGTGCGGCATACAAGAAAAGCCAACCGCACAAACAACACATTTGGTTTTTGCCGACACGCAAAGCCAA
>JASCXY010000479.1 GCA_030012235.1 Balneolaceae bacterium ANBcel3 | reverse complement strand
CATCGCACTTATACTTGGAATTACCGCACTGATACGCCCCATTCCCGTTCGCCGCTCCATTTTTCGAATGGAAATCCCCGTACTGCTGGGCTCTTCTTTGCTAATGGTTTTTTTTCTGTGGAACGGCACCCTTACACGGTTTGAAGGTAGTGTCCTTCTGACGCTCTTGTTGATCTATTCTATGGCCGTCGTTCGTAAATCACCCATGTCATTCACCAAAGAGCGATCGTTGAATAGCGGAAAACCGGAACCTGAAACGCCCCAGGAGACTCCAAAAATGGTGCATATGTTTTTGGGGGTCATCGCCGGACTGACACTTCTTCTGGTGGGATCCAAAGCCATGATTACGGGGGCCGTCGCTCTCGGAGAGCATCTCTCTCTGAGCCATGCGGTCATCGGCTTGTCTATTGTCGCCATTGGCACAAGCCTTCCGGAACTGGCTACGGCCTTTGTTGCAGCCTTGCGAAAAGAGAATGAACTCATTCTGGGGGGCATTATCGGATCCAATATCATGAATATCCTTTTCATCCTTGGTGTGACCGCCATCATCAAACCACTCGGCCTGGAGAGTATTCAACTCATGGATCTCGCCATCATGATCGGCCTCACACTGATTCTCTGGCCTTTTTTCTATACCGGACAGCGTTTATGCCGCAAAGAAGGCACTTTTTTGCTTTTGGTGTTTGCCGGATACCTGTTCTGGCTTTTTGTCCGCTGATTTCTGCCAAGGCTTCTATTCGAGAAGCCTTCCGGAAAACGCCCCGACCTCTGCATCCACCCCTTTTCCGTCACCTTTGAAGAGTTCACCTGAAAGCAGGTCTTCGAGTTCTTCTTTTTTTGTTGGGATACGGATGGTACGGATTTTACTGCTGTTGTTTACCACGACCCAAACCTCCGTTTTTTCATGAGTCCGCCGGTAAGCCAGTGTGTTTTGCTTGTCGTTGACCACTTTGACCTCAAAGTTTCCTTTTTTCAAACAGGGATGCTGTGATTTGAGATGTGCCAGTTTTTGGTAGTACTCATACAGCGCATCA
>JASCXY010000478.1 GCA_030012235.1 Balneolaceae bacterium ANBcel3 | reverse complement strand
TATCGCACTTATACTTGGAATCACCGCACTGATACGCCCCGTTCCCGTTCGCCGCTCCATTTTTCGAATGGAAATCCCCATACTGCTGGGCTCCTCTTTGCTAATGGTTTTTTTTCTATGGAACGACACCCTTACACGGTTCGAAGGGGGTATCCTTCTGGCGCTGCTGTTGATCTATTCTATGGCCGTCGTGCGCAAATCCCCGGGGTCGTCCATCAGAGAACAGCCCTTGAATACCGAAAAACCGGAACCTGAAACGCTCCAGGAGACTCCAAAAAAGGTGCATATGTTTTTGGGGGTCATCGTCGGACTGGCGCTTCTTATGGTGGGATCCAAAGCCATGATTACGGGATCCGTCGCTCTTGGAGAGCAACTCTCGCTGAGCCATGCGGTCATCGGCTTGTCTATTGTTGCCATTGGTACAAGCCTTCCGGAACTGGCTACGGCCTTTGTTGCTGCCTTGCGAAAAGAGAATGAACTCATTCTGGGGGGCATTATCGGATCCAATATCATGAATATCCTTTTCATCCTTGGCGTGACCGCCATCATCAAACCACTCGGCCTGGAGGATATTCAACTCATCGATCTCGCCATCATGATCGGCCTCACACTTATTCTCTGGCCTTTTTTCTATACCGGAAAGCGTTTATGCCGCAAAGAAGGCACTTTTTTGCTTTTGGTGTTTGCCGGATACCTGTTCTGGCTCTTTGTCCGCTGATTTCTGCAAAGGCTTCTACTCAAGAAGCCTTCCGGAAAACGCCCCGACCTCTGCATCCACCCCCTTTCCGTCACCTTTGAAGCGTTCTCCTGAAAGCAGGTCTTTGAGTCCTTCTTTTTCTGTGGGAATACGGATAGTACGGGTTTTACTGCTGTTGTTCACCACGACCCAAACCTCTGATTTTTCATGAGTCCGCCGGTAGGCCAGTGTGTTTTGCTTGTCGTTGACCACTTTGACCTCAAAGTTTCCTTGTTTCAAACAGGGATGCTGTGATTTGAGATGTGCCAGTTTTTGGTAGTACTTATACAGCGCATCG
>JASCXY010000477.1 GCA_030012235.1 Balneolaceae bacterium ANBcel3 | reverse complement strand
GTGATCCGTGGCAGGTCGAGAATGCCGATCAGCTTCATAGTGTACGGGATCATCTGGGTGCTCACTATATTCTTGTTAGTGATGTAGATCTTGGTGTAGCACCTTACAATGAGGACGAAGGATGGGAGCCCATTGGTGTTTATATTGAATACAATGATCCGGGAAATGCACCTTTTACAGGTACTTTTGATGGAAACGGGTATACGATCAACAACTTGTATATTAATCGCCCCGGTGAAGATTTTCAAGGGCTTTTTCGAGATGTCCGGGGAGCTTTGATTACAAATGTAACCTTAAGCAATATTGATATTACCGGGTTTAATTTTGCAGGCGGACTTGTAGGACAAAATACTCAGGGTATCATATCAAATGCTGTAGTTTCCGGGATTCTTGCCGCTAATGGTGGATCCGGGGGCATGGTTGGGATTCATAGTCAACAAGGAGCTCTCATTACCGATTCTCATGCTTACGTAGATGTTACCGGAGTTTCCGGCCTTGGCGGATTAGTGGGTACGGCACACAGTTCTTCCTATATTGATAAATCATCTGCTGAAGGTACGATAACGGGAACAGGTGAAGGATTTGGTAATGTCGGAGGATTGGTGGGCACCATCAGTCTGAGCAGCGGGATTGCCAACTCTCATGCAACCGGTGATGTTATGAGCGCCGGAAGTAGAGTAGGTGGAATCACCGGAGCCTTTACTTCGGGTAGAGGAAGTGATTTCGTTAATTGTTATGCAACGGGAAATGTTACTGGGGTAAGTTTTGTCGGAGGACTCGTCGGCTATCTTTTAGATAGCGATATAGCTGATTCTTACGCAACAGGGGATGTTGAAGGAGAAGCTTATGTAGGCGGCCTGGTAGGGGATAACGATAATGGTGTAATTGTGTACTATCCGATCACCAATTGGAGGCACGAGACCTTCGCTTCAGGTAATGTTACCGGAACGGGAAGTATGGGACGTGTTGGCGGCCTGGTGGGTTCAAACCGGGGGAGTATTGTAAGAGCCTATGCGACAGGATCTGTGGTTGGAACAGCGCAG
>JASCXY010000476.1 GCA_030012235.1 Balneolaceae bacterium ANBcel3 | reverse complement strand
TTGATCTGTTCCAACCACAACTCCCGTTGCATAGGCTCTGACAATACTACCGCGATTCGATCCAACCAGTCCGCCTACACGTCCCAGAGTCCCGGTTCCTGTCACATTACCCGATGCATAGGTCTCATGCCTCCAGTGTGTTGTCGGATGGTACACAATTTCGCCATCATCGTTATCGCCTACCAGGCCGCCAATAAAAGACTCTCCTTCAACATCGCCTGTAGCAAACGAGTCGGCAATTTTGCTATTAGAAAGATAGCCGACAAGGCCTCCGACAAAGCTAACACCTGACACCTTTCCCGTTGCATAACAATTAATGAAATCACTTATTCTGCCCGCAGTAAAGGCACCAACCAGCCCCCCGACTCTGGCGCCGGCACTTGTAACATCACCGCTTGCATGTGAATCAGAAATTCCGCTTTCCAGGCCAATAGTACCAGCCAATCCTCCGATATTACCAAACCCGTCACCTGTGCCTGTAATCGTACCGTTCGCAGAAGATTGTCTAATGTATGAACTACTGTGAGCTGTTCCCACTAATCCGCCAAGGCCTGACACTCCGATAATATCTACGGAAGCATCAGAATCGGATATAAGAGCTCCCTGCTGACTGTGTAAACCAACAAGGCCTCCAACACCACTATTAGCGACGATCACACCAGATACTGAAGCGTTTGATATGATGCCCCGAATATTACTACCGACAAGTCCGCCTGTAAAATTGTTAGCCGTTATATCAATATCAAGCAGGGTAATATTATCCAGTGAGGCTCCTTGTATTTCAGCGAAAAACCCCTGATAATCTTCATTGGGGCGATACAAATACAAGCCGCTAATAGTATAACCATTGCCATTAAATGAACCCGTAAAAGGTGCATTATCGGGATGATTATATTCTATATAAATACCAACAGGCTCCCAGCCTGCTTCCTCATTATAAGGAGCGATGCCGAGATCAATATGACTTATAAGAATATAATGAGCATCCAGATCATCCCGGACACTATGGAGCTGATCGGCATTTTCGATTTGCCACGGATCGT
>JASCXY010000475.1 GCA_030012235.1 Balneolaceae bacterium ANBcel3 | reverse complement strand
TACCGCAAGCAACGCTTTGATTTTAAAAGTGCATCACATCATCTGTATGTGCCGATCTCAGAGCACCGGATTCCTTTAAAAAAATCCCCGGAAATCGGTTGGCTTTCCAGGCTATACTCCGATCAGCCGGAGTTTTTTCTTCCATTCACTATCGTTCAGGGTCTTAATAGTTCATGGCAATGGTACACAAAAGGAATTAAATATCCGGTGCTCCCACACAGGTTGCATCCCTGGTATGGTACCTACTTTCCAACGCGATTCGATCATTTGTTTCTTTTTGAAAAATGGCTTAAACGTAATGCGAACTCGAAAGAATCCGTCATTGATATGGGAGCGGGATCAGGGGTGCTTACTTTTATGATGATACGCCATGGATATGAACATCTTTCTGCGGTGGATATCCATCCAAATGCCCTGAATTCCATACACGAAGATGCGGAACGGATAGATTGCAGCCAAAGAATTTCACTTGTTCACTCCGATTTATTTGATCAAGTGAAGCAAAAAGCGGATTTGATTGTATGCAATCCGCCATGGCTTGCAGCAGAACACCCACCTGAAGGCATGGATCAGGCTATTTTTTATGAGGAAGAGTTCTTTAACCGTTTCTTTGCTCAGTCGCTTTCTGTACTGAATCCCGGTGGAAAACTTCTTGTGTTTTTCTCCAACATTGGCCTGCAAGCGGATTACCAGAGTATACATCCTGTCACCCGGGAACTGGAAGAGCACAACCGTTTTAAAAAAGTAAACCGTTATATTAAGAAAGTGTCTTCTCCTTCAAAGAAAACTCGGCGAAGACACAACCGGGACAATGAATTTGTGGAGCTCTGGGAATTAGAAAAGGTATAAGTCTGAATATGTAATCTTCATCTTTAGCGATTTAATCATGGATCTTGAATCGTACCGAAATTATTGCCTTTCTTTACCTGGAACCACAGAGAAGATGCCTTTCGATGAAGAAACACTGGTTTTCTATGTTGGTGGGAAAATGTTCAGTTTAACGGACATCAACCGGTTTCACATGATTATACTGAAATGTGACCCGGA
>JASCXY010000474.1 GCA_030012235.1 Balneolaceae bacterium ANBcel3 | reverse complement strand
ATAAAAGCGGGAAGTTGAAATAAAAAAACGGTGTTACAACTCGTCGGCACCGGCCCAGCCACTGTTTTTTAGCTTGTTGCGGATGGTACGATCAGAAATGCCAAGCAGCTTGGCCGCTTTCTTCTGATTCCCCTGAGTTTTTTCCAGAGCTTTTTTGATCATTTGCAGTTCCATTTCCTCAATTGGAATAAGAGGAACATCCGATAGTACTTCGCTTTTAAGCTCTTCATCTACTTCCGTGAACATGTGGTCATCAATATGTTCAATGGTTATTTCCTGATCGTCTTGTGCAAGAATCACTCCCCGGTGAATTTTATTGTCGAGCTCACGTACGTTACCTTTCCATTCGAGCTGCATTAAATGCTGAGATAATTCTTTGGAAAGGTGTTTTTCTCCAAAGTTATATTGTTGTGTGTACTTATCAATAAAGTATTGTGCCAGGAGCGGGATGTCTTCCTTTCGTTCACGAAGAGGCGGAATGGTAATCGGAAAAACATTGAGCCGGTAGAAAAGATCCTCCCGGAATATATTCTCTGATATCGCTTCCGTCATATTGCGGTTGGTAGTTGCTATGACACGTACGTCCACTTTGATGGGCTTCTGACTTCCAACACGTTGAAATTCTTTTTCCTGAAGAACCCGAAGCAGTTTTGCCTGTACGGTAATATCAATTTCAGTGATTTCATCGAGAAGTAATGTTCCGCCGTCGGCTTCATCAAAGGCTCCTTTTCGGTCGCTGATGGCACCGGTAAACGCTCCTTTTACATGGCCGAAAAGGGTACTTTCAACCAGCTCTGAAGGTAAATTGGCACAGTTTATTTTGAGGTAGGGTCCGTCTGCCCGGTCGCTTTCATGGTGAACCAGATGTGCGTAGACCTCTTTCCCCGTACCGCTTTCGCCTTGTATCAAAATAGGAGCATTATTTCGGGCAATACGGGGAAGCAGATTCAGCAGACGCCGGATGTGCTCATGGCTTCCAACCATTTTTACTTCTCCCGAATCGGTTTTTTTCTGCCTTGGAGAAGCAGGTTTAGACTTCTCAGTAGC
>JASCXY010000473.1 GCA_030012235.1 Balneolaceae bacterium ANBcel3 | reverse complement strand
TTATTTAATGAGAATCATTTTTCGAGTCGATGTGAAGGTCTCTTCCGCAGATACGGCCTGAATTCTGTACAGGTATACCCCACTCGCAAAGTTCGACATGTCTACATTCAGCGTATGTACGCCGGCAGACTGCTCGTTGTTTACAAGCGTGCGGACACGCTGACCATTGATGTTATACACATCTACGCGTACTTCTGCCATTGCCGGCAATTCGTAACGAATATTGGTCGTCGGGTTGAACGGGTTCGGATAGTTCTGGCTCAGGCTGAACTCAGCAGGAAGCTGCTTCAAGCCTTCCAGTGTACCAAGATTATACGAACTGCCGTTTACATTTCCTTCGCCTCGCAGGCTAAGTCCTTCGGCATCGCCACTCAGTTCGATCACAATGTCTGCAATCGCGCCCGGGCGTACCGGCGTGCTTCCGGCCAAGGCAAATCGAATCTCGCCTTCTTCACTTACGTTCTGAACAGCGATCCAGCCATCCGGAAGGTTCGCAAACTGTACTTGCTCTACCTTGCCTACAGACTCATTGAAGCTTCCAGTAAAGTCCACTCCATAAATCTCGGCATCCATGCTGCTGCTGAACGCTTCTACGGAGATTCGTACCTGGTTCTCTTCGCCGAACTCAGCCTTGCCCCACTCCATCGATACGAAGTCGGATCGTTTTGCTGAAGACGGATCTACAGGAAGATCAGCTATGGAGCCTACGCTATAACGCAGTACAACCGAAGCATCAAAGGCCGTCAGGTTGCCATCAGCAAATACATCGGCTACATAGTCCGCCTGAGTATCGGTCAGATCTACAAGGCCTACCAGCGACTGAAGAATCACCAACGCATCCTGTGAATCTACAAAGCCGTCGGCATTAAGATCGCCATAAGCCGGAATCGATACGACATTGACTTCGTGGCTGCGTACTGCGCCCGAAGCATCGGTGGCCATAAGTGATACGACTACCGTATCTCCGTCCACACTGCCGCTTACTGCCGTAATCGTCAGTACCGAATCTGCAGATACTTCCGCCAGTACCAGCGAAGAATCTGAACTGCTG
>JASCXY010000472.1 GCA_030012235.1 Balneolaceae bacterium ANBcel3 | reverse complement strand
TAGAGATCATAATTATTGCTTTTACTGGCAAACTGAAGCAAGTGGACAGTTTCCGGATTGTACATGTGATACTCCCCGTTTTTACGCCATTTATACTGACCGCCTTCTTCCAATACGGTACCATTCACCTGAATAGCCGGGTATGCGGTTGCATGTCTTAGCTCGGCTTCACGCGCGATGATATCCAGCCCGATGCCTCCAATTCGGGATGTTGTCCAGGTAAAGTACGTATCTATCACCTCCTTACTGATACCAAGTACTTCGAAAATCTGGGCTCCACGATACGATTTAATGGTGGATATTCCCATCTTGGACATTACCTTCACGATACCTTTGACTACGGCTTTATTATATCCCTGAACCGCTCTGTCATAAGACATATTCTCCAGCAAGCCCTGGCGGATAAGGTCGTAAAGACTTTCATAGGCCATATACGGATTAACGGCATCTACACCAAAACCAAGCAAAGTACAAAAATGATGTACCTCACGAGGCTCCCCGGATTCCAGTACAATTCCAACTTCGGTTCGTTTTCCGGTTCGGATCAAATGGTGATGAAGCCCTGACACTGCAAGCAACGCAGGAATCGGAGCCTTATCCTTATCTACTCCCCGATCCGAAAGGATCAAAATATTCACACCTTCAGAAATGGCTTTATCGGCCTTATTAAACAATCTATCCAAGGCCTTTTTCAGCCCTTTTCCTCCGCTTCCGGCATCAAACAGAATAGGAAGTGTTTCTTGTTTGAAGTCGGAAAGATCCAGATTTCTTAGAGCAGCAAGCTCTTCTGTAGATAAAACCGGTGTTTCAAGCTCAATCTGCCGGCAACTTTCCGGTCCCGGTTGAAGAATATTTCCCTGTGATCCCAGGATGGTTTCCGTAGATGTAACCATCTCTTCCCGAATAGGGTCGATCGGCGGGTTTGTCACCTGAGCAAAAAGCTGTTTAAAATAATTATAGAGCAGTTGTGGTTTTTGGGACAAAACGGCCAGAGGAGCATCGTTCCCCATAGCTCCTATCGGCTGAAGCATGTTCTGAGCCATAGGGCCTA
>JASCXY010000471.1 GCA_030012235.1 Balneolaceae bacterium ANBcel3 | reverse complement strand
CGAAAATTAAAGGGATTGTTGGGCATCGACGGAGCAGAAATGGTCGACCAAACCCCTATTGGACGATCCAGCCGGTCAAATCCCGCTACCTATACCAAGTCATTCGATGGAATTCGGGATGTTTTTTCCAAAACAAGAGAATCCAAGATTATGGGCTTCACATCCGGCCATTTCTCATTCAACGTACCGGGAGGCCGATGCGAAACGTGTCAGGGTGAAGGGGTCCAGACCATAGAAATGCAGTTTCTTGCGGATATTGAACTGCCTTGTGAGCAATGCGGCGGCAAAAGATTCAAAAAAGAAGTTCTGGCCATAAAATATCGTGGAAAAAATATACACGACGTATTGGAAATGTCCGTCTCGGAAGCACTTGATTTTTTTGTTGACGAAGCAAATATTGTAAACCGTCTTCAGGTGCTTGAAGATGTGGGTTTGGGGTATTTAAAACTTGGCCAAAGTGGAACCACTTTATCCGGAGGAGAGGCGCAACGGGTTAAGCTGGCTCGTTTTCTCTCCAGAACCGAAAAAGATCATGTGCTCTATTTCTTTGATGAGCCCACCACCGGACTGCACATGGAAGACATTGCCAGGCTTTTGACTTCGTTTAACCGGCTTATTGACAATGGCCATTCCGTAATCATCATTGAACACAACCTGGATATCATCAAATCAGCAGACTGGGTAATCGATGTTGGTCCTGAAGGGGGTTTTGGTGGTGGCACCATTGTTTTTGAAGGAACACCAGAAGAGCTGGCACAACATCCGGAGAGTAAAACCGCCCGTTACTTGCGTCCCCTGCTTTAAAAACCGGGAGCATAGGGTTGGCGTGGTACTCCCGTACCCTTGAAAATACATTTCTATTCTGCCCTCTGCTTTGTAGCTTCTATTTAGAAAAGGATACAATATGCGCATTACGGCCAACATATTAACGGTAATTCTAATTAGCTCGCTTTACTCCTGCGATCCGAGTATCAATGATTCCGAGTCAGCTAATGAAGACCACGATCAGAGGCGGGTTACGACCTTTACGGCGGATTATTATGTATCACCAGACGGGACACCA
>JASCXY010000470.1 GCA_030012235.1 Balneolaceae bacterium ANBcel3 | reverse complement strand
ATTCTTCATCCCCGGATTCAGGTCATCTTCCCTGAATTCATAATTTGCGGAGATTCGGGTTTTCTCAAAAGGCCTGACATTCGCTCCCAGAGTCACAATAGAGAGATTCTGCCGGTTTAAACGCGTGTTCTGATCCATATACTCATAGCGTGCGATCACATCAAGACGTTCAGAAAGTGCATATCCGGCCAAACCATATCCACCATGCATTTTTATTGCATCATCATCCGGCCGGTCATCTTGCCTGTACAAGTATTCTCCCCGGAAAAAGAAGCCGGAAACGGAAAAAGCCACATCCACCCCTCCACGGTACCTCGGTTCATACTGTGTGGATGCCGGGTCGGACTGATAGCGGCCAATATGACCTGATAAACCAACATTCAGCCTATCATTGAACCGTATACCAACACGCCCCACGAGATCCTTGGGATCAATCTGCTCTGCGCGATTAGCCCCGGCTCCATTTACCAGAGCAAAGGCATATTCAAAATTTGAAAGACGGCCGCCAACCTGCACTCCTACATCAGAAAACATCATGAAAGTGTTTATTCTGCGGACAACCGTGGATCGTTCAATAGCCGGATTCAAAGCGATAATCTCCTGCCCCTCCAATCCGAATGGAACCAAAAACTGTCCCGCACGAATCGACAACATCGGATGCAGATGGTAATCGGCAAAAGCATTTACCAGCCGCGGGGTGTCGTCTGGTGGTTCGGTGAATCCACCCACGAGCGTTATATGAACCTGCTCGGTAACCCTGCCCTGTATTCCGACCCGAACCCGGTGTATGCTAAACTGATGCGGTACGGAATTGTTTTCATTAAAGATAAATTGTTGTTGCAAAAAACCTATCAATCTGTAAGAGGAAGTATGTTGTGAGGTTTGATGCTGCTCTGATTCTGTTACAGATTCACCCGATGAGTGTTGTGTGGATGATTGTAATCCGGTTGGCTGCGCATGCACTCCTGTCCATATTCCTCCAAGAGCGATAAGCAGGCCTGCTGATACACCCATTTTTAGTATTTCTTTCGTCATTTTTATTGTCTTTTTAACTCTCCAAATGC
>JASCXY010000047.1 GCA_030012235.1 Balneolaceae bacterium ANBcel3 | reverse complement strand
AATATCTATCCGGAGTATCAAGGCAAGTTTGAGCAGATTTCCTGGTCGGATGACGGGCGGATTCGCTTTATTGCAAGTGAAAGCACGGCTAGGCTGTATGGTTCCATTCATCCGGATGGAAGTGATTTCCAGGTCGTACTTGATCAAAGCGGCCCGATGCTGGTTCGTTTTCATTATGCAAATAACGGTGCCGTCGCTTTCGCGGTTCAAACCCCGAACCATCCGACAGAATTGTATATGATGGATGCCGGACAGGAAACGCTCCGGAGGGTAACTAACAGCAATCCATGGCTGGAAGAAGTGACAATGGGCAGGCAGGAAGTGGTGAGTTATAGTGCACGAGACGGAAGGAATATTGAAGGACTTATCATCCACCCGGTGGATGAAACCAATGCTCCCTATCCTACCATCGTCATGGTTCACGGTGGCCCGGAAGCACATTACAGCAATGGGTGGCTCACCGGATACTCTTTACCCGGACAAGTGGCAGCAGGCAGAGGTTTTGCTGTTTTTTACCCGAATTACAGGGGAAGCACGGGACGCGGAATTGAGTTTATAAAGTCCAGCCAGTCGGATCTTGCCGGTGCCGAGTTTGATGATATCGTCGATGGAGTGGACTATCTGATCGAGCAGGGCATAACCGATGCAGACCGTGTTGGAGTAACGGGGGGTTCGTATGGCGGATATGCAACCGCCTGGATGTCTACACGATATTCAGAAAGATTTGCTGCCGGGGTCATGTTTGTGGGAATCAGTAATAATATTTCAAAATGGGGAACCAGCGATATTCCGGAAGAGTTGTACCTGGTACATTCCAGGAAGCGTCTCTGGGATCATTGGCAGTGGAATCTGGAGCGAAGCCCGATTTATCATGTGGAAAATGCACAAACTCCGTTATTAATCATGCACGGTTCCGAAGATACACGTGTGCATCCGGCCCAGTCACTCGAGCTTTACCGCCATATCAAAGTTCGAAAGCCGGAAGTGCCGCTTCGATTGATCTGGTATCCGGGCGAGGGACACGGTAATGTTCGTGCCACTTCCCGGTTTGATTATAATTTGAGAATGCTTCGCTGGTTTGAAACCTATCTGCTGGAAGACGACCCTGTCAAACCGGATTTTTATTTTGATTTTGAATCTTTGGGAATTGAACTTCCGTAAAGTGCATATCAGAGGATATTTTGAAAAGTGCTGCATGCAAAAAAATGTGTGCGGCACTTTTTGTTTTAAAAAAGGGGGGGGAGATGACAGTAATAAAAATCAAGGCCACCGGTGTGTTTAATCTTTTAGCCGGATAATCATGGATGAGGGTATGTACAATGAAAAGGAAGCAATGGTATGAAACACTGTTCGAAAATTATGGACAAAAGTATGATCAGGAAGTGTTTACCCAGGGAACCCTGGGGGAATGTGATTTCATTGAAGCCGAGATGGGATTCGACAAAACCAAATCCATACTGGATGTAGGTTGCGGTACAGGCAGGCATGCGATTGAGTTGGCCGGTCGCGGGTATCAGGTGACGGGTATCGATTTATCTGAACAGATGTTGCAGATGGCTCGTGAAAAAGCAGCCCGGGAGAACAGGTCTATCCGTTTTCTCTGTCACGATGCACGAAATCTGCCTTTTCAGAAGGAATTTGATGTAGCTATTATGATGTGTGAAGGCGGGTTTCCATTAATGGAAACTGATGAAATGAACTATGAGATATTGAAGAATGTTTCAAAATCACTGAAAAAGGAAGCTCTTTTTATATTTACGACACTCAACGGCCTGTTTCCTTTATATCATTCTATTGATGATTTTCATGAAGAAACCGCGAAAGAAAGGGGGCCGCAGGATGGAGCTACCTATAAAAGCAAGAACTTTGACCTGATGACCTTCCGGGATTATAATGTAACCCGTTTTACCGATGATGACGGTAAGGAATATGAGATGGAGTGTAATGAGCGGTATTACACACCCCCGGAAATTACCTGGCTATTGAAGACCCTTGGTTTTACAAAAATCGAGATTTTTGGAGCTACACTTGGAGCATTTTCACGGGAAGATACTCTTAAAACAAGTGACTTTGAGATGTTGGTCATTGCCCGGCGATGATTACGGCAAGATTGGTTTAAAATGAAAACACGCAGCTCATTATGAGCTGCCCTTGAAACCATCGGGCGCTTTCAGTACGCCCTGGTATTTTTTTTAAAAAAAAACAGTTTTATGAAACAGAAAAAATGGATTGGCGCACATGTCAGCGCCGCAGGCGGAGTGGATAATGCTCCGGTTAATGCCAGCCACATAGGAGCAAATGCCTTTGCGTTATTCACAAAGAACCAACGGCAGTGGAATGCCCGCCCACTGGAAGATGCGGTCATAGAGTCTTTCAAAAAACGGTGTGCGGAGCTGGGATTCTCCGGAAATCAGATATTGCCGCATAACAGTTACCTGATTAACCCAGGTCATCCGGAAAAAGAGGGGCGTGAGAAGTCTCAAAAAGCGTTGCTGGACGAAGTTCAGCGGTGCGAGCAACTGGGGATTCCTGCATTAAATATTCATCCGGGCAGCCATCTGCGAAAAATCAGCGAGGAAGCCTGCCTCACACGTATTGCGGAAACCATTAATCGGGTACTGGAGCAGACGCAAGGGGTATCGATTGTATTGGAAAACACCGCAGGCCAGGGCAGCAATTTAGGGTATCGGTTTGAGCATCTGTCCGAGATCATTCGGCAAGTGGAGGATCAGAGCCGGGTGGGTATTTGTATCGATACCTGTCATGGGCATGCTGCCGGATATGATTTTTGCTCAGAAGAAGCATACGGACAAACCATGAAAGAACTGGAGGACACGGTTGGTTTGGAATGGCTCAGGGGTTTTCATTTGAACGATGCCAAAAGCGAGCTGGGAAGCCGGGTGGATCGTCATGCACCGCTGGGGAAGGGAACCATGGGAGTGGAGCCTTTCCGATGCATCATGAAAGATCCGAGGTTACTTGAAATACCGATGATTCTGGAAACTCCGGAACCGGAGAACTGGGCTGATGAAATAGTCTGGCTGCGTTCCCTGGAGGATGGATCCGATTCCTGAATAGAGCGCTGGTAAAAGAGGAGTGAAGTGAAAGGACCGCCTGAAAGGGATAAAAAAAACAGCAAACCGGACCATCGTCCGATTTGCTGTTAGTGTTAAAAAGAGGCGCTGCAGGTTTACTTGACCAACATCATGGTACGGGTCAGCATGGTTGATCCAGCCTGCAATTTGTACAGATACAAACCGCTTGAAAGATGTCCGGCATCCCATGAAACCTGATGAGAACCGGGAGATCGCTGCTCATTGACCAGGGTTTCAACCAATCGGCCATTCACATCGTAAACCTCCAGGGTTACTTGCTGTGTTTGTGGGATCTCGAAGGAAATGACGGTAGTTGGGTTAAATGGGTTGGGATAATTTTGATTCAGACTGGCTTCGGTAGGCAACTCTGGATCTACCTGTGAATCCGTCGTAACCTCATCGTCGTCATCATCCCGTTCTTCACCCGGCAGATACCATACAAGATTGGATATCTCTACAGGTCCGCTTCCCGAGGTGTTCTGCCTGAAGGTCAATGTCGGGGAATCATTCTCAAAAAAGACTTCGGCCGATGCCTCGGCGTTTCTTTCATCAAGGTTGAACGTAGCTATGGGCTCGGCAGGGGTTTCACCCATCGGCAGTTCAGAAAAGAGATGAAAAGATACGGCATTCATTCCGAGTTGTTTGTAATCGAAACGGATGACTCCGTCTTCGTCTTCCGATGCAACAAGGTTGTTATTGAAAGAAATTGATTTTTCAGCTTCTTCCTCTGTACGCTCAGCCAGTACAATGGTACCGGAAAGGGAATAAAGCGACTGAGAACCCTCCATGGCGATCAGATCCAGGATTTGCATAGTATTACCTTCATCATCAAAGGAAGCATCCTCTCCGAGTTGGAACAAAATACTGGAGGCAATGATGTTATTCTTCAGTGCCACGTGCCCTTCAGGTTTATAAATTTCAAGGTTGTGAAGAACCATCAGGCTGCTAAGATCGATGTTCTGGTCATTTGGACCATAATAACGGAGGGTGAACTCATCCGCATCAATGGTGATTCCGGGCTCAAAATGAACGGAAAAATCACCGCTGACGTGGATATGACTGTCATCAAAATCGATTTCGGAAGAATGATCAGCAGAAATAGAAAGGTCACCGTTGACGATCAGCATGCCGTTGTCAAAATCGATGATAGCGTTTTCGGAAGCTTCAAAAACGGCATGGCCTTCCACTACCCGGATCAACGCATCGTCAAGATCAAATTCACCGTTTTGCTCAACATAAACATAGAGGTTGCCCCCGATGGTGATATGGGCATCGTCGACATCAATGTTTTCATCACCGTCGGCTTCTTTTTTGGAAAGAACCAGAGTGAAATCTCCACCAACGATAAATTCTGACTCATCGAGATCAATTTCACTGTCACCGTCGGTTCCGGCAGGACGGGTATGAGACATTCGGACATCTCCACGGACTTCCAGGCGGACATCATTGAACTCGATATCGCCTTCGGTATACATATCTACAGTAAAATCTCCTTTGATGACGATATTCTGTGTGTATTCTTCATTATTTCTGAATCGTGGATTACCGTCGTTTCGGGCAACAATAATCAGGTTGTTCAAGTCCGCTTCAACTTCCTCATAATCTGAGTTTCCATCAAACACCCGATGCTCAATGGTACCCGTAAAGAGATAGCTGTCATGTTCACCGATGATGCGCACATCATCCCCGATAATAATCCGGTTGCCCCGGTCGCTGAAAAGAGCATCTTCACGATAGCGGGTTCTGAAATTATTCAGAGTTCTTAGAACGGTGACTTCTTCCTCTTCCGGATGAAGGCTGATTAGATCAAACGAGCCGTCATCTTTTTGTGACCTGAAATTATAGACCAAGAGATAGGACGTGCCATCACTCATCAACGCCTGATCTCCGTCATCCCGGTAATCAAAACTCCAGACATCACCGGCGTCATCATATACCCATTCCACACCATTGACTATGGCCATATCGCCCTTAAGAACGAGGTCGCCACCAGCATTTTCAGTAAATTCTACCGTGATCCCGTCCAGTGTAAAGACTGTTTCTTCAGCAAATACAAGATCTTCATCTGTATCTATAATCAGGCGGGTATCGGCTCCGGAGAGCATCCAGTCATTGTCTGCTTCTATGGCTTCTTCATTCTGGGGATCAGAAATAGTGAAGACCTGGCTGTCCATTTCAAAAGAATCGGGGGTATGTCCTTCGCTGTCTTGCCAGCTTTCAAGGTGGTTAAGCGGGCCGCTGACCCAGGTGAATTCAGAACCATACGCAAGAAGGGGTAGCGTACATAACGACAGAAGGCCTGCCGTAAATACACGTAAAACAGACTGTTTAATGAAAAGACGGGCCGTACTACATATTCGGTTTGTCATGATTTAAAATATTTTTTTAACGTGAGCGGAATAAAAAAAGGCAGAATGTAATTCTACTTCTGCCTTTCAGTATAAGAAAAATGAGATTAACCTATTGTTAAGGCTCTCTAATTACACGAAAGCCGGTGAAAGGAAGCAATGGTTCGGGCCTGGATGGATCAAATGGGTCGGCAAAATGTACGGGACTGTAACCGTACACGCCTCCCTGATCGCTGCTATTGCGGTACCATTCCACAACGTTTCCACCCAGCCCATAGAGTTCTCCTTCTCCGAGTTTTACAGGCTCTGTAGCGTCAACCGCCAGGATTAATGATTCCGGACGAAGAGTTCTTATTTTCTCTTTCAACAACAAGGCACCTTCCCTTGTGATGTCGTAGCCGGCCAGTGCATTGAGTGAATTTTGTCCGGTGGCGGCCCTATGTGCAGTTCGGTGCAGTGTACCGGCCTCTGATTCGTTAGGTAAGCGCCAACGCTGCCCGGTATGATCGCTGAGCCATTCGGTATATGCGATGGCTTTATCCGCCGGGATGTTTCGAACCGGATGATTTCCAAAGAGAGGATGCCACGTGTGGGTTGAGTCAAAAGCATGATACTGCTTGTTGGTCACCGGGAAGATACTAATGTGAAGCGTATCCTTTCCAAAGGGGGTTGTATCGGGGATCAAAGTCCTGCTGTTTAGCACACCGTAATAACCATCGGCGGTAGACAGGCTGTCTGTTTTCATACGTTTTGCCAGTGGACTATCCGGTTTAAATGCCTGGTTGGATTCTTGATAGGTTCCAAAAAGATAACGGTCGAACCAGGCGATTTCCTCTTCCAGCTTCCGACGCTGATGGGTGAGTTTCTGCAAACTGTGTGGCTGTCCGGGAAACCAAAGGAAACGGACGGGGGCTTTGTCCAACTGCTGCATAGCACGGTAATGTTCCCAGCCCTGGTCACGAGGTACGGCACGATCCTCGCTTCCGAAGAAAATGATGGTTGGGGCGATCACCTGATCCATCCGGAACAAAGGGGACTTTTCAATGTATGCTTTATTATAAAAGGTACCATTGGTACTGTCCCACGGAGCGCCGCCAAAGTAACTTTGATCAAATCGAACTCCAAACCGGCAGGTTCCGTAATCGGAAGTCCAGTTTACACTGCCTGCCCCGGCACCTACAGCTTTGAACATCTCGGGGTATTCGATAGAAAGGGCGATACTCAAAATGGAACCGTTGGACCATCCCATGGTTCCAAGCGAATCCATGTCAACTTTTCCGGCTTCAGACAACGTTTCGATACCGCGGACGATATCCACCAGTTCCAGTTCGTAGTACCGTCCTTTAATAGATTCTACAAACTCCAGGCCATGATTCGATGAGCCGTGGTAGTTGGGCATGAGAACAAAGGACTCTTTTTGAGACAGGATATGCGGGAAATAGGCCCAGCTCATGTTCCACCAGTCCAACGTAACGGCTGCTGGACCTCCGCGGATGGCTACAACGAGCGGATAACGGCGCTCCGGATCGTAATTCTCCGGATAATACAGAATACCATTCACCTCGTTATCTTCAGCACCTGTCCAACGGAAGATTTCCGTTTTTGCAAGGTATTTATCCGAAAGAGATCGATTAATTTGAATCAATGTCCGGTCATTGGAGATACGTACACTGCGTCTTCGAACCTCAAAATCAGCGATACGGTATTGAGGCATTACCGAAGCGGTAGAGTGGATAAATATTACCGATGATCCGTCTTCAGAAACGGCGGCAATGGCGACACGTTCATCATAGGGGCCTGTTTCAATGATCCTTTTTCTCCACTCATCCGGGCCGGTATGCTCATAATAAGCAAGGATTCGGGTGGGGCCGTTAGCTAAAGAGGCCAATACGTGATTTCCAATGACGTTAAATCCGGATGCAAGGCCCCAATCCCAGTCCAATGGTACTTTCATCCAGGGCAGCCCATCCTTTTCGGATTGCTTTTTAAGCTTCTCAGGTTCAGGAACCGGCAAATAATACAATTCCGAGATTCCGGCACCACTCCACTCCGGATCAGAGGAGGTCACGGCCGCAAAATAGATACCGGAGTTATCGTCCGTAAACTGAAACGATCCCGGAGTTTGCAGTCCGTCGAGAATTCGTACCCGTGTACCGTTTTCCAGGTCTCTGAGATAATAAGACGGAGGGGGTTGGGCATCTGCACCATAATGAGGGCTTCGGGTATGACCGGTTACAGCATAGCGTCCGTCGGAAGAAACAGCATACGTGTGGATGGGATAGGAGTTATCCGTGAGCCTTCGGACCTCTTTGCTGTCGGGATCAAATACAAAAAGCCGGGAAGGTTTAAACGTTAGGGTATCCTCAATCACCTGGGTATTGTCCTCTTTCTCCTTTCTCTGAATCTCAACAAGCAGATCCCCTTCGCCCGAGACAAAGATCATCCGCCCATCGTCCAGTAAAGAAACCTGCCGGATGCCTTCGCTGAAAGAATGCACCGATTCAGGTTCTCCACCGTACAGGCTCATAGACCAAAGTGCGTTTCCATCACCCCGCGAAGACAGAAAATAAAGTGATGAGCCGTCCTCCGAAAAAAACGGGTTCGTATCCCGGTCTTCGGTTCGGGTCAGCTGCAGGGTAAGGTATTCCCCGTCTTTCTGAACATCCAGTCGGGTAAGATATATATCTGTTACTTTACGATCGTGTTCATCGGAGTTGCGGGATTTTACCCAGGCGACCATCTTGCCATCGGGTGAAAAAGCAAATGAACCGGCGCTATTCTGGCGGACGATGTCTTCTGGTGTCCAGTGATTTGAATTTCCGGATACCGGGACAGTGACAAGCACCAGGGATATAAATAGTACTGTGGAAGATGCAATTAACCGGAAAAGCGTCTTGGCATCTGATGGCCGTATAAAAAACTTCATATGAATACATTTTTGGGTGGGTTTAGAGCCGGAATCGACAAAATAACCTGAATAATGTGAAGCATAATCCGGCCGCAGATAAGGAATTTAACAGAAAATCAGCATAATATCCGAACGCAATGTAAAATAGAGCTGTTTTAACCTGTATAATCAAAAAATAAAGGCAAATTGAGGAATATATGTCATACTATGATCCAAACGATCCCCATGCCGGTCAACCGGTGTTAGAAAAAGGAGAACCTTTAGAAAAAGCAAAAGCGGCTGTCATACTGATGCATGGAAGGGGAGCTTCAGCAGAGAGTATACTCTCGCTTGAATCGGCAATAAACATACCGGATGTTGCCTGGTTGGCACCTCAGGCAGCTACGAATGCCTGGTATCCATATACCTTTCTATCGCCTGTGGATCAAAACGAGCCCGGATACAGCTCTTCTCTTCTCAAAATGAAGGAGTTGATAGATCGGGTAGCAGAAGCGGGGATACCTCATGAACGCATTATCCTGGCTGGATTTTCTCAGGGGGCATGTCTGGCATCCGAATTTGCCGGACGTTTTCCTTCACGATTTGGCGGTGTCGTTGTGTTGAGTGGTGGATTAATTGGCGATACCGTGGAAAAAGAGCGGTATCAGGGGGACTTGAAAGGGACTCCGGTCTTTATTGGATGCAGCGATATAGATGCGCATATCCCGGTTGAGAGGGTACATGAAACGGCCGAAATCCTGGACCAACTGAATGGAAACGTGACAAAAAAGATCTATCCCGGTATGGGTCACATTGTAAACGAAGAAGAACTGGAGTTTTTTGAGCGCATGTTACGTTCAATCGTGGAATCGGAAAGATAAGTGTCTTTAAGTTTTTCGGTTTCGGTTAAGGATATAGCCAAGGAGTTTTGAGTACAACTATAGAGGGATTCTAAGATAGTTATGGGTGAACCTAATTCCCGGTTAATCCCTTAAACAGGTTTCTTGTGTCAAGAGAGCCCCAAATGTGGTTTACTCTAAGGTAACGAGGCAAAGAAATGAGCTTAGGTGATATAAAAGCAGACCAAAGCGAAATATCTGGTTTGAAAGTATCGGGAAAGCACAGAGCTTGAAGAATATTTGAAAAAAGAGTGCGGACCGTTTTAATGAGCAATAAAAGAGTAGACAAACCCCCGATTCTTTGACTATATTCCATTATCCTGACAGGTACTTCCAGATGTAGCAGGATTGAAACCGCTCATAGAGCAGGCTTTTTTTTTTACAGGAATATTTCATGAAAAAAGATTATTACATGCCCCCTGAATGGGCAACTCATAAAAGCACGTTGCTTGCATGGCCGGATAACAGAGAGACCTGGCCCGGGGAGCGATTAAACAGGGCGGAACATGTGTTTGCTGATATTTTGGAAGCGTTGACACCCCATGAGCATGTAGATGTATTGGTGGCCAATGAGCAGGCTCAACAGGCTGCTGCCGCGCTTATTCAAAACCGGGATGTAGACTGGAATAAAGTACGCCTTATCAGAATGCCTGTAAATGACGTTTGGATTCGGGATTATGGTCCGATTTCTGTACGTGAAAAAACGGACGATGGAAGCCGGGTCGTGTTCTTAAACTGGGAGTACAATGCATGGGGCGGGAAATATCCACCCTACGATTCAGACAATGCCATTCCAGAGAACATCGGGAAGTTATTGGATTATCCGGTAGTCGATACAAAAGTAATCCTTGAAGGTGGTTCGATAGATGTCAACGGGGCGGGATGTGTCCTCACTACCGAATCTGTACTGCTAAATCCGAACAGGAATCCGGACATGAACAGAGAGCAGATAGAAGACGTACTGAGAACCTATCTTGGAGTCCAAAAAGTGATCTGGTTGAAAAACGGGCTCAAAGGAGATGATACCGATGGCCATATTGATGACCTGGCGCGTTTTGTTTCGGAAAAAGAAGTTTTTGTTGCAGTAAGTGATGATCCGTCAGATCCTAATTATGCTGTACTTAAAGAGAATTGGGAAATTTTATCAGAAGCTACGGATGTACATGGAAGGCCGTTTGAAATAGTTGAAGTACCGTTGCCCAACACCAAAATCAAGGGGACGACAGTCGATGGCTCTGACCATGTACCCGCAAGTTATATGAACTTTTATATTGCGAATAAATGTGTATTGGTCCCGGTTTACGATGAACGCTACGATGATAAGGTTTTGCAGTTATTTCAATCGGTGTTTCCGGATCGATATATCAAAGGAATTGATTGCCGTGACCTGGTTTGGGGGCAGGGCTCCATTCACTGTGTTACACAACAGGTTACTCTTTAAAAGAGGGCAGATTTCTGCCTCTGGAGGGTTCATTAC
Organism: Balneolaceae bacterium ANBcel3; assembly: GCA_030012235.1. Taxonomy (GTDB): domain Bacteria; phylum Bacteroidota; class Rhodothermia; order Balneolales; family Natronogracilivirgulaceae; genus JASCXY01. Next base: position 5,835 of record JASCXY010000047.1, on the reverse strand, counting down.
TGAAAGCGATGGAGAGCTGCTCTATGTTTTTATGCAGTTCAATCAGATTTCGTGACTCTATGTCCCATCCGTGGGTGATTTCATGTTGAAGAGTTTCTAAAGCCTGAATTCTGAGAATGGCATAATCGTACATGATCATAGCCTCTTGTTGTTCCTGCGTTCCAAGATGGGTGAGTTGCTTCATGGAACGGGCAAGCTGAAGATTATGCCTCCATTTTGGTATATAGACAGAGTCCAGCGCCAAAGATATAGATGTTGGATCTTTTCTATGAATATGATCATAAAAAACTAACGTTAGAAACTCGTTGTTGTGGAACTGCTCCTTATATCGGGAGAAGGCACGATGGTCTTTATAGGCATCATTTAAATTCAGAGCCAGAAAAAAAGATAAAAAAAGACATGTCAGGGCAATACTCATTGTCCACGCAGCTTTAAAATACGGGCGCTTGCAGTCTTTGGTCTTTTCAGATGGGATATGGTGATAAAAAGTGTTAAAAATCGAATGCAGCAAAGCAAACGTCAGACACCCGGAAAAGCCGACCAAAGCCAAATGAAAGGAAGAAGGAACAACTCCGCATAAAAGCAGGCCGGTGACACCGGCGATAAGTGCAATAATTTCTGTCCAGTGATTGGCCTCACATGGGGGTTTCTGCGATAGTAAAGCGATCTCCGGAGAATAGCGCTCTTTTTTTGAGTGTTGAATTCCTGAAAATAATTGCATGTTTTTTAAATCACGTACCAATAAACTCAAAAGAAAGACATATCAACAATGTCGATGCAAAGAAACCCGGTCGACCTGAATTATAATTGGAGGTACAAATGGATTTCAAATGAAAAGAGAAGGCCGATTTTTCTGATCGGTAACCCACGCCCGTTTACAGTAATGCTATATACATAATCAGCACCAGAATATCTCCTTTCGAATGTAAATATACGTAAAAGACGAGGAGATTTAAAAGAATATTAAGGTTTTTTATACATATTCTATGTTTTTACCGTTTTATTTTCGGAATTTATTTTCATCGAATCAAAAAAACAAAAAGATGATGAAGGAAATGATGTTATTGCTTACACTTTGGTTAACCCTGGTAATGGGTTGTACCAAGGCAGAGAAGCCCCCTGGCGTAGTGGATGTACAGCCCGGAGAAGTTGCCGGACTATTAAGCAACAACGAAGTAATTATTATCGATATACGTACTCCCGGAGAGTGGCAATCAGGAACCGTTGAAGGAGCTCAACTAATCAACCTGCAGGATCCCTCTTTTTTGGAATTAATCGATCCTTTGGATCGAAACCAAACGTATCTTTTGTATTGTCGCACGGGCAACAGAAGCCGTATGGCTGCTTCAATTATGCAGGAAGTTGGATTTGCCTCCATTTTGAACTATACGGGTACTCAGGAAGAAATCCTCAGAGAGACTCACGGCCTGCAGAAAGAGTAGAATTCGTGAATATTTGAAAAACGTCAGAAACATTTACGCGTAGATGCATCCCGTTATCTCCTTATAACATATTGAGCCTCATTTAGTAGAAAGCGAAGGAAGAACCATTCGTTGGTGGAACAACCAGAAGAATCCGAATTCTAACATTTACATGTGCAAGGATGAAGTAACCTGTTGTCCATGTTGTAAGGGTGATCATAATACGTTGGAAGAGAGGCATATGTACGACAGATTAGGGTGAAATGATATGTTTCAGCGGCTCAATCATGTTTTGTTTAGATCGGGACATTAACGTCAAATTTGAACCTTTTGACTGTATTTAATGAAATGGGCAAGGGGAAGGTGTGAATGTTTCTATCCAAAACGTGTCCTGTTTGGGTTTAACTCTTTTCTAACGACAGGTAATTTATATGGATGTATCCTGCTTTCTGACAGAAAATGGATACAAGCCAAATTGGAATAGAATACCCGGTGCCGGATATTGAGCGAACAGATTATCTCGGATTATTATTTAAATGAGAGATGCAAAGTGAGGGCGTCTCTGAAGCATGAAACAAAGCAGAAAAATGAATTCCGTTTCAATAAAAAAAGCAAAAGAAAGAGAGATACGGTTGGATAAATTTATCAGAAAATACAGGATTCCTTCGGCTCGGGCACCATTTTGGGACTATGGCTGGAATGGTGCGTATTTCGTTACTTTATGCACGAAGAATAATATTTTTTGGTTTGGGGATGTTGTGGATGGCCGAATGGAATTATCTGAAATAGGCCATATTGCCCATTCATGCTGGAATGAAATTCCCCGTCATTTTCCGTTTGTTGAATTGGGTGCGCATATCGTCATGCCCAATCATGTACACGGAATCATTATCATAAATAAAAAAACGGGGCACGAATGCGATACCGGTTCCGACGGTGATCGCGACACATGTACCACGGGTCGTGGCGACGCCAGGAACGTGGAAACGCAAACGAACGTAGAGACGCAAAATTTTGCGTCTCTACGTTCATCGCCCATGGTACATCCGTCGCCCATGGTACATCCGTCGCCCATGGTACATCCGTCAAAACCGGAACGAACCACCGCGAATCGGACAAGAAATCAATTTGGGCCACAATCCGAAAATTTGGGTTCCATCATTCGTGGTTTTAAAGTTGGTGTAACCAAAAACGCCCGCCAAATAAACGCTGGTTTCGCATGGCAAGCACGATATCACGATCACATTATCCGTAATCAAAAAGCATATAAAAATATTTCTAAATACATAGAGAACAATCCATTAAATTGGAAAAAGAAAAAAAATAAAAGATGCTCATATGATTCAAGAAAAAAGCTAATAAATTTCGAAACTTTTAGCGTGCCAAAATCGTAGTATATCCTTATGTCCATTTAGTTTGATTGACCGTTTACTATTAAAACCAACGATTTTGGAATTTTTATTTAAGGGTATTGTGCTCGGCTTTTCTGTCGCAGCTCCGGTAGGGCCGATAGGTGTTCTCTGCATTAATCGAACCATAAATAAAAACTTTGCAGCTGGTTTTGTAAGCGGACTGGGTGCTGCAACGGCCGATTTAATATATGGGCTCATAGCCGGCCTCGGACTAACGGCTGTTTCTGCTTTTTTAATTCATCAAAGTACCTGGATCCAACTCTTTGGACTCCTTTTTTTAGTCTATATCGGTTGCAAAACAATCACAAGAGAAAAAAAAGAAATACAGTTTTCACCGGTAAAGAATAAAGGGCTTCTGATGGATTATGTGACCACCCTGGTTTTAACGATCACGAATCCACTGACGATCCTTTTCTTTATAGCCGTGTTTGCAGGACTTGGTTTGTCTGATTCCTTGAATGGGTATCTGCCCATCGCTCAATTAGTGACAGGGGTTTTTGCAGGTTCTTGTATCTGGTGGCTGTTTCTGAGTGGGTTGACAGTAAAAGTAAAGAAAAACATGAACCAACACCTGCTGAAAAAGATAGACCTTGTTTCAGGAGTCATCATATTGATATTTGCAGCTATGATTCTATTTAATCTGATGAGGGGGATAATTCAGCCCGGATAAGGGCGTATGTTTAAGGACCCCATTTGATGATGAAAACGGACATGAAACAACATAACCTGCTAAACCTGGATATCGAATATGATCGCAGCTAACAAAGACCTTCCTCTCAGCTCACTTTTACAGAAACAATCAGCGACATTTGATTACGTAGATAGTTATCAGAGCCAGGTTACTGATAAAGAGCAAGCATTAGATATTAACAGGCTTTTGGTCCTTTTTCTGACCAGCGGACCCAGGTATGCCGATGTTCTTCTAACTCTGAGAGATCGGGTCGTTAACGTATTCGGCCTCAAAACATCCATACACCTAAGGGATGAAGAAGTGGAAAATGAGCGCCCCAAGTATGAAATAGGTGAACGGGCTGGCATGTTTCGCATCTGCGACCTATGCGATCATGAAATGATTCTTGGAGAAAACGATAAACATCTCAATTTCAGAGTTTCGCTTTTAATGGAACCTGGTGAGCAAGCGTTGGATAAAAAGGTGGCTATCACTACAGCCGTAACGTTTAATAATTTCTTCGGAAAGCTTTATTTCTTCCCGGTTAAACCTATCCATAGAATACTGGTAAAAAGTACATTGAAAAATATGGTCGAAAAGATGAACCAGGAAAATTTTAAATGATATCCTTTTGATTGGGCGTGCCTTCTGAGTTGTTTATATTTTCCAATAAAAGATGATAAAGAAGCTATTAATTCGGGTTAAGAAAAGAAAACCATGAGAAAAATATGGCTGTTAACAGGTATTCTCGGAATGTGTTTAATGGGGACTCTGCCATCCTATGCCCTGCCGGATAACGTTCAAATCCGCGGCTATGTTCAGGGTTTGCCTCTCCGTCTATCTGCCGAAATACCAGATATGGGGGTACCATGGATCGACCCGGGAAAGCACGACTGGTGGGAGTACCGGATGCAGCAACGATTGAATGTGCGATGGGATATTTCTTCGACATGGACTTTTAACTGGGAAATGAGGACGCGCTTATTTGCTGGTGGACTGGTACGCGATATTCCCGGTTATGCTGCGGCTATTGATACCGATGACGGACTGGTGAACCTTTCATGGATGATGGTTGAGCAAGATGACTGGTTTCTGCATTATATCCCGGACAGGCTTTTTCTGGAATGGATGAGCGGGGACTGGAGTGTCCGGTTGGGAAGACAACGCGTTAACTGGGGGGTTACTACGCTGGTCAATCCTAATGATGTATTTAATATATATTCACTGTATGATTTTGATTACCCTGAAAGACCGGGTTCCGATGCTATCCGCATCCAGCGATACACCGGTTTTGCTTCCAGGATCGAAGTAGCAGTACGTCCGGCGCGTGATATAAAAGAAATGGTTGCAGCGGCCCTCTATGCGTTTAATACCAGGGGTTACGATATCCAGTTCATTTCCGGCTATTATAGAGAACAACTGATCATTGGAGGAGGCTGGGCCGGACATTTGGGACAACTGGGCTTTAAAGGAGAAGGAATGGTATTCACCGGCTCAGGGTCGCAGCAGGATATCGATTCCGGTAGCTTGTCTCCACCTCAGAATACCCTCAGTCAAAATAATATCATCGCAGCCGTAGAAATAGATCACATGTTTTCCAACGGCCTCTTTTTGATTGCAGGTTTTCTATTCAATAAAGAAGGAGGGAGTCAGTCTTTTTCTTTGATCGGAGAATCTCTGCGGCCGGACAATCCGTCTTTTTCACAGTATCAGACAACGGTAATGGCTCAATATGCCTTTAATCCGCTTTGGGACGGAGCCCTTTCTGCGGCATGGTATCCCGATGAAAACGCTGTATATCTGTCTCCTTCAATTACACGGTCTCTGGCAACGGACCTGGACCTGAATGTGTTTGGCCAGGCATTCATCGCCGGCAGTACATCGGTCTTTGCAACAGCCGGCAATGTGATCGCCGCTTCTCTGAAGTACAATTTTTGATGGCTTAAGAAATACTCGAAACAGAAACTTACGGACATATTGCATGGTGCTGTAATCTGGCTTTGTTAGCACGATGAAACCTGCTATTTTCCATAACTATGCCATTTTTTAGCAAACAGAATAGCGAGGGGATCGAGGTATTGCCATCAAAAGAAGGAGGGTTAGGTACGTTTGGAGGCGTATTCACACCATCCATTCTGACCATCCTTGGTGTCATCATGTATCTTCGGTTTGGTTGGGTGGTAGGAAATGTAGGGCTGGCGGGTACGCTTATTATCGTAACAATTTCAACAGCCATTACCTTCCTGACGGCGATGTCTATTTCCGCGATTGCAACGGATCAGAGAGTTCGAATCGGCGGTGCATATTATATGATCAGCCGTTCACTGGGGAT
>JASCXY010000469.1 GCA_030012235.1 Balneolaceae bacterium ANBcel3 | reverse complement strand
GTTCTTCATCCCCGGATTCAGGTCATCTTCCCTGAATTCATAATTTGCGGAGATTCGGGTTTTCTCAAAGGGACTGACATTCGCTCCCAGAGTCACAATAGAAAGATTTTGCCGGTTTAAACGCGTATTCTGATCCATATACTCATAGCGTGCGATCACATCAAGACGTTCAGATAGTGCATATCCGGCCAAACCATATCCACCATGCCTTTTTATTGCATCATTATCTGGCCGGTCATCTTGCCTGTACAAGTATTCTCCCCGGAAAAAGAATCCGGAAGCGGAGAAATCCACATCCACCCCTCCACGGTACCTCGATTCATACTTGGTGGATGCCGGGTCGGGCTGATAGCGGCCAATATGACCCGAGAAACCAACATTCAGCCGGTCATTGAACCGTATACCAACACGTCCCACGAGATCCTTGGGATCAATCTGCTCTGCACGATTTGCCCCGGCTCCATTTACCAGAGCAAAGGCATATTCAAAATTTGAAAGACGGCCGCCAACCTGCACTCCTACATCAGAAAACATCATGAAAGTGTTCATTCTGCGGACAACCGTGGAGCGTTCAATAGCCGGATTCAAAGCGATAATCTCCTGCCCCTCTAATCCGAATGGAACCAAAAACTGTCCCGCACGAATCGACAACATCGGATGCAGATGGTAATCGGCAAAAGCATTTACCAGCCGGGGCGTGTCGTCTGGTGGTTCGGTGTATCCACCCACGAGCGTTATATGAACCTGCTCGGTAACCCTGCCCTGCAATCCTACCCGAACCCGGTGTATACTGAATTGATGCGGTACGGAATTGTTTTCATTAAAAATAAATTGTTGTTGCAAAAACCCCATCAACCTGTAAAAGGAAGTATTTTGAGAGGTTTGATGCTGCCCTGATTCTGTTGCTGATTCATCCGATGAGTGTTGTGTGGATGATTGAGAGCCGCTTGGCTGCGCATTCACTCCTGTCCATATTCCTCCAAGAATGATAAGCAGGCCTGCCACTACACTCTTTTTTAGTATTCCTTTCGTCATTTTTATTGTCTTTTTAACTCTCGAAATGA
>JASCXY010000468.1 GCA_030012235.1 Balneolaceae bacterium ANBcel3 | reverse complement strand
CACTTCCGAAGCAAAGTCATCGTTCGGATCGGTTTCAATGACCGCGATTTTCTGCTGACGGGGATGATATCCAACCATGGAATACTGCATGACAGGTTCATAGATCCAGTCCGGGATCACATGAGGGCGGATCGACCATTCAATGGCGCCTTCCGCGACACCGGCAGGAACCGTGCTACGAACGACAAACCAGCCGTTTTGGTGCTGCACGCGTCCGTCCAGAAGTTCCAATTCTCCGTTTCTGCTTTCAATCTGCAGGCGAAGTTCATCGACTTCCGGAGCAATGGTAATTGATTTTCCTGTAGCCAGCGGTTTGGCTTCGCCGCAATGGTTGGGGAGCGGGCGATAGATGCGAAGATCTCCGGTGGGAACAATTTCAGGATTGGGCTCACAGTCGTCCGGAACCATCACGCCGGGGGCATGCCTCGGAAAAATACCTGCTTTATCATCCAGCAGCCAGGATTTTCCAAAAAGGTCGTCCGGATACAGTTCGATATTAAAACCAATTTTACCTACCCATTCGTCGGGGATGGGCTTGTCCAGATCCACCCTTACCAGGATCTCCTCTCCGTTGGTCGTCACGGTAACGTCATATTCAAACTCAATATCCGGATAATATAGGGGGTTAAATCCGCGCAAGTGCTGATCATGGTCTGGATAACTGAGCGTGGTTCGTACACTTTGGTTTTCCCTGTCCACAACCCGGTTTTGCTGAACCGGTACCGGTGACCATTGTCCGGGGGTAGCCTCCAGACGGAGATCTCCGTTGGAAGCAATCCGTGTGCCGTGGGTTACAATTATGATGCCTCCCTGCCGGCTTTCCGGAGAGGTATCAAGATACGGCATAACGCCTACTCCCCGATTCTGGAAGTATTCCAGTTCATTCAATTCAAACGACGCATTCATCGGTGCCGCCTGTTGTGGTGTGTTTTTCGCATTTGAGCATCCCAGGAGCAAAAACGGAATGATCATATATACATAGTTCATTTTCATCATAGTACAGATACCTCATTCATGTAATGATTAAGAAGTGATTTGCATGTACATGTCCCTGTCGTACAATAT
>JASCXY010000467.1 GCA_030012235.1 Balneolaceae bacterium ANBcel3 | reverse complement strand
CGTTATAGTGCTCCAAACGGCTTGGGGTTTTGTGTTTTTTTTGAATCGGGTTTACAGCTTTTTCAAAGAATGTCGTCAGGCACTATTGCTTCTTCATGGATCTCGGTCGGATGGATCAGACAGGCCGGTCAGGAGTGGTTGAATAAATTTGGCGATATAATTTCTGTGTTGCTTCTGTATCAAGCAGCCTTCGGACAGATTTTTCGTTTGCCCGGCTTTTAGGACAGTTCAGTGTCATCCGTGGTTTAGCATCGCTCATACTCGATCTGCTTTCGTCGCCTTTTTCAGGTTTTCTCAATATGCCGAACAGATCCTGCCTACAGCCGGGCCGGGGCTTTGAATGAATTATGTCAAGTCAAAAGGCCTGTCGTGACTTCGCCGAATGGGTCATTTGCGCCAGTGCTCGTGCAGGGATCGCTTCTTTCTGGATCGAGGGTTTAAATTTCGGGGCGCCGATTGCTTTTGCCTTCTATTATCACCCTTAACATCCGGGGCAGGCCGGCTTTGAGATGTTGCTGATTTTCAGAATTTTTCAGAAAACGCTGCTTTTACTTCACTGCAGCCTCCGGACAGGCTATTCGTTTGCCCGGCTTTTAGGACAGTTCCGTGTTATCCGTGGTTTTGAATCACTCACAGTCGATCTGCATTCGTCGATTTTTTCAGAGTTTCTCAATATGCCGAACAGATCCTGCCCACAGCCGGGCCAGGGCTTTGGTTGAATTCGGTCAAGTCGAAAGGCCTGCCGAACTGTGTTTAAATCACCCACGGCGCCTGTGCCTGTGCTGTAAAGCGACTTTGATCCATCCGGTTAAGGATGCAGCGTGTTGCGATTTTTTCAGGCACACTCTTTTACAAAATCGGGTGAGGCCGTTTGTCGCAGGCAAGGCCTGGAGTTATCTTTCTGCTGTTTCCGGTGCTATTCAACACCCACAGATTTTGTACAGATGGTTCCCATAACAACGCGCATTAACCGGTCATCGGTGAATTTGTTGCCTTTTTCAACATTTCCAGTAAATTAAACACAAAGTACTTTTACCCGGTCCGGCGCAACGCTGCCGGTTATGCGCGAGT